>CAYQYB010000062.1:0-11833 GCA_964421535.1 uncultured Verrucomicrobiota bacterium | reverse complement strand
CCTGAGTCTGCGTCTACCTGAATCTCTCCACCGGCAGCTCGGTGAGGCGGCGGAGAAAGAGGGCGTTTCAATCAACCAACTAATCAGCTCCGCCGTCGGAGAAAAGATGTCGGCTTTGTGGACCGAGCAGTACCTGTCTGATCGAGCTCGTCGGGGAAATCGCCTACACCTGGGTCGATACGGATCCGGAGGGCGGCGTGACGACGGATGGAGTCGACACCGATGACTATGACGCCATCGAAATCGGCATCGTCCTGAAGCCCCGAGTTGGTTGGGCAATTGTCACAAGCATCACCCACATGATCCCCGTCCGTATCAAATTGAGCCGGGTTGTTTGAACTCGGACAGTTGTCGCACGCATCGCCGCGCCCGTCGCCGTCCACGTCGGTCTGCGGGCCGGCGTTCGTGGGGCAGACGTCGCACACGTCGCCCCACCCGTCGTCGTCGATGTCGAGTTGGTTCGCATTCGCCGCATTCGTGCAGTTGTCGCACAGGTCGCCGATCCCGTCGTGATCGACATCGCTCTGGTCGGGGTTCCACACGAAGACGCATTTGTCGGTGGAGTCCAGCGCGCCGTCGCCGTCGTAGTCGAGCTCCGTCACGCACGACGCCGTGTTGTTCGTCGGCACGAGGTCCGCGCTGACGCTGCTGACCTCCACGCGGTTGGTCAGCCGGCCGTAGGCGGATGCGTTCACGCTCACCGTGATCCGCATCGTGAGCGCCGCGAACGAGGCGGGCACCCGGTTCGTCGTGCACGTCACCACGTTCCCGTTCGTTGCCACCGTGCCCCAATTGTTCGAAACGGAAACGACGGTCACGTTCGTGGGCAGCGTGTCGGTCAGCTGGAACGAGAACGCCGTCGACGGCCCGCGGTTCGTCGCCGTCACCGTGTACACGAGATTGCTTCCGGGCCGCGACCGGTTGGTGGCGCTTTTCGCGACCGCGAGGTCCGCGTAGAGCACGCCGTATACCGTCAAGAGGCCGTTGTCCGTGCCGGTCGCGATGTAGTTGCCGTCCGCCGACCAGTGCACCGCATTCACGCTGTTGCCCGATTCGATATCGCCGATCAGAACCAGCGCGTTCGAGGTGGCATCATAGCGGTAGATCCGGAACTCCGCCCCCGCGCCGGAGACCAGCCCCACCGCCAGCAGGTTACCCGACGGCGCCCAATCGACCGCCCGCACCTCCTGCGTGTCGGTGATCCCGGTCCGCAGCGCCAGCGCGCCGCTCGATGGAGTGAACGAGAAGACCCGCAGATGCTGCGTCTGAATGGCGCTGTGCATTCCGATGGCAAGCAGGTTCGTCGTCGGACACCAGTCCACCGCTTCGACGTCCACGTCGGAATAGTGGCGGAACTCGCTCAGCCACGGGAGTGTCGAGCCCGTGAAGCGATACACAGCCAGCTCGCCGGGGCTTGCGCCGTTCTTCAAGCCGACGGCCAGATTGCTGTTGGCGGCCGGATTCCAATCCAGCGTGTTACACAAGTAGTTGGGCGCCGAACCGAACCGCGTCCCGTCGAGGTTTTGCGTCGCCGCGCCCGAGAGCGTCGGCAGCGATGCGGAATTGTAGACGACCAGCCCATCCGACATGCGGTTGATCCCCACCGCAAGGTGATTGCCGTTAGGTCTCCAGGAGACGGCCCGCACCGCCTTGTTGAACCACAAGTTGGTGATTGATGACAGCGTGCCGGGCGCGGTGAAAAAGTACAGGCGAAGCGAGCCGGGGCTCACGCCTTCCACGCCGGCGGCAATGTAGTTCAAGGACGGATGCCACCGGGTGGTGTTGCAGGCGTTCGTGACGTCCGCCGATGCGACCGCGTTTACACCCGTGCTCGTGAACAGAAGAACCCTCACGTACCCGTCATCGGTTCCAACAACGAGATTGCTGTAGTTCGGAATTCCCGCCCAATCCACGGAGTTGATCGGGCTGCCCAGGTTGACCGACACGGGATTGGTGATCGAGCCGGCCGCGAACGCCGAATGCGCGAGAAGCGCCAGCACGGCGGCCGATAGAATGATTGCTCGTTTGAACACCCGGACTCCTTTTAGCAGCAAAATACCCTGAAACCGCGTTTCATTTCAACGGCGGCGCGAGCGGCCGGCGCGGCTTGCCCCCGCCGCCGATCCGGCCCGGCGCATTGTTGTCGATCACGCACAGGTTCGTGAAGATCGCGCGCATGTCCTTCGCCCACGGTGCATCCAGTTCCTTCGCCTCGAAATCGAAGCCCCACGCCGCCTTGAACTCGTCCAGCACGCGGCCGGCCGGCCCCCACTCCGTCGCGAGCGCGTACACGTCCCACGCGGTGTCGTCCACGACGTACGCGCCGTAATCCACGAACGCGCGCGCCAGGATTCGAGCCGGCTGGGTTTCAAGGGACGAGAAATCGAAATCGGGCTTGAGCGCGAGCAGAGCGCCCATCTCGAGCGCCGTATTGGTCCCGCCGCAGCGGCCGTCGGCGCAGGCGTAGTCCACGCGGCACGGCCAGCGGTAGCCGGGACTGAACCCGACGTTCCGCGAGATGTACTTCTTGCAGTACAAATTGATTTTCAGCGCGTGCCGGATCACGCCGCCCGGCACGAGTTCGCCCAGCCGGATCGTGCCGCCGATGCTCGACAGCATGCTGCCGCCGTGCGCTCCTTCGATACCGGATCCGTACAAGTCCACATCCGGCGAGACGTAGTGGCTCAGCGCAACCTCCCCCGTCGCGCATCGCGAGAACGGCTGGCTCTGGTGAAGCGTCCGGCCGTCGGGCATCAGCACGGCCGCGGCGTGATTCGGCGTCGCGCCGCGCCACGGCACGGTCACGAAATCCTTCGGGATCGGCACCTCCGCGATCTTCGGGCCGTCGATCCGGCAACGGTCGGCGCCCCGTGCCCAGTCCGCATGGTTTTCGTACACCGGCGTCAGCGGCGCGTCCGGCGTCATAATGATGATGTCCTCGTCGACAGTCATGCCGTGGTCAGTCGCGGGGCCGATGCCGGCAGGGACGTACTTCGCCTCGCTGCCGATGGGCATGTTCCAGATGGAGCGGGAGTCAAACGGCCACAGCCGCGGGTCGCGCTGGGCGGAGGAGGGAGAGACGACGAGGAAAACAAAGGCCGCAATCCACAAAGGTAGGGCGAAGCCTCCGGCTGAGCCGCAGGGTCTCTGCCCGGCTCGGCGGGGACGCCTCGCCCTACCTTTGAAACACTCCCATCTCACGTCTATCTCCACTCGTGCTTCGGATACTTCCGCTGAAGCTCCTTCTTCACCCGCGGATAATGCTCGCGCCAGAAACCGGCGAGGTCCTGCGTCACCTGCACGGGCCGGTGATTCGGGCCGAGGATGTGGACGACCACCGGCACGCGGCCCATCGCGATCTTCGGGGTCTGCTTGACGTCGTACAAATCCTGGATGCGCATCGAGATGTACGGCTCGGCGTCGGGCACGTACGTCATTTTCGCCTTCCGCCCGTTCGCCAGGTCCAGCCGCTCGGGCGCGTGCTTCTCGACCAGCGCGTGCTGCGCCCCGCTCAGCCACGATTTCACCGCCGGCCAGACCGGCTTCTCCTTTATATCCTTATAAGAGACTGCGCCGAGGCAGACCTGCTGGATCATCGCCTGCCGCCCGTCGTCCGTGATCGTCGGCAGCTTGAGGTCCGGGCACCACTTCGCGAGCGCGTTGACACGCAGGATCCACTGCTCCACCGTGTGGTCCCAGCTCTTCAGGGTCAGCGTGCCTTTGATCACTTCCTCCGCAAGCAGTGCCGCCGCCTCGTCGGCGGGGGGCGTGTCCATCCGTTTCATCTCCAGCACGATGTCGCGGAAAAGCACCTGTTTCGCCGCGCCGACGCGCTTCGATTCGGGATCGTAGCGGACGTGGACCTGCTCGCTGAAATCTTCCGGAAACAACTCCTTCAGCCACTCCGGCTTCACCGCCGTCGCGAGGCCGAGAAGAACGTTCAGCTCGCGGTCGCGGCCTTCGATCTCGCGCACGTCGGCCGCGACGAACAGCGGGCTGTTCTGCACGGCGCTCTCGCGCGCCAGCATCCCCTTGCGCCCGTGCACGAGCTGGCAGCGCAGGGTCCCGCGGTCCACGCGCTGCGCGAGCTGGTCGCTGAACCCGGTCAGCACGCACTTCTGGACCGCCTCGTTGTCGGGCGCGCGGTCCTCGATTGCCAGCCCCTCCTTCTTCGCAATATCCAGGAAGTAGTTGAAGAGCGGCTGGACCTGGCGCGCGGACAGCGCGTGGATGCCGAGGCGGCGGCACTTGTTGAGATCGTAGCGCTGCTGGTCGGCGTACCGCCACGCGCGCATGAGGATGAAGAAGTCCGACTCGGCCTCGTCGCCCAGCAGGTTCTCCCGGTCCTCCTTCACGTCGCCGCCCTGCTTCCGCTGCAGCAGGTTGCGGCCCTGCGTCAGCGCCGCGATTAGCGCCACGGACCGCACGCAGCCGTAGTCGTTCGCCGCGATCAGCATCCGCGAGTAGCGCGGGTGGACAGGGAACGAAAGCATCTTGCGGCCCAATTCCGTGATGGTCCCGGCATGATTCAACGCGCCGAGGTCGTGGAGCAGAAGCTCCGCGCGCTCGAGCGACCGCGGGTCCGGCGGCTCCAGCCACCGGAACGTCTTCACGTCCTCGACCCCGCTCGCCTTGAGTGTCAGCACGACTTCCGCGAGATCCAGCCGCTTCACCTCCGGCACTTCCTGCATAGGCCGCTCGAAATGCTCCTGCTCCGTCCAAAGCCGGATACAGCGGCCCGGCGCCGTACGGCCCGCGCGGCCCGCGCGCTGGTCGGCGGAGGCGCGGCTGATCCGCTCGATCAGCAGCGTGTTGATGCCGCGGTACGGGTCGAACCTCGGGATCCGCGCCAGCCCGCTGTCGATCACCACGCGCACGCCGTCGATCGTCAGCGAGCTTTCGGCGACGTTCGTCGAGACCACGACCTTGCGCTGGTCGTACCGCGCGACCGCGGCGTCCTGGTCGTCCGCCGCAAGCTCGCCGTGGAGCGGCAGGACGATGAACCCGCGGCCCAGCGGAGAGTTCTTGATGGCCTGGACCGTGCGGCTGATCTCGTACGCGCCCGGCATGAAGATCAGGAAATCGCCCTCGGCGCCGTCAGCCACCGCGCGCTCGAACGCGAGGGTGGCCGTCTCCCACACCTGCTCGTCGTCCCGGCCCACGGAAGATGAGAGATACTCTGTGCTCACCGGGTACGTGCGCCCCGCCGACTCCAGCACGACGCACGGATTGAGGTACTTCTCCAAGGGCCCCGCGTCGAGCGTCGCCGACATCACCAGCAGCTTCAGGTCCGGCCGCGCCGACTCCTGGATTTGCAGCGCCCGCGCCAGCGTGATGTCGCCGTACAGGTGCCGCTCGTGGAACTCGTCGAAGATGATCGCCGCGACGCCGTCGAGCTTCGGATTCGTCAGCATCTGGCGCAGGAGGATTCCTTCCGTCTCGTACTTGATCCGCGTGCGCGGCCCGGAGTGGTCCTCGAACCGGATCTGGTAGCCGACCTCGTCGCCAAGGCGGCCGTTGCGCTCGCGCGCGACGCGCGCGGCGAGCATGCGCGTCGCCAGCCGCCGAGGCTGGAGGATCACGACCTGCCCGGTTCCGAGCAGGCCGTGGTCGAGCAGCATCTGCGGAATCTGCGTGGACTTGCCGGAGCCGGTCGGCGCCTGGACGATCACGCGCCCGCTGTGGCGGACCGCGCCGACCAGCGTTGGCTCGATTTGAAAGATGGGCAGCTCGTTTCGGTTCATCGCTTCGGCGCGCATTGTAGGCAGGACCGCCGAATTTTCCAAACCTTGGAAAATTTTGCGGCCGTTTTTCCAAGGGTTGGAAAAACGTGGAAATGGGCTCGCCGCGCGCGTAGAATAACCCGAAAGCGAGACTTCCATGGACTGCCCCGCGTGCCATAAGCCGATGATCATCCTCGAGTTCAACCGTGTGGAGCTCGATTTCTGCTCGGCCTGCCAGGGCTGCTGGATGGATCGCGGCGAACTCGGCCTGCTCCTGCACGGGGAGCTGGACCTCCCGAAAGATTTCAACCTGACGGGCGAGAAGAAGAGCAAGCGGCGCTGCCCGAAATGCTTCCACCGCATGCGCGCGGGCATCCTGCCGGGGACCGACGTCGAGGTGGACGTGTGCAAGAGCGACGGGGTCTGGCTGGACCAGGGCGAGGCGCAAAGCATCGCGCGGCAGAAAGCGGATTCGCCGCACGGGGCGGCCTTCGTGGATTTCGTGACCAGTGTGTTTGGCGGAGCAAAGAAAAACTAGGAGAGGACCATGATCGGATTACTGATTGCTGTCGGCGTACTCGTGCTTCTCGTGCTGTGGGTGATCGGGATGTACAACGGCCTCGTGATGTCGCGCAACCAGGTCCAGAACGCCTGGTCGCAGATCGACGTCCAGCTCAAGCGCAGGCACGACCTGATCCCGAACCTGATCGAGACGGTCAAGGGCTACGTCGCGCACGAACGCGGCACGCTGGAAGCCATCACGAACGCGCGCGCGGCGGCGATGCAGGCGACCGGCCCGGCCGCGGCGGCCAAGGCGGAAGGCGCGCTCGGCGACGCCCTGAGCAAGTTCTTCCTCGTCGTGGAAAACTACCCGGACCTGAAGGCGAACCAGAACTTCCTCGCGCTGCAGGAAGAGCTGTCGTCGACGGAAAACAAGATCAGCTTCGCGCGGCAGTTCTACAACGACGCGACGATGACCTACAACACGAAGGTCCAGAGCGTGCCCACGAACATCATCGCCGGCATGTTCAACTTCAAGCTCTCGGAGTTCTTCCAGGTCGAGTCGGCGGCCGAGCGCGCGGTGCCGCAGGTGAAGTTCTGAAACAATGACGAATGTCTAAGCGCTAATGACTAATGAATGACGAAGCGCCAATGGCGGAAAACAACGGCGACAAACGCAAGTATGATCTCGAAGAGCGGACCGCTCAAATCGGCGAAGCGGTGATTGCCTACGCGCGAACCCTGCCTGCCGATGCAGTGCTCTCGCCATTGATTAGCCAGATCGTGAGATCGGGAACCAGCGTGGGAGCAAACTACTGCGAAGCCGATGATGCCGGCTCGAAGAAGGATTTCCGGCACAAGATCGGCATATGCAGAAAAGAATCGAGAGAAACAAAGCACTGGTTGCGAATGATTGCCGCCGCAGCGCCCGGGAAGAAGGATGAAGCGCGCAGGCTCTGGCATGAAGCCAGAGAGTTGCACTTGATCTTCGCGAAGATTTGGCGATCTTGCGGTCCATGAATTCAGTCATTCGGACATTCATTAGGCATTAGTGCTTAGTTATTAGGCATTTGCACATGTGGGAAGCGATCAGAGCGAATAAGCGCAAGTCGGCGGTGCTCCTGATGCTGCTGGCATCGGTCCTTATCGGTCTCGGCTACGCGATCGGTATTGTGACGGATCCCGACGGCGGGCCGTACGGCGTGCTCGCCGCGATGGCGCTCTGGCTGATCATGATGATCGCCTCGATGGCCGGGGGAGAGAAGCTCCTCATGTTCTCGACCGGCGCGCGCGAGGTGACCCACAACGAGGCGCCGCAGCTGTTCAACGTCGTCGAGGAAATGAAGATCGCGGCGGGCCTCCCGGTCCTGCCGCGCGTGTACATCATCGACAACCCCGCGCCCAACGCGTTCGCCGTCGGGCTCACCCCGAAGCGCGCGGCGGTGGCCGTGACGACAGGCCTGCTGGCGCGGCTGGACCGCGACGAGCTCCAGGGCGTCATCGCGCACGAGATCGGCCACATCTCGAACCGCGACACGCTGTTCATGACGCTCGCCGGGCTGACGCTCGGCGCGGTGATCATGATGGCGGACCTGTTCCTCCGCCGCGGCATGCGCTTCGCGCTCGGCGGCCGGCGTTCGTCCAAGGGGGGCGGGCAGGCGGCGATCATCATTTTCATCGTCGCGGTGGTCTTTGCGATCGTTGCGCCGATCCTCGCGCAGATGCTGTACTTCGCCTGCTCGCGCCGCCGCGAGTACCTGGCCGACGCCTCCGCGGCCCAGTTCACCCGCTATCCCGAAGGCCTCGCGGCCGCCTTGGAAAAGATCGCCTACACCCCCGCCCCGCCCCTGGAGGTCAGCCGCGCCGTTGCGCCGATGTTCACGGTGAACCCGCTTTCGCCCGCGGCCAATGTGTCCTCCATCTTCAGCACGCATCCGCCGGCGCAGGATCGCATCCGCGTTCTGCGCGGCATGGCGAAGGGCTCGTCGCTCGCGGCGTACGAGGAAGCGTTCCGCGAGACGCACAAGAACCGGTCCATTCTCGGAGCGCGCAACCTCGCGAGCTCCGTGGAGAACGGGATCCGCGATCCGGCCGCGGCCGGACCGAAATCCGACACGACGAAGCAATGGCGCACCGTGCAGGACCTGCTGCACAAGGTCAACCAGTACGCGACGATTGCGTGTGCCTGCGGCCTGAACATCAAACTGCCGCCGGCGTTCGACCAGAAGAGCATCGTGTGCCCGCGCTGCGATAGGAGCCACCCGGTCCCCCTCGCGGAACTGACTGCCGCGGCAACCGTTTTGCAGACAGCCATGAACAACCCCATGAAACCCAACAAGCCATGAGCAACACAATCCACATCCGAGGCGGACGAGTCGTTGATCCGTCGGCAGGCACAGACGACGTGCGGGATCTTTTCATCAAGGACGGCATGATCGCGCAGACGCCGGCGGCCGTTCCGGCCGGCGCGGACGTAATCGACGCGAACGGGCTGGTGGTTGTGCCGGGGCTGATCGACCTGCATGTTCATCTTCGCGAGCCCGGCGGCGAGGACGCGGAAACGATCGAAACCGGCTCGCGTGCGGCCGCGCGCGGCGGCTTCCAGATCGTCGTCGCCATGCCCAACACGAAGCCGCCGCTGGATACGCCGGAACGCATCGCGCAAGTAATCAAGCGCGCGGAGGAAGTCGGGCTTGTCCGCGTGATTCCCTCCGCGTGCATCACGGCGGGCCGCGACGGCCGCGATGTCGCTGACCTCAAAGCTCTCGTGGAAGCCGGCGCGGGCGTGTTCACGGACGACGGCAACACGGTGTCGTCGGACGAAACCATGAAGCGCGCGATGACGCTGGCGGCGGCGCTGAACAAGGCGATCATGGACCACGCTCAGGACCGCGAGATGGAGAAGAACGGGGTCATGCACGAGGGCGAGTTTTCCAAACATTGGAAACTTCCGGGCATCCCGTCCGAGGCCGAAGTGAAAATCATCCGGCGCGACATCGACCTCGCGCGACGGACCGGCTGCGCGGTCCACATCCAGCACGTCTCCACGAAGGAAGGCGTCGAACTGATCCGCGACGCGCGCGCGCGCGGCTTGAAAGTCTCCGGCGAGCTCACGCCTCACCACCTCGCGCTCACGGACGCGGACATCAAGGAAGGCGACACGAACTACAAGATGAACCCGCCGCTGAGGTCGGCCGCGGACCGCAAGGCGCTCGTGCAGGGCATTGTAGAGGGGACCCTTCAAGCGCTGGCCACCGACCACGCGCCGCACACCGCCGAGATGAAGGCGCGCGGGTTCCTGAAGGCGCCGTTCGGAATCGTCGGGTTGGAGACCGCGGTCGGCGTGACGTACACCGAGTTGGTCGCAACCGGCTTGATGAAGCTGGGCGCGTGGGTCCACCGCTGGACGGTCGGCCCGGCCCGCGTGCTGGGGCTTCCCGACCCAAGCCTCCAGCCCGGCGCCCCGGCAAACATCGCGATTCTCGACCTGGCCACGACGTGGACGGTTCGCGCGAGCGAGTTCGTGTCCAAGTCCCGCAACACGCCGTTTGAGGGCCGGAAGCTGACCGGGCGGGCGGTGAGGACGATCCTCCAGGGCCGGTCGGTATGGCAGGAATAGAACCTCCCAAGCACGTTGACAGCCACGGCTGGGGATGACTATATTCGCCCATAGCTAACGGAGGAAATGGTTCATGGCAGCACTAATCGGTATGTCGGGAGACGTGAAAGGCAAAACGTTTCCGATCGACCGTGACGCCATCACCATCGGGCGCAGCAAGGACAACACCATCCCGATCGACAACCCCACGGTCTCCGGCCACCACTGCAGCATCATCCGCGACGGCGACCGCTTCCTTCTCCGCGATCTCGAATCCACGAACGGCACGCGGCTCAACTCCAAGGACGTGACCGAGTCGAAGCTACGCCCCAAGGATCTTCTCCAGGTCGGGTCGGTCGAGTTCCTGTTCGACGCCGACCAGACGGAAGCGCTCGAAACCCACAGCTACGCCGAGGCGCACGTCGAGGTCGCGCCGGGCCCCGCCGCCGCGCCGGAATCGTTCGCGAACATTTCGCCGTTCGGCGCGCGCCACAAGGAAAGCAAGGGCATCTGGCTCCTCCTGATCGCGGTGATCGGCCTCCTCGCGCTGGTCGTCGTGGTACTCTTCTTCGTGAAGCTCGTGACCACGGCCTGAGAGCCATGTCACGCATCGCCGGCAACGTCCGCCGCTTCCCCCGCCGCTCCGGCATGACATTCATCGAACTGATGCTGGCTCTCGCCATCGCTTCGCTGGTCATCACGCTGGTCTTCTCCGTCTACCGCACCGTGTCGGTCACGATGCAGGGGCAGGACGAGCGGCGGCGCGGGGCGGATGCCGCCGCCGAGGCCGTCCAGCTCGTCGCGCGCGACATCGCCTGCGCGTTCGCGCTGAAATCCGACGCGTCCTGCGCGTTCACGCTCGAGAAGGCTTCCGACGCGTCGCGGCTGTCTTTCTGCCCGGCGGTGATGCCCGCGGGAGAAGCGGACCTGCGCTGGTTCGAGGTGCACCGCGTCACATACCGCGTTGGCGCGGGCGCGGGCGACGAGTCCGTTCTTCTCCGCGAGCACCAGCCGGCGGCGGGCCCCGGCGCGGCCGCGGACCCGGTCACGAACATTCTCGCGCACGGCGTCGAGCTCTTCCGCGTTTCCGTTTACGACGGCGCGGACTGGAAAGAGGAATGGTCGTCCGCCGGCGGGGCCTGCCCGCGCGCCGCGCGGATCGAGCTCACCACGAAATACGGATCCGGTGTGAAGAACTTCCAGACGGAAGCGCTGATCCCGGCGGGGAATCCGGTGACGTCGAGGGTGATCCGCGCGAGCGTTTCGGCCGCTCCATAGGCTGAGACGTTTCTCGAAGGTGTGGCGTCCGCTCTACGAGCGGACCGTCGTGAAGCGGCTCGCAGAGCCGCTGCCACACTGCACCAAACCTATCTCCCCTCCACCACTTCGTGCAGCACCGTCTCGAGCAGGTCGATGCCGCGATCCCACGAGAACCGCTCCGTGACCATCTCCCGCGCGCGCCTGGCCACGTTCGCCTGAAGGACAGGATCGCTCAGAAGCAGATCGATGGTCTGCGCCATGATCAGCGGCTTGTCCGCGAGGAACCCGTTCTCGCCCTGCTGGATGGAAATCCCCTCGGCGCCCAGCGTCGTGGAAACGACGGGCACGCCCGACGCCATCGCCTGCAGGATCTTCCCGCGCATGCCCGAGCCCAGCCGGTTCGGGCAGACGAAGATCCGAGCGCGGGCAAGGTACGGCCGGATGCTGTCCACCTCGCCGGTGACGATGATTCGCGGGTCCTTCCGGGCGAGTTCCAGCATGTCGGGCCGGGCGCCCGGGCCGACGACGTAGAACGTGAGGTCCGGATGCCTGGCCTTCAGCCGCGGCCAGACAAAATGGCTGAACCACATGACGGCGTCCCGGTTCGGCTCGTCCGAATAGTAGCCCGTGAACACGATCGCCTGCTCCTTCACCGCCGCGTCGGCCGGCTGGAAATGCTCCGTATCCACGCCGCTCGGGATCACCGTGATGCGCAGGTCCGGCGCATGGTTCAGCACGCCGAAGCGCTCCT
>CAYQYB010000061.1:0-11883 GCA_964421535.1 uncultured Verrucomicrobiota bacterium | reverse complement strand
CGCCGTCCAGCCGGGCTCCTTCCAGAACCAGCCCGCGGCCTCGTAGAGTCGGCCGGCGGTGATGGGCCGTCGCTGTCCGATGAGGGCGTAGGTACCGCCCATCCACGTGCCGGAGATGATTGCGCAGTAACCGTCGGTCCCGTGGTCCTTCCAGTTTCTACGCTGGACGTTGCCATTGCACCACCCCAGCTCGTCCGGAAGCCCCCACGTCCAGTAGGCCGGGATGAATTCACCCGCACGGACAGGGTCTCCGCCGGGCTCGGAAATATAGAAACCCTCCTGTCCGAATCCGCCATTGTCCAGAAGACTCTCCCCGTACGCCGTATTCGTCCGCGTTCGAAACGAGTAGTCCCCCGGCGAGGCGCTGATCTCAACCTTGGCCACGGCCACGGTCACCGTGTCGGACGCGCCCAGTTCGCCATCGTGCGCAGCCAGGCAAAGGACGTAGGTCCCTGTGCTGGAGAACGTCACGGTCGTATCCACCGCGTTCGAGTTGCCAAACCCCACAACGCCCGGCCCGCTCGCTTTCGTCCATCCCGACGAGAATGCGCCCGGCGGATTCGGCAGACCGTCGTCATTCACCGTTCCATCCAGTATGACGTTCGCAGGCAGTGTCACGTTCTGATCCGCGCCCGCATCCACGATAGGGGCCGTGTTTGCCCGGGCAAATTCCATGCGGGCCAAGTCGATTCCTCCCGAGACGATTTCCACTTTTAGCGTGTGAACACCGACGGCCGGAACGATCACGTTGCTCACGACGTGCGTCCGCCACGTCCCCCATCCACCGCTTGCGGGCGTCGTGACGACGCCCGAGAGATCGGCCGTGTCATCCCAATGAAGGCGCAGCTGGCGATTCGTCCATTCCGTTGCGTAGCGGATGCCGACGTGATACGTCCCCGTGGCCTGGAAGTTGATGGTGTACTTCAACCATTCCCCGTCGTCCGTGTGGAAAACCTTGTAGGCGCTGTCGGCATCGTTCCAGCCGATATCGACGCCGTCGTTGCGGTACTTCCATCCCAGGTTGTAGTCCACGGGATAGTCGAAGTTCGTATTCCAATAGCCGGAGTCGCTGTAGGCCACGCCCTGGTTTCCCACATCGTAGTCGGCGAATTGGATCGTGCCCGGCGCCACGTGATTCTTGAAGGGTTGCGAGGCGACGTTGAACAGCCCGTTGGTGTTGAACAGGGACGCGAAGTACCCGACATGCTTGTTGCAGTTCTCCGTCCGGAACGCCTGCGCCAGGTCGTACAGTCCCGTCCTGAAGAGGTTCGTGTCGATGGTGTCGAGCCACAGGTTGTTGATGACGTACTGGAAGCTCGCGGGAATCTCCGAGGCAAAGCCGGACGCGATCGATCCCGTCTTCTTCCACGCCCACCATGTCCAGCCGATGTTGTTGCTCTCGAAGAGCCGCGCCATATCGTAGAACCACGGGTTGGAGTTCTCCCCGGATTCGCTCAGCCAGAACGGAACATGGTACTCGTCCCGCGCGTCCAGGTACTCCTGCATGACGCCGTCCTGGAAGCCGGTCTCCTTCCAGTACCGGTGCACGGCGATCGCCATGTTCGTCTCCCACGGCGGGAGCATTCCACCGATCGATTCCGAGAACCAGTCTCCCGACACGAACACGATGTGGCGGTCGTCCACCTCGCGTATTGCGCCGGTCACGTGCTTGAACGTCTCGCGCATCTGGTTGGTCGGATCCAACCCCACCTCCCACGACCACTGCGTGTTGGGCAGGAACGGCTCGTTGATCACTTCGTAGCCGATGATGTGATCCTCGTTCCGATAGTAGGAGGCGATGTACTTCCACAGGTCAGCCGTCCGTTGCGCGTTCGATTCCGGCGTGCGTCCCGTTTTGTACGTGTAGCCCCAGAGGTTGGTCTCCCACAGGCAGCCGATGGCGTGTTCTTCCCAGCGATGCTCGGCGTCATTGTAGATATCCAGGAGGTACTCCGGGTCACCGGACGGCTCCGAAGAGGCGCCGCCGGGACAGGAGTGCATGTCCAGGATCACGTAGATGTCGTTCGACGCGCACCACCGGATGACCTTGTCCATTTCAGCGAAACCGCTTGCCCGGTACGCGCCCGGGTTGTTCTCCGGGCTGAGGTCGCGGTAGTTGAACGGGAAGCGGACCATGTTGACGCCGAACTCGTTCTTGAACATCGCGACGTCCGCCGCGGTCATGAAGTTGCTCCGGTACGTGTTCCAGAACGCCTCGCTGGCGGCCTCGCCGCCGAGAAGCGCCTCGAAGCGATTCCGGATCTCGGTGTGCGTGTTCAGGTACTTCCACTTGTTGTACTGCTTCAGGATCCCGAACATGTATCCCTCGGGGAAGAACCAACCGCTCAGCGCAAGCCCGCGTGCGATGAACGGATCGCCGGCGCCGTCCACGATGTTCGTGGCCTGGCAGCGGAAAAAGGAGCGCGGCCTGTCGAACTCGACCTCGTCGATGTAGTAGGTCCCATACTCGCTGACGCCGTTGAACACGAAGCGAATCTGCGCATAAGCCGCGCTGCTGTGCGACGTCAGCATCGACGACTGGAACGAGGCCCAGCCCGTCCCGTCCGCCGGCAGGCTGATCGAGAGAGAGTCGGCGCCCACCACGCTTTGCGTGTCGGAGCCCAACCAGTCGATCTCCACATGGGCCACCGCCGTCGTGAAGCCGCTGTCGCGAGAGTGGTGGAAGGACAGGCGATAGGTGGAGCCCGCCTGCACCGCGAACGTCTGGCGGGCCTGTCCGGAGTCATGACCCGAGTACGACCCCATGGCAGCGAGCGCGTTGGACCTGCCGATGTCGCGGTACCCCTGCCAATGCGACCGCGCGACCATGCCCGACGACTGCCAGTTGCCAAGCGTGCACGGATAGAACACCCGGTCGAAATCGCCGTTCTGTATTCCGGGCTTCCACGCGGTTGCCTCTTCAAAAACCACGTCGTCGACGTAGACGAACGCGTTGCTCGGAGTCACCCAGTTGTAGTCGAACCGGATCTCGGCATGCGTGGCCTCGTCCGGCGCGACCACCGGGTAAGCGCCGGAGTGATGCCAGATCGCGGGATTCCCCGCGAAGCCGACGATGAAGGTGTTCGTCTCGATCGAGGTCCAATCATCGCGCTTCCATTCGATCTCGAACTCGCGCTGACCGGCCGACCAGTCAGCGTCCCAGCGGAAGCGGAAGCTGGCCTCGTACAATTTGCCCGCCGTGACATCGACGTGCTGATAGACACCACCCAACTGGTTGGATCCGCAGAGGCGCAGGCACCGGGAACCGTTGAATGGGTTTTCGGTCGTGCGCAGCGTGTGAACACCCCACGAACTCCAGTTGCCGATGTCGCTGCCCAGTGCGCTTTCGAATCCCGCGTTGGCGACGAGGTTGGACGCGGCGTGCGCGCCTCCCGCCATCAGCACGAAACCCAGAAACGCTGCAGCACAACGGACCCGGTATGCGGAAATCATAATTTATCGCCTTTCAATAAGTGATATCGGTAACACTCCAGCTCATCGCAAATACACATCGCGGCTCATTGAGATCAGTTTCTGACGCGGCGCTACCGGTTGACCTTCACATTGTAGAAGTACGCTGTCGCGGCGGAGACGGAATCCGTGTACGCGTTGCCCGGAGGGCTCGCCACGAGGTTCGTCGCGAGCTTCGTGAACGCACCGCTCACCAGGTTCGTGGTGCGATAAATGCAGTACTGTTTTCCGGCGACGCTGCTCCAGGAGATCACGAACTGCGAATTTGTGTACGTACGATCCGTGATCTCGAACACGGACGCGATATTCGTCGGGTCGGTCCCGGCGACATACTCCGTCCAGTTCAAGGCTCCGTCGGTGTCCCCATCCAGGAGCCCGTCCGCGCCGATTCCCGGATTGAAGCCATAGCCGACTTCGTACTGGTTGGGCATGGCGTCGCCGTCGTCGTCACGTTCCGCGTCCGTGCTGGCCGAAGCGATGGACCCCGTGGAGTAGTACGCATAGTTCTCCGTGTACAGGCGGTAGTGATAGACCGTGTCCTCGACGAGGTTTGTCTGGGCGTACACCGAGGCCGAACCGCGGAACACGCACTCACCCACGACTCCGTAGTCCGTCCCGGCGAAGTAGGAAGTCCCGTCCGCGGCCGGCGTGAACTCCGGACTCGCGCCGGCCTTGCGAAACACGATCACCCAGTGCGCGCCGTCGCCATCGAAGTGCACGTCGACGCGATTCGTGCTCATGTACCGCGCGTAGACATTGCTGGGCGCGATCAGCCCCGTGACAAACCAGCGGTTCGTGGCAAAGAGCTGCGTGTTCCAGTCGCCCCACGAACCAAACGCGGATTGCGGGTAGTACACATGCGCGCCCTTGATGAACTTGGCCGACACGTAGTAGCCGCCGGCCGAGGCACGGCCAATCGAACCCGTGAACTCGACGTCGGACCCGACCGTGCCGTAGTTCGTCATCGCCAGCCACGTCCACGTCCGGTCATCCACGTTCGGGGTCAGGCCGTAGCCGATGAACGAATACTCCGGCAGACCGCCCGCAGTGTTGTGGCGAACGTACATCCGGCTCGAGTTCTCGTCCCCTTCGAGCGACGTGCCCATGCCGCCGTTGTCGATCCAGTTCATCGCCATCCACGCTGCGGAAACATCGCCGGTGCTTGCGTCAAACTTGAAGACCACGCCGAAATTGCTGCCGCCGCCTTTCATCGCGGTCCCGTATAGCGTGTCGCCGATCGCGATCAGGCTCCCGGCCGGTTCGGCGTTGCCGGGCCACACGTACTGGTTCGACGCGCTGCCGCCGAGGGAGAAGATCACGCCGGACGAATTGGTGCCGCCGAAGCGCGTGAGCCCGTACAGCTTCGTGTCGTGCTTCAGCAGGCTGCCGTACGGCGCAGCGCCGTCCGTTGCCGTGCCGTTGAAGATCCTCAGGTAGTTGAGCGTCTCGCCATTCGTGCTGATGCAGAACACGACGCCGGCGTTTTGGTCGCCGGACGGAGTCATGCCGTACAGCAGACTGCCGTCCTTGACCAGGGCACCGGACGGGTTCGCGCCGCCGCCGTCGTGCCCGGTGAACTCGCGCAGCACGCGGTAGCCCGAACCATCCGATGCGAGCGAGAAGATCACGCCGTTGTTGTTCGTGCCGCCCTCGCTGGCCATGCCGTAGAGCCGGCTGCCGTCGAGGAGCAGGTCGCCCTTCGGGTGCTTGCCGTCGGCCGGCGGTCCGCCGAACCGATGAAGGTTCGTGTAGACCCACGTCGACGCGTTGATCGAGAACACCACGCCGCGGCTCGTCAGGCCGCCGTTGTACGTCATGCCGTACAAGACACCGCCGGCCTGGATCAGTCCGCCCCACGGCGCGGCGCCGTCGTTTGCGTTCTCGTCGTTGAACCAATGTCGGATCGCAAACCCGGCGCCATTCGTCGCCACCTCGAAGACGACGCCGGCATCGTTCGATCCGCCGCGGCTGGTCATGCCGTAGAGTTTGCCGTTGTAGAGCAGCAGACTGCCGAGGGGATACTTGCCGTCGGGGCCCGTGAACCCGTGCAGATTCGTGAAGCTTCCGCCGACGGTGTTCATGCGGTACACGCACCCGAAATTGCTCGCACCGCCGAACGGCGACAGACCGTAGAGCCACCCGCCGCTTTCGATCACCGCGCCCATCGGCGTCCTGCCGTCGAGCGCGCCGCCGCTGAACGGATGAAGGACGGTCAAGTCCCCGGGCGCGGCAGACGAGGGCGCGGCGGACACCATGACCAGCACGACGGCCGCTGTGGCTCTTGTTATCAATTGTCTCATCTTCATGTTCTGCCTCCGGGCCTAGTACTGGTTTGAAAGCCTCACGTTATCGATGAAGTACTCGTTCAACTCCGGCGAACTCGACCGGCACTTGAACGGCTCAAACACATTCTCCAACTGGCGCGTCGAGATGTTCATGCCGCGCAGCGGAATGTGAATCTCCTGCCACGCGTTGGAGCCGGACCAGCCGTACTGCTGCAGGCTCACCGTGTTCTCGGTCCCTCCCGCGTTGAGCGTGATCAGCAGGTCCACCGGCGTCATCACGGAGAACCGCAGGAACCCGTCCACATACGCGGCTAGGTTCGTGGACCCGCCAACGTGCGATATATCCATGACTTTCAGCCCGTCCGCGTACGCCGCGACGTACGCGTACCCACCCCCCACCTCCACGCCGTACGCATCGAGGCCGAGATCGCCGCCGAAACCAATCAGCGCCGGGTTCGTCGGCGTGCTGATGTCGATGATCCTGAGGCCTTGATCTCCGGGCACGAACGCGAGATTGCCGTTGATCCGCACGTCGCGGCTGTACCCGGAATACGGCAGGCTTGCCACGAGTTGGGGATTCGACGGCGTGCTGATATTCATGACCTTCAAGCCGCCGTACACGCCGACGTAGGCGTACCCTCCTTTCAGATCCACTCCCTGCGCGTACGAGAAACGGTTCGTCGTCAGGATGACCGGGCTCGACGGCGTGCTCACATCGACGACGTGGAATCCCGTGTCCTGCAGGGCGACGTACGCATAGTTGTTCGATACGCGCACATGGCAGTCCACGGAACCGATGTTGGCGGTGCCGACAAGGGACGGGTTGCTCGGATTCGCGATGTTCAGGATCGCCAGCGAGCGGGAGCCGTCGCGGCGCACAACGTAGGCGTAGTTGCCCGACAGCTCGACCGCGAACGCGTTGCCGACGTTCGTCGAGGCGATCTCTATCGGACTGGCCGGATTCGCCACGTTGAACACCTTGAACGGGCTCGACGCGACAAACGCGTAGTTGCTGCGGACCTCGACATCCCGCGCATACTGCGGCAGGAGAACAGAAGCCACGTTCGACGGACTCAGCGGGTTGCTGATGTTGACAATCCGCATTCCCTGGTCGGCGTCGGCGATGTACGCGTAGCTGCCGTCGAGATCGATGTTCCACGCAAGGCCCGGCGTGTCGAACGTGCCAACTGCACGACAACTCTGCGTGTAGGCGATGCTCACCACGTCATCGAAACTTCCGTTCACGCGCAGGCACTTCGTTCCTTCGGGCGGCGTCTCGCCGGAGTAATTCGCGTCCCATGCGAATCCGAGGGAGTTGCTTGTCACCCGGCAAGTTGCCGCCTGCGGAATCCCGGCATCGCGGTACACGGCGAACACGTTGGTGCTCGCGCCCGAGTTCGTGATCGGGTCGTCAATGATGTCGTCCGGCACGTACGAATCCGCGTACGGGCGGAAGTCGTCCACCATCACGTCGAACGGAGCGTTGTTGCTGCGCGACGGCCCGAGCTCGATGATCACGCGGCGGATGTCCGTCCACGCGTTGCTCCACGCAACCCAGTTCGCCGGGTCGCTGTCGTCCACGCTGGCGGCCGTGTAGAACTTCGCCTTCGGGAACAGGACAAAATCTTCCCACTCCGAGGCACCCACCGGATACCAGCGCGTCGACGCCACGACATCCTCATTGGTCGCGATAACGAGCCGGATGCGCCCCGCCGCCGTGCCCGAGTTCGTGAAGGCGGGCGGGCGGCAGACCTTGATGGCGAAACCGTCCACCGCCGAGAAGTTCGTCCGCGTCTCGCCCGTTCCGTACGGTGCGACAAACATGCCGGCCAGCCAGTTCGTGTTGACGCTGTGCATGCGCATCGCCTTGCGGCCCTCGGTGCGGTTGGTGGACCATGTGATGCTTTCGCCGCCGATCCAGCCGCTTATCCAGCCGTTGTCGGCCACCAGCCCGAATTCCTCGAAGTTCGCGTCGTCGAACTGCACCGCGTTGTCCGTGTACCCGGAGCCGCCGGACGACCGCAGGCGGGCGCGCACCGTGGCGGCGTTGGCGGGCGCGTACCGGTACGGCAGAGTGAAGCGTTGTTCGCCGAGGGTGAGTTGGGCGGTGATGTTGAGCGAGTCCGTTCCCAGGTCGCCTCCGACGCTGTCGTACCAAGCCAGCTCGATATAGGCGTTGCCGTTGTACCCGGCGTTCTTCCACGCCTTCGCGCTGAACTGGTACGCCTTGCCGGCCTGCACCGGCAAGGTCTGGTACGCCTCGCCGGCGTAAATTCCGAGCCAGTTCTCGAACACGAGCCGCCAGTAGCCCGAGCCGAAATCCTCGCTGACTGCGTTGCCCGTCAATGTCCAGCCCGGCGCGCCCGGCCCCTCGAATGTTGAGTTCGTCAGATACCCGCTGAAGCCCTCCATGCTGAGCGTGTTCTGCTTGCGATAAACCGCGTGCGGCAGATACCACTTGCTGCCGCCGAAGAGCGCCACGTCGTCCACGTACAGCTGGTTGACCTGGCCGTCCTGCTTCGACGCGAACTTGAACTGGATCGCGTTGACATTCCGCAGGGCAGCGTCGCGCTCGACCGCCCGGTTGCCCCACCCTTCCTGCGCGAAATCCGTGAGCAGCAGCTGGTACTTGCGCCAGCCGTTGGTCGGCGTGTGCTCGATCGTGTACAGGTAGTCGTCGTAGTTCGTGATCGCGAGCGACTTGAGGACAATGCTCACCTTTGTGCCGTTGCCGCGCAGCCAGAAGCTGACGCCGCGGATACCGGTCGTGCTCGACAGGTCCGTCGCCGCGGCCGCGATGTCGTTGCTGTAGGGCGTGAGCTTCGTCATCACTCCGGCGAACAGCTGGTTGATGTTGGTCGCCCCCACCAGGTGCAGAGTCGCGTCGCAACGAATGGATTGCGTCGAGTTCGTCGTCGCGCCGGCGCTCGCGGACGTCATGCTCACCGTGGACGAATTTCCGTTAGGACGATCGTCGTACGTATTCCACACGCCGTCAAAGGCGTTGAACTTGTCCGTGCCGTCCTCGATGTGATCCACCACCGTCTGCAGGCCATACCACTGCTTGCCGATCGTCCGGGTTACCCGGTAGCCGTTGTTGCTCACGGACAGCGTGCAGCCTTCCGAAACTCCGATCTCGCCCTTCGTCTCGTCGCTGAACGCCGCAAGCCGGAAGCGACCGGTGAAGATCTTCGTATCGGGCCCGGTTTCCTCCAGCGCCACGCTGATGGGACTTAAGTTGTTGTAGAGGTCCGGCCCGTAGGCATCGTTGCCCGAAATGCGCGCGAGCGTGAAATCCTCCTGGCCGCTGAACCCGCCGGCGAAGCAGGTGAGCTTGACGTACACATCGAGGCAGTTGCTTGCCGCGCCGATGATCTCGTCGGTCATCGCCTCGTCGCGGAACAGCTGGATGTCGGAAGGGAAGAGCGTCGGCTGGCAGCTGATGACGACCTGCGCCGGGTTGCGGCTCTTCAGGCCGTGGTTGTCCGTCACAGTCAGCTCGTAAACGAAACGGCCGGGCGACGGCGGCGTGAACACCGGGTTCGCCACGTTGGTTGCGGACAGGCCCGCCGCGGGCGACCAGGCGTACGACACGATCGTACCATCGGGATCGAAGCTGTTCGTCGCCGTCAGCGCCACGGTCTCGTTCGTGCCGATCAGGCTGCGGTTCTGGCCGGCCACGGCCACGGGGTAACGGTTGGTCTGGCTGTTGACCGTTTCAATCCGCATGTTGTCGATCCACACGGTGCCCTTCTTGTCCTCGCGCCCGGGCCACGGACAGAATTCGACCTGGCGGACGCGCGAAAAGTCCAGCGTAGTCAAGGTGCCGTCCTGCCCCTCGGGGTAGCGCCAATCGAAGAAGTTCGTGCCGAGCGGGATCGAGATCGTCTGCCACGCGCCGTCGGCAATCTCGATGCTGCCCTTGAAATCGGAAATCATGACGTCCGGCTTGCCCTTGCGCTGATCGTCATCCGTGATGATCGCGACGAACCGCGTCATCGTGAGCCCGACCCCTTCGGTCTTCGTCTTGACGTCGAACTTGAATACATAGTTTGACGGGCTTGCGTTCGTCGGCACCCAGCACGACGGCGGCGCGTTCGACACGCCGTGGCCGTAGGTCCCGAACATCGCGTAAAGCCGGCCGGCCGACGTATCCCCGGCTGTGCGGTCGAAATCCACGCGCAGCGATGCCAGCCCGCCCAGCGCTGATTTCTCGGCATAGTCCATGGAAAAGGAATAGATGTACGGCCCGTTCCGGTCCTCGAGGCTTCCGTGAATGTCGTAGAACCCGACCTGGTAGGGTTCGCTCACCGACCAGTTGTGCGCCAGCGATCCGGTCTCCGCGTCGAAGATTCTCTTCTCGCCCTGCGCCTCGCCCGGAATCACTTCCATCGTCACCGGAACGAGCTTCGTTCCCTCGGACGTCGCAACGCTGACATCCGTGCTGTACATGCCAACGGCGTACGACGATTTGTTCGTGACCATCAGGTACGTTCGGTCTGTGACGGTCGCGACGCCCGACGTCGGGCCGGCAATCGCGAGCCAGCTCGCGGACTCGGAAACAGTCCACGCCGTGTTGGTGTTGCGCGCGTTCGTGATCTTGATGATGTGCGTGTAATTGGAGCTGGCGTCGATGCCGGTTTCATACGGGCCGAAGTCAATCCGCGCCGGATTCACGTGGAGGCAGGTTGCGGGGACCGACTCGGCCGGCGGCGTGTTCGAGCCATAGAACGTGAAGAGATAGATCGAGAGCGGCTCGAACTCGTATGTGAACGAGTTGCCCGCCACCGTCACGCCCCCGGTCGCCATCTGCACGATGTAAGGATCGTACCGCCCGAACCGCTGGACGCTCTTCACGCCGCGGATGGTGAAGTTGCTGGCGATGATCGTCGCGTTGGAGTTGCCCTGGCCCTCGATGAACGCGCCCGGCGTGTTCGTGTCCCACCAAGGCATGTACACCCCTTTGTAGTGGGCGACAACGACAAGCTGGGACGAGGCCGTGTTCACCCCAGCGTATACGCTGAACATATCCTTGTCGCTCGACGCCGCCTCCACGGCCTTGTCGCGGAAGTTGTCGCTCATCAGCTTGAACGCCCAGTACTTCGGGTTCCCCTCGCCCTTCTCGTTGAACATCGCCTGCTTCGCGGAGTCCGCGGCGTGATGGTAGCCGCCGCCCGACTGGTCCGGCTCGCCGATGTACCAGTTGCATGCGAGCTGAACGCCTTTCTTCGCGAATGCGCCGAGGAAGTCGATCTGGCCGAGGGCGGATATCTGCTGCTCCGCCGGATGCCCCTGCCAGTAGAAGTAATCATACTCCGACAGGGACATGAACATGTTGGTGTTGTAGCGGTCGATGATTCCCTGGAACCGGCTGAGCAACTTGGTCTTCGTGCCCGACCCGCCGGTTTCCTTGTCGTAGCTCTGGTAGTCCGGATCCCAGAGGCCGCGCGTTTCCTGCACCGCGCCGGCATCGTTGTCGAGGTTCATGTAGCGGTGAAAATCGAGGTAATCGCAGACCTGCGTGCCCCCGTGCGTCGCGGCGTAGTCCGCGATGCGCTTCGTGAACTGGCACATGTTCCGGCTCTCGTTGAAGACTCCCGTCTTCTCGTTCTGTTCCCAGCCGACAACGCCGGGCTCGCCGCCGCGGTCCGGAAACACGCGCGGGTCCCACTGGTTCGCCGCGGCCGCCATCGTGAACCAGCCGTTGTCGTGCTCGTGCGCGCCCGGATTCGCGCGCGTGGCCGGGCAGAACGGCGAGTAGTCGGTGGACCAGTACAGCCACCAGTTCGCGGGCGTCGGCCCGAGGATTTTCGCGGAGCGATTCCCCGCGCGCACGGCCTGCGCCACCTTCAGGTATTGCGGGAAGTAGCTCTCGCGCGCGATGTCCTCGTTGTAGATCTGGTCGCCGTGCGCCCCGTCGTTGTAGGCGTAGCTCTCGTCGTTCGAGCCGCGGGACCCTTCGTACTCGTGAAGCTTCCACGCGATGAACGGCTCGTTGCCTACGCCCCAGATCGGCACGTTCGTGCCGGCCGCCGCGACCCAGTCCGTGACGTCCTGCGGTGTCTGGTCGACGCTGTAGTTCTGCGCGTAGTTCGCGATGCCGTCGTCGGCCGCGACGTGGCCGAAC
>CAYQYB010000060.1:0-11955 GCA_964421535.1 uncultured Verrucomicrobiota bacterium | reverse complement strand
GGTGTTCACGATCCCCGAGCCGTCGATCCGGGAGGAAGTGGCGGTGGTGCCGGGCGTGGACGGGCAGAAGATGTCCAAGTCGTACAACAATACCGTCGAGATCTTCGGCGACCTCAAGGAGGCGCGGTCGAACATCATGAAGATCGTCACGGACAGCAAGAGCGTCGCGGACGTGAAGAACCCCGACGAGTGCAACGTGTTCGCGCTCTACAGGCTTTTCGCATCCGACGCGGAGCGCGAGGCGATGGCCGGCCGGTACCGCGCGGGCGGGCTCGGCTACGGCGAGGTCAAGAAGGCCCTGTTCGAGAAGTTCGAGGCGCATTTCACCCCGCTCCGCAAGAAGCGCGAGGAGCTTCAGAAGAACATGGATTACGTCGAGGCGGTCCTTCGCAAGGGCGCCGAGCGCGCGCGGGCCGAGGCCGTGGCAACCCTGAAGAAGGCGCGACAGGCGGTGGGACTGGAGTAGAGGACAGAGGTCAGACGTCAGAGACCAGACAGGCTGACCTCTGACCGCTGACTTCTGACCTCTGAAACTCAGATGGCAAACGAAGAATACAAGGTCCAATTGGAGGTCTTCGAGGGTCCGCTCGACCTTCTCCTCTACCTGATCAAGAAGGACGAGCTGGATATTTACGATATCCCGATCGAGCGCATCACGACGCAGTACGTGCAGTACATGGACCTGATGCGCATGCTGGACCTGAACATCGCGGGCGAGTTCATCGTCATGGCGGCGACGCTGATGATGATCAAGAGCCGGATGCTGCTGCCGCCCGAGGAGCGCGCCGCGATCGAGGAGGAAGAGGAGGAGGATCCCCGCTGGGACCTCGTGCGCCAGCTGGTCGAGTACAAGAAGTTCAAGGACGCGGCGATGCACCTGGAGGGGCTGGAGGAGCGCCAGGCGGACGTGTTCGGGCGCGGCAGCGACGCGGCAACACTGGGGCCTGCCGGCGAGGTCTCGCTCCACGACGTGAGCATTTTCGACCTGATCAGCGCCTTCAGCGACGTGCTGAAGAAGGTCAAGACGGAGGAGTTGAAGGAGATCTTCGCGGAGCGCTTCACGGTGGCCGAGAAGATCGACATGATCGTGAACCTGATGAAGACGGAGAGCCGGGTCGAGTTCGCCGGCCTGTTTGCCGACGCGGGGTCGCGGCACGAGATCGTCTGCACGTTCCTGGCCGTTCTCGAGCTGATTCGTTTGAAACAGATTGTGGCGCAGCAGGAGAAGTCGTTCGGCGAAATCCTGATTGTGAAAGTTGCGGCGTGAGGAGTGCCCATGAGCGATGTGGAAGTGCTACCTGAACTGAAACAGATTGTCGGCGCCCTGCTTTTCGTTTCGAAGCAGCCGCTGAGCGTCGCGGACATTCACCGCGTGCTCCAGCAGGTTGCGGAGGTCTGGGGCGGGAACACGAAGGATTTCGCCGCGGCGACGGAGGCCGACGTCCAGGCGGTCATCGAGCAGCTCCGCGCCGACCTCTCGGAGAAGCGTCTCGGCGTGCACGTGACGGAGGTGGCGAACGGATTCCGGTTCGAGAACGACACGTCCTGCGGCCCGTGGCTGAGACACCTGTTGGAGCGGGGGCGCCCGACCCGGCTGTCGCGGCCGGCCCTGGAAACACTCGCCATCATCGCGTACCGCCAGCCGGTCATGCGGTCCGAGATCGAGGCCGTGCGCGGCGTGCAGGTGGACCAGATCATCCGGAACCTGCTGGAGATGCAGCTGATCAAGATCGTGGGCCGCAGCGAGCTGCCGGGACGGCCGTGGCAGTTCGGCACGACCGAGAAGTTCCTCGAGCATTTCGGGCTGAAGAACCTGAACGACCTGCCCGGGGTCGACGAGCTGCGCCGACTGGAAGACGACCAGCTTCGTCGGACGGCCGAGGAAGCGCCGGTCCAGGATGGGACGCCGGTCGCGGAAGGCGAAGAGGCGGTTGAAGAGACGGGCGGGGACAAGGCCGAAGCGCCCCAGGAAGAGTCGTCGGAGTCGGTTGAGGAAGAAGATTCCCCGGACGAGGATGAGGACGACGAGGACGAGTACGACGACGAGGATGAGGACGAGGAAGACGACGAGGACGAGGAGGAGGGGGAGAAATCGTCATGAATCTCGATGATCTTCGAAAAAAAATAGATTCCATGGATGCGGAACTGGTCCGCCTGTTGAACGAGCGGACCGGGATCGTGCTCGAGATCGGCAAGCTCAAGCGCAGCCAGGGCGAGGAAGTGTATGTTCCCGCCCGCGAGAAGGAAGTCCTTGACCGGGTGTCCAAGCTGAACGAGGGCCCGCTCAAGGCGGATTCCGTGCAGGCCATTTACCGGGAGATCATGTCGGCCTCTCTAGCGCTTGAGCGCAACGTGGTCATCGCGTACCTGGGCCCGAGCGCAACGTTCACGCACCAGGCGGCGCGCTCGCGGTTCGGCGGGAGCGTGCAGTACATGGACTGCGAGACCATCGGGGACGTGTTTGGCGCGGTCGAGAAGAAGCGCGCGGACTACGGGGTCGTTCCGATCGAGAACTCGACGGACGGCGCGGTGACGCATACCTACGACCAGTTCACGGACACGACGCTGAAGATCTGCGCGGAGATTTACCTGCCGATCTCGCACACCCTGATGGCGAAGGTCCCGCGCGAGCAGATCCGGCGGATCTACAGCAAGCCCGAGGTGTTCGGCCAGTGCCGCCATTGGCTGCACGAGAACATGCCCGGCGTGTCGCTGGTCCCGGTGTCGAGCACGGGGCGCGGCGCCGAGATGGCCGCCCGCGAGCCGGAGTGCGGCGCGCTGGCGAGCACGCTTGCGGCGGAACTGAACGGGCTGAACATCCTGGCGCGGGACGTGCAGGACCTCGGCGGAAACACGACCCGGTTCCTCGTGATCGCGAAGAGTTTCGGCAAGCCGACCGGCAACGACAAGACGTCGGTGTTCTTCGCGGTGAAACACAAGGTCGGTGCGCTGTACGACGCCCTGTCGGCGTTCAAGAAATACAAGATCAACATGACCAAGATCGAAAGCCGTCCGAGCAAGACGAAGGCGTGGGAGTACTACTTCTTCGTGGACCTCGAGGGGCATGCGGAAGACGAACATCTTCAGAAGTCGCTGGCCGATCTGGGAGAGCATTGCACGCTGATGACCGTGCTGGGGTCGTATCCCCGCGCGGCCGAGGCGGACGCGTAGGCATACCCACCGGGAGAGACGATCGTGAAACACCTCGCAAATCCTTGGATTCATGGGCTGGCTTCGTACGAAGCCGGGCGCCCGATTGAGGAGGTCGCGCGCGAACTGGGGTTCGACGATATCGACGAGATCGTCAAGATCGCGTCGAACGAGAACGCGCTCGGTCCGTCGCCGAAGGCGATGGCCGCGATGGCGAAGGGCGCCAGGAAGATGCATCTCTATCCCGACGGCGCGTGCTACTACCTGCGCCAGGCGCTCGCGAAGCGCCTCGGGGTCCACATGGACGAAGTGCTCGTGGGGAACGGAAGCAACGAGCTGATCGAGTTCCTCGGCCACGTGTTTCTCGAGCCCGGGACGAACATTGTGATGTCGAGCGACGCGTTCGTGGTCTACCGCCTCGTGGCGTCGGTGTTCCAGGCGGAGACCCTCATGGTTCCTCCAAAGGATTTCACGCACGACCTCGACGCGATGCTGAAGGCGATCACCCCGAAGACGCGGATCGTGTTCGTGAGCAACCCCAACAACCCGACGGGCACGATGGTGGACGGCGCGGCGCTGGACCGCTTCATGGCGCGCGTGCCGGAGCACGTGGTCGTTGTGCTGGACGAGGCCTACATCGAGCTCCTGCCGGAGGACAAGCAGCCGGACACGATCAAGTACGTGAAGCAGGGGCACAAGGTGTACGTCCTCCGCACGTTCTCGAAGACCTACGGGCTGGCCGGCCTCCGCGTCGGCTACGCGATCGCCCCGAAGGAGGGCATCGACCTCCTGCATCGCGTCCGCCAGCCCTTCAACGTCAACGCCATGGGGCAGATCGCGGCGCTGGCCGCGCTGGACGACGACGAGTTCGTGGCGCAGACGCGAAAGATGGTTACGGAGGGGCTGGAGTACCTGGGCGCGAGCTTCGAGAAAATGGGGCTCCCGTACGTGCCGTCCGTGACGAATTTCATCCTCGTGAAGGTCGGCAAGGGCCGGCACGTGTTCCAGGAGCTCCAGAAGAAGAAGGTCATCGTGCGTCCGATGGACGGCTACGGCCTGCCGGAATACGTGCGCGTGACGGTCGGTCTGAAACACGAGAACGAGCATTTCATCCACGCGCTGGGCGCCGTCCTGAAAGGGAGCCAGAAATCATGATCATCGTACTGAAACGCGAAGCGAGCGAAGAGCAAATCCAACACATCGTGGACAGCATCCGCGAGTGGGGGCTGACCCCGAACCTGAGCCGGGGTACCGAGCGGTCCATCATCGGCATCATCGGCGACGAGAGGACGATCCGCTCCAAGCCGCTCGAGGTGTTCCCGGGCGTCGATTCGGTGCTGTCGGTGCTGAAGCCGTACAAGCTGGCCAGCAAGGAGTTCCACGCGGACCGGACGAAGATCACCCTGCCGGCCGTGAAGGCCGGCGAGAAGCCCGTCGTGATCGGCGGGCCCGAAGTGGTCGTGGTCGCGGGGCCGTGTTCGGTCGAGACCCGCGAAATGCTTCTCGATCAGGCCGCGTTCATCAAGAAGGCCGGCGCGAAGATCCTGCGCGCGGGAGCCTTCAAGCCGCGCACGTCGCCCTATGCCTTCCAGGGCCTGGGGGTGGAGGGGCTCCGTTACCTCGCCGAGGTCCGCGCCGAAGTCGGGCTGCCGATCATCACCGAAGTCATGGACACGCGGGACGTGGAGATGGTTGCCGAGGTTGCCGATGTCCTTCAGATCGGCGCGCGGAACACGCAGAACTTCAACCTGCTGCGGGTGGTCGGGCGTTGCAACAAACCGGTGCTGATCAAGCGCGGAATCTCCGGCACGATCGAGGAACTGCTGATGAGCGCGGAGTACGTCCTCAGCGAGGGCAACTCGCAGGTCATTCTCTGCGAGCGCGGCATCCGAACCTTCGAGAAAGCGACGCGGAATACGCTCGACGTCAGCGCCGTGCCGGTGATCAAGAGGGAAAGCCATCTGCCGATCATGGTGGATCCGAGCCATGGCGTCGGGCAGTGGGACCTTGTGGCGCCCATGGCGCGCGCGGCGGTTGCGGCCGGCGCCGATGGCGTGATGGTCGAGGTTCATCCGAATCCGGAAGCGGCGCTTTCGGACGGGGCGCAGGCGCTGCTGCCGAAGACGTTCGAGGCCATGATGAAGGAGTTGTCGAAGGTCGCCGTCGCGATCGGACGTTCAATTTGAGGACGGAATGAAGCGGGTTGCCATTCTTGGGCTTGGGCTGATGGGTGGGTCGGTGGGGCTTGCGCTGAAGAAGCGCAAGGCCGCCGGCACGGTCGTCGGCTACGCCCGGCGGGCCGAGACGCGCAAGCTCGCCCTAAAGCTGCAGGCGGTGGACGAGGTGTTTGACGACCCGGCCAAGGCGGTGGAAGGCGCCGACCTCGTCATTCTGTGTGCGCCGATTCTGGCGATCCCGGAACTGGCTGAGAGGTGCGCGGGCTCGCTGAAGCCGGGCAGCCTGGTGACCGATGTCGGAAGCACGAAAGCATGGCTGGCCGCGCGGGCAGGGGCGTTGATGGGCGGCGTCGGCGCGGTGTTTGTGGGGAGCCATCCGATCGCCGGTTCGGAACAGCAGGGGCTCGACGCCGCGCGCCCGGACTTGTACGACCGCGCCGTGGTTGTTGTGACGCCCGCGGACGGGCTGAGCGGCCCGGCCGTTGTAAAACTGACGGAGTTCTGGGAAAATCTTGGCGCAACAGTCAAGGTGATGACCCCGGAAGAACATGATCGGATCGTAGCCCGGACCAGCCATTTGCCGCATATCGCGGCGGCGCTGGTTTCCTCGACGGTCGGACGGGACGGGGACCTGCGGAAGATCGGGACGTACTGCGGACCGGGATTTCGCGACGCCACGCGGATCGCCGAGGGATCCCCGGAGGTGTGGCATGACATCATTCAAAGCAACCGGGAATTCCTGGCCGGCGAGCTCAAGGAGCTCAGGGCGGTCCTGGAGCGTGTCCTCGCCGTTGTGGAGAAGGGGGATTCCCGCGGGATGCTTGATTTCCTGGAAAATGGGCGGTCGAGGAGAAGGCAGTTGATCGAGGGGCATTACGCTGGAGACCAGAAAGGCGATTTATGACGCAGAAACCGCAGTCCGCGATCGTGTATCCCGTGTCGGCGCTTGGCGGTTCGATTGAGGTGCAGGGCGACAAGAGCATTTCCCATCGCGTCGCGATGCTTTCTGCCCTGGCTGCGGGCACCTCCACGGTGAAGCATTTCCTGCAGTCCGAAGACTGCGTCAACACTCTGCACGCCATGGAGGCCCTGGGCGCGCGCACCTTTTTCTCGGAAGACGGCGAATTGACGATCCAAGGCACGGGCGGGAAGATCATGGAGCCGGTGGCGCCGCTGGACCTCGGAAACTCCGGCACGGGCATGCGCCTGCTGGCGGGTTTGATCGCGGGGCTGCCTATCACGGCCGAGCTTACGGGCGATACGTCCCTGTGCTCGAGGCCGATGAGCCGGATCAAGGAGCCGCTGGAGCTGATGGGCGCCAAGGTGGAACTGCTGGGCGAGAACAACTGCGCGCCGATCCGGATCCGCGGCGGGAACCTGAAAGGCGTGGAGTACGCGGTGCCTGTCGCCTCCGCCCAGGTGAAATCCTGCGTTCTGCTGGCCACCCTTTTCGCGGAGGGCAGGACGACGGTCATCGAGACGATGCCCACCCGCGATCACACGGAGCGCCTCCTGCAGACGATGGGTGTTCCGGTCGAGATCGACGGCCTGAAGATCCATCTCGAGGGCTACGGGGCCAAGGGTCCATCGTTCAAGGCCCGCGACTGGTACATCCCCGGCGATTTTTCGTCCGCGGCCTACGCGCTCGTGGCGGTTGCCGCCCGCGAGGGCGCGACGGTCACCGTGAAGAACGTGGGGCTGAATTCCAAGCGTACCGCGCTGCTGGACGTCCTGAAGCGGATGGGGGCCCGAGTCAAGGTGGTTGTGAGGAGCGCTGCCGACGAGGCGGAACCGTACGGTGATGTGACGATCACGGGCGGCGAATTGAAGGGCACGAAGGTGGGCGGCGCCGAGATTCCGAAGCTGATCGACGAACTTCCTCTCGTCGCGGTCGCCGGGGCGTTGGCCCGCGGCAAGACCGTCATCAGCGACGCGCGCGAACTGCGGGTCAAGGAATCGGACAGGATTTCCTGCATGGCGACGAACCTCCGCGCGATGGGCGTTGAGGTGGTTGAACTGGAGGATGGCATGGAGATCGTCGGCCCGGCGAAGATCGAGGTGTCTTCCGCCGTCCAGAGCTATGGAGACCATCGGATTGCGATGTCGATGGCGGTCCTTGCCATGTACGGCAAAGACCCCGTTTGCGTGAACAACATCGCGTGTATTGACACGTCGTACCCGGCGTTCTGGGACGACCTGAAAAAACTAGGTGCGCATGTCGAGTGAGCAGCTTGTCGTAGTGGCGATTGACGGACCTTCCGCATCGGGGAAATCAACGGTTTCCAAGCGCGCGGCGGTCGATCTCGGTTTCACGTACGTCGATTCCGGCGCGTTGTACCGCGGGATGACGTGGAAGTGCATCCGCGAGGGGGTTGATGTCCGCAGCCCCGAACTTGTGATTGCGCTGATGAACCGGATGATGTTGGAGTTTTTCTCGGACAACAGGATCGTCGGCTTCACGATCGACGGCGAGGACCCCGGCCTTCAGCTCCGGTCCGAACCGGTCCGGGAAAGCGTGAGCGATATCGCGGCGATCCCCGAGGTTCGCGCGTTCATGGTCAATCATCTGCGGGAAATGGTGCGTTTTGGCAGTATCGTGATGGAAGGCCGGGATATCGGGACGGTCGTTTTCCCGACCACTCCGCACAAGTTCTACCTGGACGCCGACCCGGATGAGCGCGCCCGGCGCCGGTTCGAGGAACTGATCCAGAGGGAGAGCGTGAAGGACATGAAGGAAGTCCGGGATTCCCTTTCGCGCCGCGATCAGAAGGACAGCACGCGCAAGACGGCCCCTCTGCAGATCGCGCTTGGGGCCCGCGTGATCAATACCACGGCCATGAGCATCGACGAGGTGGTCGCGCTGATTGTCGCGGAAGTCAAGGCCTCCGGAGTGAAGGCATGAGCCGGGGCGAGGAGACGTTTTTCTACTGGTTGGTCTGCTCGGTCGTCCGGCTGGTGCTGAGGATCTGGAACCGCTTTGAAAGCCACGGCGGCTCGAATGTTCCGGACGAAGGAGGCTGCATCATCGCGTCGAATCATGTCAGCTACCTGGATCCGCCGGCCGTAGCCGTCGGCATCAAGCACCGGGTTGTCCATTTTATGGCCCGAGACACTCTTTTCTCCACGCCGCTGGCCCGATGGTTTTTCAACGGCGTCCAAGTCATGCCGATGGACCGAACGAAGGGAGACGTTGGAGCCCTGCGCAAGGGGATCAGTATATTGAAGGATGGCAAGGTGCTTGGCTTGTTTCCCGAGGGAACGCGGTCCCCGAATGGGGAACTGCAGCCTGCCAAGAGCGGAATAGGCTTCCTCATCTCGAAAGCGGCTGTCCGGGTCGTGCCGGCCTATGTAGATGGATCGTTCCTGGCCTTTCCAAAGGGCGCGAAGCGGATCAAGCGTGGCCGTGTGCGTGTTTTCTACGGCCCGCCAATAGAACCCGCCGAGTTTGAAGCCCTAGGAAGGGACCGAGAGTCATACGAGCGCATCAGCGCACTGGTGATGAGCCGTATCGAGGCTCTGAAGCCAGCCCCGTAGCCGTCCTGATCCGACTGGATTTCAGCGATTTATCTTGATCCGCTGAAGCGGTTTACCTGTCGCTGTGATCATCTATACCTTGACACAAGTATCGTCGTAAGACATTGCTTTGTAATATGATGCGATGTTTACGGTGGGTAAAAACAGCTGCGTTTCCTGCCCGTTTTCATAGCTAACACCTTGCACCGCAAGTATTTCTTGACGATTCGGGCGTTTTCCGCAAGCATTGACCCACCACAAAGGGAACTTTCATGGTACACGTAACTTGGGGAATCATTATAGCTTGTGGCAAAGGGGAGCAGATCGCTCCTGAAGTCGACACTCCTTTCCTGAATCTCGGCAGCAAGCCGGTTCTCTCGTATTCGCTGGCGGTCTACGAGCAATGTCAGGACGTATCCGGCGTTGTCGTCGTGGTCAACAAGGACCGCATTGAGAGCGTTCTTGGGATGGCCCAGATGTTCGGGTTTTCGAAGGTGCAGAAGATCGTTGCCGGCGGGAGTTCCCGCCAGACGTCGGTTGCCAACGGCCTGAAGGCCTTGGAAGAGGAAGTGTCAATCGTATCCGTGCACGACGCGTCCCGTCCGTGCATCACGGCCGAGCTTCTTTCCGAAACGATCAAGACGGCAAAGCGGTACGGTTCGGGCGTCGCCGCGACCGAAGTGGACGATGCGGTCAAGGAAGTGGAGAAGGGGTTCTCCGTCAAGAAGACCGTTTCGGACGGCGTTCTCTGGCTGGCCCAATCGCCGCAGACTTTCCGCCGCGACCTGCTCCAGAAGGGCTATGCGACTGCCAGCAAGAAGAAGGTTCCCGTGGCGGACGACTCCTCCGCGGTGGAGTTGATCGGCGGCGATGTCCGCCTGGTGCCGTCCGGGCTCGTGAACATCAAGGTGAAGACAGCCGGCGACTTCAACCTGGCCATGTCGCTTCTGAAGCTGTAAAGCGGCGCGCGGTCAGAACACGCTTCCGCCCAACCCCTCCGGCCTGCGAATGGTTTCCTTGAGTTCAACCCTTGAAACCAGCCATCGGCCCTGCTGTTTGATCCAGATGAGGCGGAGTTCCCGGATATCCCTTTCGGTGCGGCCTCCGATCGTGGCCACGGCCTCGGCCGCAAGGTCCATCGTCGCCGTCTGGCGGCCCGGGGCGATGTGCAGCGTCTTGTTACGAATCGTCACCTGGAGCGTCTGCACCATGCTCCGGGCATGGTGAGCCGCCGCCGCCAGCTCGTTCCTGTCTGTGAATTCCGGCCACGGCGATCCGAGCGACACGTTCATGGGCACGGCGAAATGCCCGGCGATTTCCTTGGCGCGGATCAGGCCGCCAATGGCTTTCTCTTCATCGGTTTTCGAAACCAGTTTCTGAAGTTGCTTCAGGCTGCTGTTGATCTGGCGCTGGTCGCGGGTGAGCCACTCGGCGACGCCGACGGCGATCACCAGGACGGAGAGAAGGATCCAGAGGAATCGCCGCGTGTTCATCAGAAGAGTATCCCGCCCAGAATATCTTTTCGATACACGGATCCCAGAGCATGGTAACTGATGTCAACGGACCGGTTGTCGCCGGCGACGAAGTACTCGTCCTCTCTCAGCGACATTTCCGGCATGGTCCACGACCCGCGATCCCTCAGGTACTTTTCCTCAAGCGCTTTGCCGTCGATAAACAGCTGCCCGCCCATGAACGAGATTCGCTCCCCGGGCAGGCCGAGAACGCGCTTCATGTACATCGCCCCGCGCCCCGACATGGAGATGAGGACGATGTCGCCGCGCTGCGGCGTCTTCCTTGCGTACGCGAGCATGTAGGCCACGTGGATTGACCGGTCGCGGAACGTGGGTTCCATGCTGAGGCCCTGGACGCGGACGGGGAGGACCACATATCGGCAGATGGCGAACGTGGCGAGCGCCAGGAGCAAGGCCATGCCCAGGGACCGGCGCGGGTTCGAGCCGATGGTCACGCGGCGCAGGAAGGATGGGTTGCCGGTATTCATTGGGCCCTTGTCTTGAACGTCCTTGCCGTCCCTCTGAAGGCCGCGAGCAATTCGTGCAGGGAGGATCTTCTATTCGCCCCGATCCAGGCCCTGCCGTAGCGGGCGCTGAAACTCTCCAGATGCTTTGCGAATTCGCGCCGACTCGTGCCGCCCTGGTCGATCAGGATCTTCTCCGCGTTCAACTGGATCGCCTCGCACGCGAGCGACAGCTGGTCCAGGTCGTTCTTCTCAACCCAGAAAGCGGGCTTCATGGCCTTGAATTCGACAGCCCAGCGCTCTGCTTTGCTCAATAATGCTCGCGCACGGCGCACGGCGGACCCGCCGAAAACCGGCATGCCGGCGGTTTCCGTGATCAGGTAGGGCCACGCCGCGATCCCGCTCGTGCCGGCCGCCCGATACAGCCGGCCGACATGGCCCGTCCGGTCGCCGAAAAACTGGAGGGAGAACGCACGGTCGAAGTCGGCGCGCTCGTCGGCATCGGGGTTCCAAGCCATCGCGGCCCCAAGCGCCATGCCGTGGTACGAGCACGGCAACATGTTGAAATGCCCCATGTCGCCCCAGTCCGTCGTCAGCAGGCCGGCGGCGCCCAGTTTCCGCGCGGTCCGGGCATAGCCCGAGATGTTGCCGCGCGCTTCCTCGACCTCGTTGAACACCACGCGGTAACCGCGGGTCGATGGGCACGCGTACGCGTCCAGCCCGCAGCGCAGGAACTCGCCGATCTTCTCGAAGAACGTCGTCGGCGAATAGCCCCAGTCCAGCGCGATGCAGTCCTTGGGAATCCTGCGGATCCCGCGCCGGTGCTGGAGCATGACGTCGCCCCAGAACATCAGCCGCTTGCCGTGCCTCGCGGCGAGCTTTCGCATGAAGACCAGGTGGTCGACGTAAAGCTTCTCGATGTCGCGGGGGCTGCCGCCCGCGGAACTGCGGCCGAGGTCGTAGGTCTCGTCGCCGCACATGTTGAAAAACGGCGCAGAAAAGCAGGATAGAAACTCGTCTGTCATTCGTTCCAGGAGCTTCTTCGATTCAGGCCGGCGCGGGTTGAGGGTTGCGCCGCGAAGCCGTTGAATCCACGTTGCCGACTTCCAGTCGCGGGCGGGCCATCCGACTTCGGCAAGC
>CAYQYB010000059.1:0-12403 GCA_964421535.1 uncultured Verrucomicrobiota bacterium | reverse complement strand
AGAAAGAAACGAGCGGGCGGGTTTTCCGGAACTATTTTCAACTATTTTTCCAACCCTTGGAAAATCGCGGGCCGTTTTTTCCAAGGGTTGGAAAAAAACATGCGCGCGGCACGCGAGCGAACAATCCTTCACACAAGACTTGAGCGGCGACTGGCGGAGGAGTAGGAGTACTGTCCGGGTTGCAGGGACGGTCGAAACGGGAGCCTTCATTCATGAGCAAGAATATTCTGACGCAATGGGCTCACCTCCAGCGGAAGATCACGGGCGCTTCCGAGCACCTCCTCGGGTTTCACGGTTCGGGCGCGTGGTCGCCGAACACGGATGTCTACGAGAGCGCCGACGATGTGATCGTGAAGGTGGAACTGGCCGGGATGGACAAGGAAAGCGTCCGCGTGCATCTCGAGGACGAGGCGGTGATCATCGAGGGCGTCCGCCGCGATCCCTACGGCGGGGAGAGCACCGCCGGCTACCGCTTCCGACAGATGGAGATCGAGTACGGCCCGTTTCACCGCGTTGTGTCCGTGCCGTTCCCCGTGGACGGCGAGCACGCCCGGGCGCAGATCACCAACGGGATCCTGAAAATCCGCCTGCCGCGCGCGAAGACGCGGGTGCAGACGAAAATCACCATCAGCATGGAAACGTAAACTATGGCTGGAGAAACCGAGAAAAAGGCCAACGCCGAAGAAAACGTTCCCGTGACGCCGACGCCCGCCGGCGATTCCCAGGAAGTCATTCCAAAACTGCTTCCCGTCCTGCCCCTGAGCGACGTGGTCCTGTTTCCCTCGATGGTCGCGCCGCTCGTCGTCACCACGGCGAAATCCATCCGCCTGATCGACACGGTCGTCTCCGGAAACCGGTTCCTCATCACGGTGCTCCAGAAGAACCGGGCCGCGCAGGACGACGAGGTCGCGATGACGGACCTCCACGAATACGGGTGCGTGGCGCGCCTGATCAAGATGCTCAAGTTCCCCGACGAGACGGTCCGCATCCTGGTGCAGGGCATCTCGCGCTGCCGCATCACCCGCCCGCACGAGAACAAGCATTTCCTCGAGGCCCACTACGCGTCGCTCAAGGACGAGATGGAGGACTCGGTCGAGGTCAGCGCGCTCATCCGCAACGCCTCCCAGCGGTTCCAGGAAATCATCACGCTGTCGCCGGCGCTTCCCGAAGGGCTGAAGATCGCGGTCTTCAACATCGAGGATCCGGCGAAGCTGACGGACCTGATCGCCTCGCACCTGAACATGACGCTCGAGGAGCGCCAGGCGCTTCTCGAGGACTACCGCCCCAAGTCCCGGCTGAACCGGCTGGCGACGCTGCTGAACCGGGAGCTCGAGGTCCTGCGCCTCGGGACCGAGATCCAGCACAAGGTCAGCGAGACCTTCTCGAAGACCCAGCGCGAGTTCTTCCTGCGCGAGCAGATGAAGGCCATCAAGCAGGAGCTCGGGGAGAAGGACCAGCAGGCGGTCGACATCCAGGAGATCGAGCAGAAGATCGCGAAGGCGAAGATGCCTCCGGAGGCGCAGGATGCCGCGAAGAAGGAGCGGGACCGCCTGATGACGATCCCGACGGCCTCGCCCGAATACGCCGTCGTGCGCACGTATCTCGACTGGCTCACCGAGCTGCCGTGGTCCACAACCACCGAGGACATGCTGGATATCAACAAGGCGCGGAAGATCCTCGACCACGACCACTACGACCTGAAGAAGATCAAGGACCGCATCCTGGAGTTCCTTTCCGTGCTCAAGCTCAAGAAGGATCTCAAGGGCCCGATCCTGTGCTTCATGGGGCCGCCCGGCGTGGGCAAGACGTCGCTCGGCCAGTCCATCGCGCGCGCCCTCGGCCGCAAGTTCGTCCGCATGTCGCTGGGCGGGATGCGCGACGAGGCGGAAATCCGGGGCCATCGGCGGACGTACATCGGCGCCCTGCCGGGACGCATCATCCAGGGACTGAGAAAGGCCGGCACGAAGAACCCGGTGTTCATGCTGGACGAGATCGACAAGCTCGGCCAGGATTTCCGCGGCGACCCGGCCGCCGCCCTGCTGGAAGTGCTCGACCCGGAGCAGAACTCCTCGTTCACCGATCACTACCTCAACGTGCCGTTCGACCTGTCGAGCGTGCTGTTCATCACGACCGGCAACATGGTGGACACCATCCCGATCGCCCTGCGCGACCGCATGGAGATCCTCGACCTGCCGGGCTACACGCTCACCGAGAAGGTCCACATCGCGCAGAAGTACCTCGTGCCCAAGGAAGTCACGGCACACGGGATGAAGGAAGACCACGTCGCGTTTTCGCGGGACGCCATCGAGCACATTATCGCGGACTACACCCGCGAAGCGGGAGTCCGCAGCCTCGACCGCGAGATCGCGAACATCTGCCGCAAGATCGCGCGCGGCGTGGCGGAAGGCCACGCGGACAAGGTGACAGTGACCGCGCAGAAGCTGCACGGCTTTCTCGGGCACAAGGTGTTCGAGTCCGAGGTGGCGGAGCGCGTGGTCGATCCCGGCGTGGCCACCGGCCTGGCGTGGACGCCGACCGGCGGGGACATCCTGTTCATCGAGGCCACGCAGATGGCGGGGAGGGGCTCGCTCATCCTCACCGGCTCGCTGGGCGAGGTCATGAAGGAGTCCGCGCACGCGGCGCTCAGCTACATCCGCGCCAACGCCCGGAAGCTGAAGATCGAGAAGAACTTCGCGCGCAAGTCCGACTTCCACATTCACGTCCCCGCCGGGGCCATTCCGAAGGACGGCCCGTCCGCGGGTCTCGCGATGGTGGTGTCCCTGATGTCGCTGGTGATGCAGCGGCCCGTCGCGGGCGACGTGGCGATGACGGGAGAGATCACGCTTCGCGGCAAGGTCATGCCGGTGGGCGGGATCAAGGAGAAGGTGCTCGCCGCGGCGCGCGCCGGCATCAAGCGCGTCGTCCTGCCGAAGCGGAACGAGCGGAACCTCGAGGACCTGCCCGCCGAGGTGCGGAAGAAGCTCCAGTTCATCTTCGTCCGCAACGTGAGCGAAGCCATCCACTACGTCCTCAGCGAATCGCCGGCGAAGAGCGGCAAGCCCGCAAAGAAGACGAAGGACTGAGGCCCGCCATGCCGCGACGATTCCTGACCGCCGATCACGCGGATGTGCGCCGATGAGAACCATCCGTGAAATCAGCGCCTTCCGCGGTGTGCCCTCTTTGGCTGCGCCTTGTCGCGGACGTTTTTCGCGGCGAGCCGCCGCCGCCGCGCTCCTGTGGGTTGCGACGTGCGCCCCGATGGCGGGCTTCGCCGCCGTTGACGACACGCCGGATTCCGACAACGCGCCCGCGTATCCGCCGGCGGAAGAACTGCTCGCGACGGTGACGGCCAGCCTGCCCGCCGTGCCGGTTCTCGTGAAGGCCCAGATCCAGTCCCGGAACGCGGGCGGCGAAATCGAGCGCTCCCTCGGCGCGGACATGCGGCTCGACTGGCACGGCCGCCCGCCCTCGGCGAAGTACACCATCCGCGACGCGTTTGGCGACACGCTCGAGGGGCTCAACATTCTGTGGCCCGCCGGCCGCCCGCGCGAGTTCCGCTACTTCAAGGGCGATCCGCCCGTTGCGGCAGAGCTGGAGAGCCTGTACGGGGCCATCCAGGGAACGGACATCGGATGGATGGACCTCTCGCTGTCCTACCTGTGGTGGCGCGGCGGCAGGACCGTGGGCGCCGAGACGATCAAGGGCCGGTACTGCTACATCGTGGACCTTCGCGCACCGGCCGGCGAGGCCGGCGAGTACGCCGGAGTGCGGCTGTGGATCGACCCGCAGATCCGGATCATGCTCCAGGCCGCGGCCTATGATGCGCAGGGGCAGCTCGTGAAGCTCCTCGAGGTCAAGAGTTTCAAGAAGATCCGCGGCGTGTGGATCATCCAGAATCTCGATGTCCAGAGCTTCCCGGTCCGCCACAGGACGACGCTTCGCGTGAAGGAGGCGGAGGCGGAAGGGGAAGGGAAGAAGTAATCAGCGACCAATCATCAGGATGCTGGACGCTGGTCACTGATTAGTGATCACTTTTTTGCTAACCAACACGCCCCGCTTCGGGTATCTTCGTCTACGCTTGTAGGAGGACACGTGGCTGACATCATCCTGAAATGCGTGTCGTGCGGCCGTGAGAACAAGGTGTCGGAGTACGCCGCCGCCGAAACGCTGGTGTGCATCAACTGCCATCACGCCCTCGAACTGCCCGAGCCGGAGAACAAGGCGGCCAAGCTCAAGATCCGCAAGCTCGAGAGTCCGCAGGCCGAAATGCTCACCGGAACGGTCCGGGTCGACTCCCATGAAGAGAGGGTCCGCGTCGAGTCCGCGGTCCAGTCGGCCGCCATCCTCAAGGACGTTCACAAGGCGCGCGAGAAGGCCAAGCGCCCCCACGCGTTCTGGAGCTACCTGACCTTCCTCATCACGTGCGGCGTGCTGATCGGCCTGCAGTACTACCTGAAAACGCGCCCGGACCTGATGGACACCTACGAGTGGGCCCGCCTGGGCTTCAGCGTGATCGGGACGATCCTTCTTCTGGTCGTCGCCTTCGAGGACAGCACGTTCCAGGGACTGCTCTGCCTCCTTCCGCCCTACGCGCTCTACTACGCCGCGGTGCGCCTCGAGATCTACTGGGTCCAGGGCATCTTCATCGGGGTGATTGTCGCCCTGTGCTCGGAGCTCTACTTCATGCCGAAGCAGGCGGTCATTACGCGCGCGCAGATCCAAACCGAAATATTCATCAAGAACGTCGCCGGCCAGATCGATAAAGCAAGCCAGAAGCCGGACATGCTGAAGTGACCCATGAAAAAAATCGTCTGTTTCGGTGATTCGATCACCGAGATGGGATTCGTCATCGAGGTGCGCGGCTACGTGGCCCAGCTCGCCGACCGGTACGCCCGGCGCGCCGACGTGCTGGCGCGCGGCTTCTCCGGCTACACCACCCGCGAGGCGGTTCGGATCCTCGACTCCGCCGTCCTCGGCGAAAAGCCGGATATCGTGATCCTCTTCTTCGGCGCCAACGACGCCGTGCTGCCCGGCCAGATCCAGCACGTGCCGCTCGACGAGTACAGGAAGAACCTCCTCGACATGGCGTCCCGCATCGCCGTCGCCGGCGCGTGGCTCGTTCTGGTCACGCCCCCGCCCGTGAGCGAGAGGCTCATCAAGAACCGGACGCTGGGCAACACCGCGGCGTACGCGAAGACGTGCATCAACGTCGCCCGCGAAATGAACCTGCCCGTCGTGGACCTGTTCATGAAGCTGCAGGAAGAGGGCGCCTGGGAAAAGAACGCACTCATCGACGGGCTTCATCTTTCCGCCAACGGCATGACCCGCCTCTACGAGGAGCTCGCCGCCGCGCTGGACAGGATCCTGCCGCTCGAGACTCTCGAGCGGATGGAAATCGACGGCATTTAATTGCCATCCCCGCCGGCTGTTTTACTATACGCGCCTGATGAATCCGCTTTTGCATGAGATCGGGAGCGACGCCCGCGGCCTTGCCGCCGGCGCGTGGCGCGTGCTCCGGGAGAAAAAGCTCTGGCTCTTCGTCTTCGCGTGCGCCGTGGCGGCGGCGGGCCTTGCGATCTTCCCGCGTGATGTGGGCATCCATCACCGGCTGACCGACCAGCGGGTCGAGTCGGTCCGAATGTTCGCCCAGTACACCAGCAAGTATGGCGACTACACGACCGGGACGCTGATCATTTCCATCGGGCTGTGGATCGCGGGAGCCGTGTTCGGGCGGCGCGCCTGGCGGACAGCCGCCCTGGCCTGCCTGTTGGCGGCGTCGTGCGCGGGACTTCTGATCGCCCCGGCTCGCGCCCTGACCGGGCGCCCGCGCCCGAACACGGATTTGCCGGATGCATTTACCGGCCCCAGCCTTTCCAAGAAATACACCAGTTTTCCGTCGGGCCACGCGGGCACTGCTTTCGCGACCGCGACGGCGCTTGCCGTTGCGGCCCCGGCCGTCGGCGGCCCCGCGCTCGCCGGCGCGGCGCTCGTCGGCTGGTCGCGGATGTACACGCGCGAGCACCACCTGACGGACGTCATCGTGGGCGCGAGCATCGGCGTGGTGTTCGGAATGGCGTTCGGAGCGGCCGCGCGGAACCGGAGAAATCTCCAGGGATTGGAGGGTGTGGCATCCGCTCTGCGAGCGGATGAGGAAAGCGGCTCGTAGAGCCGCTGCCACGCTCCGGTTGACCCATCCTTCCAACCCTTGGAAAAATCGGCCTGAAATTTTCCAAGGTTCGGAAAAGTTACTCTCTCCAGAACACCCTCAGCCGCGCGCCGGATGTCCGGGCGACGTTGATGCCCTCGACCGAGATCGTGTTCAGGCCGTTCGTGTCTATCGCCGCCAACTCGTCGGTGTGGTCTTTGGCTTTGAGTCTCTGCTGGCAGCCAACAGACTGCTCCGCCGCCCATTTCAAATACTTCTCCAGCTTCACTTCGCGTTCCTGCGTCACCACCAAACGCGGCCCGGGCTTCGCGAGAAACGCCTTCACCTCGTCGATCGTGCCGAGGTTCTGCCACGTGCGGTTTGAATAGAAGACGAGGCTGGGCTCCTTGAATCGGTAGAATGCGAACTCGGCCGCGTCGGGCATTTTGCCGAAGACGGTTTGGAGCTGGACGGCCGGGCACGCGCCGCGCAAGCCGGCCCCGAGCAGGAGCGCGCCCAGTGCGATGGCCGACAGCGGAAGGAGCAGAGCGAGCGTGCGACCGGCCCGCCAGAGGACGGCGAGCGCGGCGAGCGCGATCACGGCTCCGGCGCCGCCGACCAAGGTGAGGCGCAGGCTCGCGTATGGCGGCGAGAAGGGAATCAGGAACGCCGCGGCGAACACGATCAGCGCGACCGCCGAGAGCAGGAGGATGACGGCGCGGAAGAAGACGCGGGTCCAGCGCGGGCGCGGAAAATCCGCCTCGGCCGCCTGCGCAAGGAGCAGGAAGAACGCGGGCCACGCGGGCATGACGTAGTGGGGGAGCTTGGTCATGTAGAAGCTGAAGAGGATGTACGTGCCGGCGAGCCACGACATGAGATACGCGTTCTTCTGGGTCCAGTTCCGGCGCAGGAAAACGCCGCCCTCGCCGGCGAAGGCGATCCACGGGAACAGGCTGACGAGCGACATCGCGACGTAGTAGAGGAAGAACGCGCCGTGGCCCTGGAACGTCTGGAGGCCGCGCTCGTAGACGTGCGACTTCATGCCGACGGTCCAGAATTCGCCGGACGTTTTGGCCAGCGCCGGCAGGCCCCACGCGCCGATGATGCCCAGCGTGATCGCGAGACCGGGGACGAGTTTCAGCCGGCTCCAGCGTACCGGCTTTCGCCAGAACGCGAGCCGGAAGACCAGGAACGTGAGCAGCGGCACGACGATTGTCACCGGCCCCTTCGCGAGGAAGCCGATGCCCAGCGCGCCGTACAGCGCCCAGAACCATTTCCATGGATACTTCTCTTCCAGACTTTGGACTTTGGACTTTGGACCTTGGACTTGAATCAGCTCCCACGCCGCCCATTGCGCGAGGACCACCATCGCCACCATCGGCATGTCCGCCACCGCGCTGCGCGCGTGCATCAGAAGCTGGAGGCAGGTCAGCAGGCCGAACGCGGCGAGGAAGCCGGTGCGCGCCGAGAACCAGCGGCGGCCCATCCAGAAGACCAGCCACGCGAGAAGGATGGCCGAGAGGACCGACGGCAGGCGCGCGGCGAACTCGTTCGCGCCGAGGAGCGCATAGCACGGGCGCATCATCCAGTAGATCAGGACCGGCTTGTCGAAACGGTACTCGTTGTTGAAGTAGGGCACGACCCATTCGCCGCGCTGGATCATCTCGCGCGTGGCCTGCGCGAACCGCGGCTCGTCGCGGTCGATCAGCGGCGCGAGGTTGTTTCCGGGCAGGAAGAGGAGCAGGCCGACAAGAGCGAGCCAGAGGGGCGCGAGGCGGGATATTCTCGTGTCGCACTGGCTCATATGCGGCGCATCATAGAGAAATCGTGCCAAGGAAAAAAGTTGCATCTTTTTTCACTTTTTCTCGGAAAAGCGCCTTTCTCGTTTCTTTCTATAGTAAACGCGATTTCGAAATCGCGTCTACGAAGAGGAAAATCCTGTTTCATGAGGCAGGCGCTTTTGTTACCCTGCACGCGCTGAAAATTGGGGGCTGAATCATGATTCCGAGATATACACGGCCCGAGATGGGCGCGATCTGGACGGATGAAAACAAGTACCGCACGTGGCTGCAGATCGAGGTGCTCGCGTGCGAGGCGATGAACAGGCTGGGGCAGGTGCCTTCCGCCGATCTGCGCAACATCAAGTCGCGCGCGAAGTTCAACGTCAGGGAGATCGACAGGATCGAGGCGAAGGTCAACCACGACGTCATCGCGTTCCTCACCAACGTCGCGAAATATGTCGGCCCGTCTTCGCGTTTCATCCACAAAGGCCTCACGAGCTCCGACATTCTCGACACGTCTCTTTCGATGCTCATGGTGCAGGCGGCCGACCTGCTGATCGCGGACGTGAAGGCGGTCCGCAAGGCCGCGGCGGCGAAGGCGAAGAAGTTCAAGTTCACGCCGATGATGGGCCGGACGCACGGGATCCACGCCGAGCCGATCACGTTCGGCTTGAAGATGGCGCTGATGGTCGACGAGTTCGGCCGCGCGCTGAAACGCCTGGAGCAGGCCCGCGAGATCATCCGCGTCGGCCAGCTTTCCGGCGCGGTAGGCACGCACGCGCACCTTGACCCGTTCGTCGAGAAATACGTCTGCACGAAGCTCGGGCTGAAGCCCGCGGCGATTTCGACGCAGGTTCTCCAGCGCGACCGCCACGCGGAATTTCTCGCGGCGCTGGCGCTGGTCGGGACGTCGGTCGAGCGCTGGGCGCAGGAGTTCCGGCACCTGCAGCGGACGGAAGTGCGCGAGGTCGAGGAATTTTTCGGCAAGGGGCAGAAGGGCTCGTCCGCGATGCCGCACAAGCGCAACCCGATCATTGGCGAACGGCTCTGCGGCATGGCGCGGCTGCTGCGCGGCTACGCGCTGACGGGAATGGAGAACGTCGCGCTATGGCACGAGCGCGACATCTCGCATTCGTCCGCCGAGCGCGTGATCGTCCCGGACGCGACCATCGCGCTGGACTACATGCTCGCGAAGCTCGAATGGCTTGTTCGCAACATGATCGTGTACCCGGCGCAGATGCAGAAGAACCTCAACCTGACGCACGGGCTGGTTCATTCGCAGCAGGTTCTCCTGCTCCTGACCGAGAAGGGCTTGTCGCGCGAGATCAGTTATAAGATCGTGCAGCGCAACGCGATGCGATGTTGGGAGACGGGCGAGGATCTGAAGACGCTCCTGCTCGCGGACAAGGACGTCGCAGGAAAGATTTCCGCGAAGGAACTAGAGAAGGCGTTCGATCTCGGCCGCCATTTCAGAGACGTGAACCGCACGTTTCGGGTTCTTGGTTTGTAGTTCTTGGTTCTTTGTTTATCGAAGGGGCAGGATGAAATTCGAAGACCTTCAAGTTTATAAGCTTTCAGAAGAACTGGCCGACGAAATATGGAATATTGCGCACGCGTGGCATGACTGTGCGAAAAGTACCGTGGGTAAACAGATTGTCAGCTCGGCAGATAGCATTGTCGCCAACATCGCGGAGGGAGTGGGTCGCGGGAGTTTTCAGGACAATCGGCGGCATGTCCGCATTGCCCGCGGTTCATTGAACGAAACCAAGCACTGGCTGCGAAGGGCGTTTAAGCGAAGCCTGCTCACGAAGCGGAACATCGCGAAAGTGAAGCCAATCTTGGACGAACTGGGCCCGAAGCTTAATGCATATCTTCGATCGATTAACGAGTTGGCGGTGGAATCACGAACCTTGAAGAAACAAAGAACAAAGAACCAATGACGAAGAACCAATCAGCCTACGCCCGCGCCGGCGTCAACATCGACGTCAAGATGCGCGCGCTTCGAAACGCGAAGAAGAAAATCCAAAAGACGTTTACCGCTGGCGCGATCGGCGAGATCGGGTCGTTCGGCGGCCTGTTCAAGTCGCCCGGCAGCGACATGCTGCTGGTCAGCAGCACGGACGGCGTCGGCACGAAGCTCAAGGTCGCGAACATGGCGGGCCGGCACGACACGGTCGGGCAGGACATCGTCAACCACTGCGTCAACGACATCCTCGTGCAGGGCGCCGAGCCGATGTTCTTCCTGGACTACATCGGCGCGTCGAAGCTGACGCCCGACATGATCGCGCAGCTGATCGACGGCATGTGCAAGGCGTGCATTCAGAACAGCTGCACGCTGATCGGCGGCGAGACGGCGGAGATGCCCGGGCTGTATCCCGAAGGCGAGTATGACCTGGTCGGGACCATGGTCGGCGCGGTGCGCCGCAGCCAAATCATCACGGGCAAGGGCATCCGCGCGGGCGACGTGCTGATCGGCCTGCCGTCGAGCGGGCTTCACACGAACGGCTACTCGCTGGCGCGCCAGGTGATCTTCAACGTCGCGGGGCTGGATGTGTCGGAGCGGTTCCCGGGCCTGCGCAAATCCGTCGCGGACGTTCTGCTCGCCGTGCACAAGAGCTACCTGAAGCCGATCAAGGCGCTGATGAGCCGGGTGACGGTCCAGGGGCTCGCGCACATCACCGGCGGCGGGTTCGTGGACAACGTGCCGCGCATCCTGCAGGACGGCGTCTGCGCGGTCATCGACCGCTCGACGTGGAAAGTGCCGCAGCTTTTCCGGTTTATCCAGGAAGAAGGGCGCGTGGACGAGGAGGAGATGTGCCGCGTGTTCAACATGGGCATCGGCATGATCGTGTTCGTGCGCGAGCAGAACGCCGTGGAGGCGATGGAGATCCTGAAGGGCGCCGGGGAAAAACCGGTGGTCATCGGGTGGGTGGAGAAGGGGAAGACGCCGGTGAAGCTGGTGGGTTAACCACGAAATACGCGAAAGACACGAAATAGATTTCCTTTTCGAGTATTTCGTGTCTTTCGTGGTTGAAAAAGGTGTGACCATGAAAATTCAAAGAGCACTGTTGAGCGTGACGGACAAGACGGGGGTCGTGGAGTTTGCGCGGGCCCTGTCGCAGATGGGCGTGGAACTGCTTTCCACGGGCGGGACGGCCAAGGCCATCCGCGAGGCGAAGATTCCCGTGAAGGACATCTCCGACTTCACCGGGTTCCCCGAGATGCTCGACGGGCGCGTGAAGACGCTTCACCCGAAAGTCCACGGCGGGCTGCTCTACCTGCGCGGCAACGCGGAGCACGAGGCCACGATGACCAAGCACGGCCTGGTGCCGATCGATCTCGTGTGCGTGAATCTCTATCGCTTCGAGGCGACGGTCAGCAAACCGGGCGTCACGTTCGAGGAGGCGATCGAGAACATCGACATCGGCGGCCCCTCGATGCTTCGTTCGGCGGCGAAGAATCACCGCTCGGTCACCGTGGTCAGCGACCCGTCCGACTACGCGCGCGTTCTGGAGTCGATGAAGAGCAACGGCGGCGACACGACGCCCGAAATGCGGCGCGAGCTCGCGCAGAAAGTCTACGCGCGCACGGCGCAGTACGACTCCGCGATCGCGAGCTACCTCGCGGACCAGTTGCCCGGCAAGGAGGGCGCGCGGCCGTTCGTGCTCGCGTACCCGAGCGGCGTGCGGCTCCGCTACGGCGAGAACCCGCACCAGGAGGCTTTCTTCTACCGGGACGCCGTCGCGAACGAGGCGTGCATCGCGCACACGGAAATCCTGCACGGCAAGGAAATGTCCTACAACAACTACGTGGACGGCGACGGCGCGCTCGAGGCGGTCAAGGAGTTCGCCGGCCGGCCCGCGGCCGCGATCATCAAGCACACGAACCCGTGCGGCTGCGCCACCGGCGCGACGCTGGCCGAGGCGCTCGAGGCCGCGTGGGCGGGGGACCCGGTTTCCTCGTTCGGCAGCGTCATCGCCGTGACGATGCCGGTCGATCTCGCGACCGCGGAAGTGCTCAAGGGCCGCTTTGTCGAAGCTCTGATCGCGCCCGACTTCACGCCGGAGGCGCTTGATTTTCTCAAGAGCAAGAGCAAGGACATCCGCCTGCTGCGCCTTCAGCGCCCGATGACGCAGGCGTTCGAAGGGAAGGCGCTCCGCCAGGTCGGCGGCGGGATGCTGATCCAGGACCGCGACGTCGGCGAGGAGGAGCGCTGGGTGGTCCCGACCGAGCAGGCATTCCCGGAAGAGAAGCGGCCGCTCGCCGATTTCGGGATCAAGGTCTGCAAGCACGTGAAGTCGAACGCCATCACCATCGTGCGCGAGTACAAGCCAGGCCAGTTCTCCCTGCTCGGCATGGGCGCGGGCCAGCCGAACCGCGTGGATTCGCTGAAGAAGCTCGCGGTCGGCCGCGCGCGCGACAACATCCGGGTGCTCATGGAGCGCGCGACGCAGTACGGGCAGAACCCCAAGGAGCT
>CAYQYB010000058.1:0-12473 GCA_964421535.1 uncultured Verrucomicrobiota bacterium | reverse complement strand
CTGGCCATCGTCGGCATGCCCCTCCTGTTCATCTTCGCCATCCTGCTCGTCGTGCGCGTATTCACCCTCGGGACGCCGGATCCGGCCCAACCCGAGAACAGCGTGCTCAACGGCCTCGGCTTCATCTGGAACCCCGACTTCTCCCAGCTCAAGAGCGGCAAGATCTGGCTGGCCGCCGCGGGACAGATATTCTTCACGCTCAGCGTCGGGTTCGGGATCATGGCCTGCTACGCGAGCTACATGCGCCGCAAGGACGACGTGGTCGTCACCGGCCTCTCGACGGCCATGACCAACGAGTTCGCCGAGGTGGTCCTCGGCAGTTCGATCGCGATCCCGATCGCGTGCGCGTTCTTCGGCATCGCCGGCACGCAGGCCATCGCCAGGGGCGGCTCGTTCGACCTCGGTTTCATGGCCATGCCGATCGTCTTCCAGAAGCTGCCGCTCAGCCATTTGCTCGGCGCGATGTGGTTCTTGCTCCTCTTCATCGCCGGCATCACGTCCTCGGCCGCGCTCCTGCAGGGCCCGATCTCGTTCCTGCAGGACGAACTCGGCTGGAGCCGCAAGAAAGCCGTCACAGTCACCGGCTTGTTCGTTCTCGCCGCCGTCAACATCCCCGTGCTGGGACTGAAGGCCGGCGCGCTGGACGAGATGGACTTCTGGGCCTGCACCGTCGGGCTCGCGTTCTTCGCCTTTCTCGAGACGGTGATGTTCATCTGGATCTTCGGCGCGAGGAAAGCGTGGGACGAGCTTCATCTCGGCGCGGAAATCCGCCTGCCGAAAGTGTTTCTCTTCATTCTCACCTTCATCACTCCCGCCGTCCTGCTCGCGGTCTTCATTGCATGGGCGTGGCAAAGCGGGTGGGACGTTCTCACGATGAAGGATGCGGCGGCGGCGGACAAGCCCTGGCGCTGGGCCGCGCGCGGGCTGATGATCCTCACGATCCTGCTTTCGTTCTGGATGGTGCGCAAGGCGTGGCAGCGAAGGGAGGCCAAAGCATGACGACCGCCGGCTGGATATTCTTCGTCCTCGGCTGGGGCATCGTGATCGCCGCAACGGCCTGGTGCCTCATCCGCGTGCTGACTTCGCGGAAACACTGGACGCATCCGGACGAGGACATCAAAGAACTGCACCACGGAGAGTTCGGCGAGGACACCCCGAAAGACAGTGACCAGTGACCGGTAATCAGTGACCAGACTCGACACTGGTTACTGATCACTGGTCACTGAACAGATTCCCCCTGTTCAGCCTGAACCCCGGATCGAACGCCCGCTTGACCTCGCGCATCTGCCGAATCCCCTCTTCCCCGTACATCTCCTGCAGGAGCGAGACCTTCAGCTTGCCGATCCCGTGCTCGGCGGAGACGGTCCCGCCCATGTGGTGGATCACCTCTCGCGCCCAGCCGAGGTAGATCTCCTTGCCGAGCTCGTACTCCTGCAGGCTGGCCGGAAGCACGTTGACGTGGACGTGGTTGTTCCCGATATGGCCGAACATGACGTACTGGAGAGGCGTCGCCGACAACGCCGAGTGGTACAGGTTCATGACCTTCTCGATGTCGGCATCCGACACGGCCATGTCGGTCCCCAGCTTCGTGAGCGCCGGCTCCTTCTTCCGCCGCTCGTCGATCACCAGGTTCACGGTCTCGGGCACCGCGTGGCGGAAATCATGCAGCCGTTTCATCTCGCGGTCGTCCATCGCGGTCCACGTGGCGTTCTCGTCGCCGCCGCATTTGACCATGATCTCGGAGAGCGTGCCGACGGCGTCCGTCAACGCGTCTTCGCTGTCGCCGTGAAACTCGACGTAGACCCCGGTGTGAAACTCTGGCGGCAATTCCGGCATATCCGAGAGGATGTCGTACTCGCCCTTCTTATCGCGCAGGAGATTCAGGGCGCGGCTGTCGATCAGCTCGACCGCGGCGGGCTTCAGATGGACCACCGGCGCGTGCATCTCCATGACATCGCCGCGGATCAGGCGGACGAAGATCAGCGCGTCGCGCTCGGATTTGAAAAAAGCCATCACTCCCCACTCGAACGCGGGCGCACGCAGGAGCGCGAGTTCGGCCTCGACGACCACGCCCAGCGTGCCTTCGGAGCCGATGAACAGGTCCACGAGGTCCATGTCGTCCTCGGCAAAGTACCCGGCCGCATTCTTGACCGGCGGCAGACGATACGACGGGAGGGAGCCTTCGATCTTCCGGCCGTTGTCGCAGGCCAGCGAGAAGTTGCGCTCGTCCGCCTTCTGCTGGCCGCGCCGCAGGCCGACCGTGGAGCCGTCGGCGAGCACCACGCGAAGCCCCTCGATGTACTTCCGGGTCGGGCCGTACTTGAACGTGCACGCGCCGGACGCGTTGCACGCGATCATGCCGCCGATCGTTGCCGTGGACTCGGTAGGGTCCGGCGGGAAGAACACGGGCTGGCCGGCGCGCATCTGCTCGAGCGCTTCCAGCGAACCCGGCTGCCAGCCCGCCGTGTTGAATTCCCTCTTCGCGATCGCCGTCCGCAGTTCGGCCAGCACGACGCCGGGCTGTACGGAGACGAAGAAGCGATCCGACACGGGATCGTACCGGAGCCCCGTGACGCGGTTCATGCGGCTGAGGTTGAGCACGTGGCCGCCTTGCGGAACCGCACCGGCCGTGATGCCCGTGCGCCCGCCCTGGATCGTCACCGGCAGGTGCCGCGCGTTCGCCTCCGCCATGATGGCGCGGACATCCTCCTCGCTCGCGGGAAACGAAATCGACTCCGCGTCGCCGGTCTTCCGCGACTCGTCGCGAAGAAAATCCTCGTGCAGGGGATGGACGTTTTCGAAACGCGGATTCGTCATGCCGCAAACATAACCGAGACGGCACAGACGTCAAAGCAGAAGAGACAGGCGGAATCCGGCAACGGCGAACAGGCATGAAGACCTTGTGAGAGATATCGGCAGGTGATAGCATGAAGCTCATTACGAGGGGGGGGCATGCACATGAAAGGGAAAATGATTCATGTTGCCGCGCTGGCGATGCTCGTCTTCGCCCGGACGCCGGCGCCGGCCGCAACGTTTTACGTATCACCCGCAGGATCCAACACACCTCCCTTCGATACGTGGGAGAAGGCGGCCACGAATATCCAGGTCGCGGTGGACTCGGCCGGTGGTGCTGACACCGTCGAGGTCGCGGCAGCGACCTATGTCCTCACGGTTCAGCTGGTGCTCACCAACGGAGCCGTCGTGGCCAGTTCGGCCGGCGCATCCAGCACGATCCTTCAAGCGACCGGCGGCATTCGCGCCTGTTACATTGGGCATTCGAACTCCGTGCTCGACGGCTTCACCATCCGCAACGGCCGCGCGCTGACATGGCCGGACGTCTATGGCGGCGGCGTGTGTATCGCGACCAACGGCACCGTCCTGAACTGCATCGTGACCAACAACCAGGCGTACTACGGCGGAGGAATCTGCTGCAGCTACGGCGGCACGGTTCTGCACTGCGTCGTCAGCAGCAACCTGGCCACCTCCCTCGGCGGGGGCGTGTACTTCGAGTATGGCGGCGACGCCGATAAATGCGTGATCGAGGGCAACAGCACACCCTCGTCGGGCGGCGGCGTGTACTTCCAGGGCGGCGGGACGATACGAAGCTGTCTCGTGCAAAGCAACGAATCGGCATTCCTCGGCGGAGGCGTCACCTTGGGGGTGGGCGGAACCGTCGAGGCGTGCACGATCGTCCGCAATACAGCCCGCACGTGCGGCGGCGGGCTCTACGGCTCCACCACCGGCACAGTGCGCGACACCATCCTCTACTTCAACATCTCGCCCAACGCCCCCAACTGGTACCATGACGACAACTCGTCGTTGGACCCGCTGTTCCCTAGAATTTCGTATGAGAACTGCTGCGCGATCCCTCAGCCGCCGGGCATCGGCTGCACAGCGGCGGACCCCGACTTCGTGAACGCAGCGAACGGCGACTGCCGCCTGCTCGCCTCCTCCCCCTGCATCAACGCGGGCGTGAATCTTGCCTGGATGGCCGGCTCGCAGGACGTCGCCGGAAACGAACGCATCATCGACGGCGTCGCGGACATCGGTGCGCACGAGTACGACACCAACGGGTTCGCCTGCAGCTTCCGCGCCGACCGGCGCCAAGGCGTGTCTCCCCTGGCCGTGACCCTGACGGCCTGCGTGACAGGCAGCGCTTCGGCGATCAACTTCTACGGCTGGGACCTGGACGGCGATGGCACGAACGACACGACGGGGTCACCCGCCGTGACGACCGAGTTCTCGAGGATCGGCTTCCATAGCATCGGCCTGACGGTGAGCAACACGGCGGGCGCCGGCGCATCCTGCCTGCGCGCGAACGTGCTGAAGGTCGGGGCTCCGTTCGCATACGCCGCCACCAACGGCGGCAGCGTGTTTCCGTACACCAACTGGGTCGTGGCGGCGACTTCGCTCCACAGCGCGGTCGCGGCCTGTGCGGACGGAAGCACGCTGTTCGTGAACGACGGCACGTTCCGCCTGACGAACCAACTGTCCATCATGGACGGCATCCTCGTGCAGAGTTCGCACGGGGCGACGGCGTGCGTGATGGCCATGGCCGCAACCATAACCGGACGTTGTGTCTACCTGTCCAATCCTTCGTCCTCTGTCGACGGCTTCACCATACGTGGCGGACGGACGACCAGCGAAGGCGGCGGCGTGTGCATTCGCGACGGAGGAACAATGCGCAATTGCGTGATCTTCTCGAACAGCTCGCAGTACGGCGGCGGCGTGTATGTCTATCGCACCGGTCTCGTCGAAAACTGCACCGTGATCAGCAACGTGGCGTCCTTTGGCGGAGGGATTGCGCTGACCCGGGGCGGCAGGGTGTGCGGCAGCCAGGTGACCACAAACCGCGCGTTCGGCGAGGGCGGCGGTGTACGAATGATGTTGGACGGATCGATCGAGGATTCCGTGGTGGACCGCAACGTCATCACCACGAGCAGCGGCGGGGGCGGCGGCATCTACTGCATCAGCGGCACGGTTGCCCGCTGCGTCGTGAGCTGTAACAACGCCGCGCGATACGAATCCTGGGGCGGCGGCATGTTACTGATGGGGACAGCGTCGGACTGCACGATCGTGTCCAACGCATCGGCCTATCGCGGCGGCGGCGCGAGCTGCAGCCGCGGCACCCTCGTGAACTGCACGATCCTCAACAACCGCTCCGGCAACGGGGGCGGCGTTGAAATGGGAAGCGGCGATGTGGTCAGGAACTGCCTGATCGCTGGCAATGTGGCGACGAACAACGGGGGCGGTGGTGGCGTCTACTCTTACGAAGGCGGGCTGATCGACAACTGCACCGTGGTCTGCAACACGAACCTCGGCACCGGCGGCGCGGGAGGCATGTTCTGCTACCGTTGGGGAACGTCGGTGAATTCGATCATCTACTTCAACGTGACCGCCGATACGTCGTCGAACCACGCCACGGCCGGGGGCGGAACGGGCTGGAACTTCCAGTATTGCTGCGTCAATCCGACGGGCACGGTCGGATACGCCACGTTCGCCAGTGATCCGCTGTTTCTCGACAAAGGCGCCGGCAATTTCTGCCTGGCCAGCAACTCGCCCTGCGTGGACAACGGCAACTACTCCGCGTGGATGTCCAGCGCAATGGATCTTGAGGAGAAGCCCCGGATCCTCAACTCGGTCGTGGATCGCGGCGCGTACGAACTGATCCCGGCGACGCTGGACTCGAATACAAACGGCATCCCGGACTGGTGGGAGTGGCAGTACTCGCATTCCCTGACGGGTATCGTGGCGGATGCCGACCTGGATGCCGACCGCGCCCTCAACATCGACGAGTGGAACGCGGACACGAGCCCGGCCGACTCCAACAGCTGCCTGAGGTTCTTCACGCTGGACTCCGAAGCGAGCGTCATCCTGATGACGTTCGGCGGCGGAACGCAGGCCTGGCTGATGCTGGAGGACAAGCTGGACATGACGGGCGAATGGTCGCTCGTCACCGCGATCCCGCCGCCGACCCTCCAGACGAACAGCGTCGGCATCGGGGCCAACAACCGCACCTTCTTCCGCCTCCGCGCTCACCGGTGAACCGGTAATGGTTGAGCGCCTGTTGCCCAGATCGCCGGGGTGACTCCGGACCCACCCCGGCTTCGCCACCCCTCCAAGGGAGGGGATTCCTCTGCGTTCCCCTCCTCCGGAGGGGTGCCCGCAGGGCGGGGTGGGTTTGAGCCACGGCCTCTTGCTGGTTGATGGACCGGCCCGCGGCGCGGTACATTTCGTGCATGATTCGTTCGCGGTATCCGGAGAACTCCAAGACGCTGAATCTTCTCGGCGTGGAATACGTCCATGTCAAGACGAGGGACGGCGGCGACCTGTATCTCACGAAGTTCGGCGCGCCGTTCTACGACAACCTGAGGCCCGAAAGCTGGTTCGAGCCCGCCTGGTTCGAGAAGAACCGCGAGCGGCTGAGCGGGACCAGCATGGTGTATCGCGTGCGCACGATGCCCGTGAACGGCCTGAGCAAGGAACTGGTCGTCAAGTGGTGCCGCGTCGGCGAGGAGGTCCCGTTCGACACGTTCACGTTCACCAAGTTCGCCGAGGCGGAGTTCAACAGCCCGTACGAGGAGTTCTCGCTCGTGATGGAGATGCGCGAAGACCCCTCGCACACCCTGGTGCGGACGCACAAGCCGCTCGCGATCTTCGTGCCGGCCAAGAAGCTGAAGCTGTGGCAGACCGGCCGGTCGCAGACGAAGATCGAGGCGAAGAAGGCGAAGTTCCGCGACGTGGAGCTCGACATCTACCGCCAGTACATCCTGATCTACGAATGGGTGAAGGGCGTGTCGGCCGTCGACGCCTTCCAGCCGATGTTCCCCGACATGGCCCAGCGGAGGGCTGAACTCGCGCAACTGACCGAGAGCGGCATGGAAGAGATGAAGAAGAAGGGCTTCCGCGTGCTGGACATCAAGCCCGACCATTTCATCGTCCGGCCGAGGCCGGATGGCGGCGTGATGCGCTATCGCGACGGCCGCATCGCGTACGCGCTGGTGGACTTCGAACTGCTGGAGCGCACGCCGGAGCACGAGCAGAAGGTCACCGCCGAAAGGCGCGCGACGTATCTCCGGCATCAGAAGGACCGCTTCGCCGCGCCTTCCTCCGAGAAATTCCCGGAACATCTGCGCCCGGCGAGCATTCTGAACGTGGACTACGTGTGCGGACAATCCGAAAGCACGCAGGGCCGGCTGTGGGTGGTCGGGCGGGACCCCGCCCTCTTCGATTACTTCCTGCCCGAGCGCTGGCGGCGCACCCAGCGGCGGCCGCTGTCCAAGACGAACCAGGTCTTCCACACAAAGACGAAGGACAACATCAATCTCGTCTGGAAAGTTTCCCGCGTCGGGGAAAAGCCGGACTTCGATCCGGCGACGGAGCCGGGACGACGCATCCTCGAATACGGATACAACAGCCCGTTCGAGGAATTCGCGATTGCGCTCGACCTGAGCAGCCGCGGTTTTCCCGCCGTGTATCCGCGCGCCGTGTACATGACCGGCCAGGAGTCCGAAGTCGGCGGATACGTTTCCGACAACAGCCGCTACGAAACGCACAAGGGCATCCTCACGCCGGACGGATCGCCCGTTCTCAAGCCCGACCACAACTACATCACGGTCTGGGGATACTGGAACGGATCCGACGATCTGCTCGCCCGAAAGGACGTCGAGTACTGCAGGGGCGTCAACCTTCAGCAGGCGATCGAAGACGGGCTCATCGCCGCGGCTGAACTGCCCGACCTGATGCGCAGGGCGAAGCAGGAGCTGGCGGCCGCGGGCTTCGAGGACCTCAACCCCGAGGGCACACACTGGCTTCTGTCGGTCACGCCGCAGAACGAGCTGATCCGGAACGAGAACGGAACGCTTGCATTGCGTATGTGCAACTTCGGATTGGTCAGGCGACTTTAAGCCGCTCGTCGCCCTGGCGGAGCAGATACCACACAATCACGCTCACCACCACCAGCGAGCCGGTCTCCTCCATCTTCCCGAACGCGGCGTGGAGCAGCGTCGAATGGGACAGTCCCTGCAGGGTATCCGAGCCCGCGCCAGCCGCGATGAGAAGAAAGACCAACCCAAACAGCCCGCGCGAGAAGCGGCGGGCATCGGGCCCGCTCAGCCAGTGCGCGATCGCGACCAGGCACAGGAGCGTCACTCCCCAGGAGCCGTAGACAAGAATTTCGCCGAGATCCTGCGGACGCATCCCGAACAGCGCGGGAAGATTGGCCGTCTGGCTCAGCAGCAGGCCGAAGTTCTCGTGAATCGACATGCTGTCGTCGCAGAGGTAGGCGGCGTAGAGCGCCGCCCAGCTCGCGCACAGGAAACGCCACTTGCGGACCGCCATCAACAGGAGCATGAGGACAATCCAGAACTCCTGGAAGAACCGGAAGTACTGCCCCAGCCCGTCGTCGGATTCGAGGTCGAACAGCGGATCGTCGAGCACGCCCGTGAAGAAATGGAACACATCGAGGAACAGCAGAAATATCGTGGTAAGGATCAGAACGGCCAGCAGCTTGTCCGCCGGCCGTTCGATGTCATACGAGAGTCGCATGGGTCACCCTTCATTTTCTTAATGTCGCTCCGAGCCCCCTTGCGCGTCAAGATCGCCATGGAGGATAACTCCAGCCGTCCGTATTGACACTTTGCCGGCCGCATAATACAGTATTGGCAGACAGGTATTACCCTTGAACACGACCACCATCAAACTGCCGCCCGACATGGAGAACCGTTTGAAGGCGGAGGCCAAACGCCGGTCCGCGAGCAAGTCCATGCTTGTGCGCGAAGCTCTCGAACTGTACCTGGCCGAAAAGCGCACAAAGGCCGGAGTCTCCTGTCTCGACGCCGCCTCAGACCTTGCCGGATCGATCAAGGGCCCGGCGGATCTATCCACCCACAAGCGGCACATGGAGGGCTTCGGACGGTGATTCATCCGGTGCTTCTGGATACCGGCCCTTTGGTCGCGTTTCTCAACTCGCGCGATACGCACCACGAATGGACCAAGCACCAATGGGCCATCATCAAGCCGCCCTTGTTAACTTGTGAGTCGGTGCTGGCTGAGACGTGCTACCTGATCAGGAATGCTCACGACGGCGCCGACAGAGTGTTCGAGCTCATATCGCGCGGCATCCTGCGCGTCGATTTCGATCTCGCCGCCGAGATGGAACAGGTCAGCCGGTTGATCAAACGGTATTCGGACATTCCCATGTCGCTGGCGGATGCCTGCCTCGTGCGCATGGCCGAGAAGCACACGCGAGCTCCGATTCTCACACTGGATTCCGATTTCAGATTCTACCGGACGAATGACCGACGCGTGATTTCCACGATCATGCCGTAACCCATCGCTGCGGGCAGAACGTTACAGCGCGATGCCCCACGAGTCGATGTGCGGCACGCCTTTCACCGCCTTGTCGTACAGGGCGCCGACCTTCGCCCAGTCCACGAGGTTCCACCACGCGGACACGAAGTCGGCGCGGCGGTTCTGATACTTGAGGTAGTAGGCGTGCTCCCAGACGTCGACGACCAGGATCGGCTTGCCGGGGCACGGGACCACGCCGCGCATGATCGGATTGTCGTGGCCGGGCGTGGAACAGACGCAAAGCTCTCCGCCGTCGTCGAGGCACAGCCAGCCCCAGCCGGAACCGAACTGGGCGACTGAGGTTGCGGACATTTTCTCCTTGAAGGCGTCGAAGCTGCCGAACTTCTTGCCGATCGCGTCGGCTAACTCGCCCGAAGGTTTGCTACCGCCCTTGGAAGACATCGTCTCCCAGAAGAGAATATGGTTCGCGTGGCCGCCGCCGTTGTTGCGGACGGCCGTGCGGATATCCTCCGGCACGCTCTTCAGTTCGGACAGAAGCTGTTCGAGCGTCCACTTCTGCAGAGCGGGATGTTTCTCGAGGGCCTTGTTCAGGTTGTTGACGTACGTCGCGTGATGCTTGTCGTGGTGAATCTCAAGCGTCTTCGCGTCGATGTGCGGCTCGAGCGCGTTGAACGAATATGGCAGCGGCGCAAGTGTGTGGGGCATGCTCAACCTCCTGTTTTTCAGCGGCCACTATTGCCTATTTGCGTATAAAAGCAAGGCTCGCAAGCTCTAAAAAAAGGGCCGGCTTCCGCTCCGAAAAAGTTTCCTTCGACAGCGGCTTGACACCGGTGGACTTCTGCGCTTTCATACGCCGTCCTTTTTCGCCAAAGGATACATTTTTGTAGGCGTCTCAAAGCAGAAGAACAGCAATGAATTGGGAGTTTCTAGTCCTTGCGGTCGTGCTGGTCCCCGTCCTCGGCAGCTTCACGTTGCCGCTGGTCGGGCTCTTCTCCCGCCCCCTCCGAAACACGTGGGCGGTCCTGCTGGGCGTGATCACGACCGCGTGCGCGCTTGCCCTGATCCCGACGGCTTTCTCCGATACGCCCCACGTCTTCACCCGCGCGGTCGGGTTGGGGCTGGACGTGATCTTCGTCGTGGACGGCCTGTCCGTGTTCGTCGCCTCCGTTTCCTCCTTCATCAGCACGCTGATCATCGTCTACTCGCTGGGCTATATAAAGGAATACGAGTACCAGCAGGAATACTTCATGATGGTCGTGCTGTTCCTGGGCGGCATGATGGGCCTGGTCTTCTCCGCGAACCTCCTTCTGATGTACGTCTTCTGGGAAATCACCGCGATCTGCTCGTGGCGCCTGGTCGGCTTCTTCCGCGACCGCGAAATCGTCCTCAAGGCCGACAAGACCTTCCTCACGACCTTCGGCGGCGCGGTGTTCATGCTGCTGGGATTCGTGATGGTGTACATGCGGACCGGCACGTTTAACCTGTTGGAAATGCGTGGGTTCCCGCTGCGCGGCTGGGAAATCCTGTTCATCACGATGGGCATTTTCGCCAAGTCGGCGACTCTCCCGTTCCACACGTGGCTGCCGGACGCCGGCGTGGCGCCGACCCCGGTCACCGCGCTCCTGCACGCGGCCGTGCTGGTCAAGATCGGCGTATACGCCTTCGCCCGAATCTTCAACTTCACGTTCGCCATCCCGATGGATTGGCAGTGGTACCTGATGCTCCTCGGCCTGATTTCGGCGATCGTTTCCGCGTGCGCGGCCCTGATGGAGACGAATATCAAGCGCCTGCTCGCCTACTCAACCGTCAGCCAGATCGGCTACATTTTCATGGGGTTGGCGGCCTTCAACGTGATCGGCATCACCGGCGGCCTCCTTTTCGTCCTGATGCACGGCCTGGCCAAGGCGGGCCTGTTCCTCGGCGCGGGCGTGATCGAGCACGGCACCGGGTCCAAGGACATCACGAAGATGGGCGGCCTGATGAAGCACATGCCGCTGACCGGCGTCGCCTTCCTGCTCTGCATATTCTCGATCATCGGTATTCCGCCGTTCGGCGGGTTTTTCTCGAAGTTGATGGTCATCCAGGGCGTGATTCAGTCGGGCCACATGGTCATCGCCTGCCTGGCGGTCTTCACGGCCATCCTGACCACGATCTACCTCCTGCGTCTGTTTACGCTGGTATTCCTCGGCGAGGCGCGCGATCCGTCGGTCCATGCGCACCATGAAGGCACCCCGACCATGGTATGGGTCGTGGTCGCGTCCGCGGCGCTCTCGCTCGCCGCCGGCTTCCTGGTCAAGTACCCGATGGAGCTGGTCGGCGTGGCGCTGGCCAATATTCTTGGAAACCCCGCAGTACAAGGGATTTTGGGCAAATGAGCTGCTGCCACCTCAACATTCTGCTTCTTCCGATCGTGATCCCGCTGGCGGCGGGCGTGCTGACGCTCCTGCTGCCGCGCGCGCTCAAGGGCGTGAAGGAACTGCTCGCGCTCGTTGCGACCGGCGCCACGGCCTACTACGCGTGGGTCCTCTTCCAAGCCGGACAGGACGTCCGCCTCGTCGTGCCTTGGACCTCGTTCGGCATCGACTTCGACCTGTACGCGCCGCACTTCGCCCGGTTCATCGTGCTGGCGGCCGCGGGCTTCCAGGTCCTGCTGGCGCTTTATTCGGCGTCGTTCATGAGCGGCAAGTGGCGTTCCAAGGAGTTCTTCGCCTACCTGCTCTTCACCGCCGGCCTGACGAACGGCGCGGTCCTCTCCAACAACTTCGTCGTACTCCTGTTCTTCTGGGAATCCCTGCTCATCACGCTGTACGGCATGATCTCCATCGGCGGCAAGGGCGCGCACCCGACGGCCACCAAGGCGTTCATCATCTCCGGCGCGGCGGACTTCCTCATGTTCCTCGGCATCCTGCTCGCGTGGAAGATTTCCGGCACGTTCACCATGTCCGAGCTTTACCTCGATTCGCACGGCCTCGGCGCCGCCGCGTTCGTGCTGATGTCGCTCGGCGCGATGGCCAAGGCCGGCGCGATGCCGTTCCACACGTGGATCCCGGATGCCGCGCTCGACGCCCCCCTCCCCTTCATGGCGTACCTGCCCGCGGCGCTCGAAAAACTGCTCGGCATCTACATGCTCGGCCGGATTTCATTGGAGTTCTTCACGATCC
>CAYQYB010000057.1:0-12508 GCA_964421535.1 uncultured Verrucomicrobiota bacterium | reverse complement strand
CGAGCGCCAGGTCGTATCGAACCACGCCCTGCTCCGGATACAGCTCCAGCGCTTCGCGATACACGGCCTCCGCTTCGCTGTAGAAGCCCAGCTCGGCCAGGATCGTCCCCCGATGCAGGAACTCCAGAGGGATCTCGACGCGCCGGAAGAACGAGCCGCGCGAGCCCGCAGCCGCGCTCCGCGGAATGGGCCCCAGCCTTCGGGCGAGCGCCTGCTCAGCGAGCGGGCGATAGTGCTCGATGAGCTCCCGATGGGCGACGGTATTCCGGACGAACACGACCGAGACGGCGTCGACGTACACCAGCGCCCAGTTCTTCTGCCGACGCAGCCGCCCGATCAACGCCTGCGTGTCCTCCATCGTGTGCTGCAGAATTGCGTAGTTGATGCGGTACTTCCCCACGAGCTCGTTCCAGCGCAGAGGATTCTGCATGACCTGAATGTACTCCGTGTAGAACTCCCGCTCGTGCACTTCGAGCCGGCCGTCGATGAACACCTTGCGCTCGGGATAGCCCCGCCAGCAGAGGTATCCGCCGATGCCGATGTTGTTGAACATGTTTCCCGACAGGCCCGCCTGCTCGACAAAATCGACGGCCTTCACCGGGTACATGTACGGCGAGAACCCCGTCCCAAACTCCGCCAGCGGCCAGTTCTTCACGGCAAAGCGGTTCGTGGTCACGCTCCAGATCAGCCCGAGAAGCACCGCGACCAGCACGGCCGAAAGCGCGGTCCGGCCGCGCCCGACCCACGCGCCCAGCCGCGACTCCGCCCAAGGCCTGACCGCGCCCAAGAACTCCGAAAGGTTGAACGCGGTGATCGGCACCGCCACGCAGACGAACAAAGGAATATTCCGACGGGCGAGGATCGAGAGGTAGAGGAAGCCGCCAAACACCAGCAGACGCGAGAAGCTGAGCCGCCGGATGTTCAGCACGAAGCCCAGCACCGAAACCGCCGCCAGCACGTTGTAGAAGAACAGAGGCCAGTGCGCGACGCTGAAGTGGAAGAACGGCGGTGGAGACAGCTCCGCGATCGTCGCCGAGAACACCTCGTCCCCCGCGCCCAGCCGGGTGTACAGCGTGAACGGGAACAGCGCGCCGTCGACGCCGTACGGATTGAGGAAGCAGGCCAGCACGCAAGCGGCCCCCACCCAGAACAGCGTCCACCATCGTTTGCCCGAAACGGCATCGGGATCTTTCCAGGAAGAGGGCCGGGGCATCTTCCACGCCAGCCATTCGCCGCCGATGAAGGCGAACACGATCACGACGCCGAGGATGAACAGCCCCTCCATGTTGACCCACGCGACCTGGAGAAGAGGAAGGGCGTATACAAGCCGCGACCCGCGATGCTTGAAGGAAAACAGGATGAACAGGTAAACCGCCGCCAGCAGTTCCGTGAAGATCTCCGGCCGCGGCAGGTAGCGTTCAAACGCGAGCGCGGCAAGCAGCGCCGGGACCGTCGCCGCAAGAACGCCCGCCCGTTGAAGCGCGGTCCTGAAAAGCAGCGCGAAGGTGGAGAGAATGACGACGCATTTCAGCAGGAGCAGGCCGCCCGCGCCCGCAAGCCGATGCACGAGATACACGAGCACCTGGTACAGCCAATGCAGGTCGATCCACGGGCGATCCGCCGAGGTGTAGGAGAAGATGTCGCGCTCCGGAACGGATCGGGTGGAGAGGATGTGCTCGCCCGCCTTGAGATGCCACCAGATGTCCACATCGATGATCTCCTGCACGCAGAAACACGCGAGCAGAACAAAAAGGAGACCAACCGCAATGCGATGCATGGCCGGAAAAGTACCTGACCGCCCAGCCCCGCGCAAGCGCGGGACCTTGCAGGACGGAATGATTCCCTTTTTCCCTCTTTCTGGTATAAAAACCCGCCTATGGATCCCGTTTGTTTTCATATCGGCAGCCGGCCCATCTACTGGTACGGCATTCTCGTCGCGCTGGGTTTCCTCGCGGCCGTCGCGAACTGGAACATGCTGGGCAAGAAGGAGGGGCGGCCGGCGGGCTTCGGATCCGAGCTCGGATTCTGGATCATGCTGTCGGGCATCGTCGGCGCGCGCATTGCATACATCCTCGCGAACTTCCCCGTCTACGCCGCCGACCCGATGGAGATCGTGCGGCTCGACAAGGGCGGCCTGATTTTCTACGGCGGCTTCATCGGCGCGGCGGTCTGCCTCGTGTTCCTCGCCCGCGCGCACAAGGAGCCCGTGCTGAAGCTCGCGGACTTCACCGTCACCGGCCTGCCGATCGGCCACATGCTCGGCCGCATCGGGTGCTTCGTCAACGGCTGCTGCTACGGCTCGCTGACCCACGTGCCGTGGGCCGTGTGCATGGAGGACGGCACGCGGCACCCGACCCAACTCTACGAGGCGGCGTTCAACCTGCTGGTGTACGGAATCCTGCTCTGGTTCTTCCCGCGCCGGAAGCAGAACGGCCGGGTCCTCGCGCTGTACCTGCTCACCTATCCCGTGGGCCGGTTCCTGCTGGAGTTCTTCCGCGGCGACGAACGCCTGCACTGGCTCCACCTCGACGTGGCCCAGGAGATCAGCATTGCGCTGTTCGTCGTCGGCGCCGTGTTGTGGTTCGTCCTGCGGGCAAAAGCCGGGAAATCGAATGGATAAGCTGACGGTTCAACCCGGAGAGGCGGGCGCCCGCCTCGACGCCTGGCTCGGCTCGCGCAAGCCCGAGCTCTCCCGCGCGCGATGGCAGGAGCTGATCAAGGCCGGGCACGTCCGCGTCAACGGCCAACCGAAGAAGCCGCACTACGAACTCCGCGAGAACGACGTCGTCGACTATGAAATCCCGCCGGCGGCGCCGACCGAACTCGTCGCGCAGGACATCCCGCTGAACATTCTCTTTGAGGACTCCGACATCCTCGTGCTCAACAAGCCGCCGGGCCTCGTCGTCCATCCCGCGCCCGGCCATTCCGACGGCACGCTCGTCAACGCCCTGCTCCATCACTGCGACGACTTGAAAGGCATCGGCGGCGAACAGCGGCCCGGCATCGTGCACCGGCTCGACCGCGACACGAGCGGCGTGCTGGTCATCGCAAAGAACGAAGCGGCGATGACGCGGCTCGCGGCGCAGTTCAAGTTGCGCGAGGTCCGCAAGCAGTACGCCGCCATCGTCTGGGGCCGGCCGACGCCCGCATCGGGAACCATCAAGACCCTCGTCGGAAGAAGCGCACACGACCGGAAGAAGATGAGTGCCAAGCCGGCCTCCGGCCGGCCCGCGGTCACGCACTACGAAACGGTCCAGACGTTCCCGGAAGCCTCGCTCCTGCGCGTGCGCATCGAAACCGGCCGCACGCACCAGATCCGCGTCCACATGGCCCACATCGGCCATCCCGTCGTCGGCGACACGCAGTACGGCCGCGCGCGGAAGACGAATCGCCTCATCCACGCCGCGCGCCAGATGCTCCACGCCGAACAGCTCGCCTTCGCCCACCCCATCACCGGCAAGCCGCTGGAATTCAAGGCGCCGGTTCCGGAAGATATGAGAGAGCTGCTGAAGGAGTTGTCGACAGCCTAACCGCCGATTTTCCAATGTTCGGAAAAAAGCGTCCGCAATTTTCCAAGGTTTGGAAAAAATCCGGATGCGGGTGTGGCAGCGGCTCTGTGAGCCGCTCCTGAAGTGTCCGCTCGTAGAGCGAATGCCACACGCGGCCGGAAGCCGCGTCTACTTCGGCGCGGCCCTGGAGCAGATGCTTCGCATCGCTTCAGGGCGCGGCCAGCGCCTTCGCGAGTTCCTCGTCCGGCGGGACGCCGAGGCTCATCGCCTTGCGATAGTGCTGGCGGGCCTGCTCGTCGCCGGCCGCGTCCGTGCCGACAAGCACCTGCGCGAGGTTGAAGTGCGCGTCGGCCAGTTCCGGATCGAGCGCAACCGCTTTTTCAAGCGCGGTCTTCGCGGACCGCTTGTCGCCCAATCCCATCCACGCCGCGCCGATCGCGTTCTGCGCGTGCGCGTTCGACGGATCCTTCACCACGAGCGGCGTGAGCACCTCGACGGCGGGGTTGTACTGGCCGGCCATGCAGTACGCGGTGCCCAGCAGGACCTGCGCCTGCGCGTCGTCGCGGTTCGCGAACGACACGAACCGGAGGATCGCGACCGCCTCGTCCGTCTTTCCCTGCTGGAGCAGGCACCGGGCCTTGCCCTTGAGGGCCTCGGCGTATGCCGGGCGCGCCTTCAGCACGCTGGCGTAAATTTCCAGCGCGGCGGCGGGATTCCCCGCGCGCTCCTGCGCAAGCGCCTCGCGCATCCGGGTCAGCACCTCCTGCGTCGCGTCCTGCGCCCCTGCCGCGGCTTCCGCGGAGGGCCCCTCCATGATGGCTTCCTCGAGCCGCTGCTTGAGCGCCTCGTTCTCCCCGGCAAGCGCCGCGCGTTCGGCGTCCAGCGCGCCGACGCGGGCGGCCAGTTCGGTGTCCCGCGGGCCGCTCCCGGACGCCTTCAACTCGGCGATTTCCGCCAGGAGCTTTTCGTTCTCCGCCTTCAGCTGATCGACTCCGCCGGAGCCGTTCGTGGAAACGATCACCCCGCCCATATCGCTTTCCATCTCGGTCTGCCTCTGGCGCAAATACTGGTTCTCCTGCAGGAGTGCAAAGTACCGCTCGCGGAAACCCTCTTCATCCGTCGGCGTCTCGACCGCAACCGAATTCGTGACCAGCTCGGCCGCGGACTGCCCCGTTTCGCGGCCGATCATTTCGATCTGGCTGGCGCAATACGCGATCCGGTACTTGACCGTCTCGGGCTCCCATTCCGGCCGGCTCGCGGCCAGGCCGCGGTACAGCCCGAGCGCCTCGCGGTACGCGGAGATCGCGCCGGGCCAATCCTCGCTGTCGCGCGCCGCGTCCGCCTGCGTCATCGCGGAGTACGCGTCCATCGCCGCGCGCGGCGGCCCCTCCTCCTGCTTCGGCTTCCTGCCGAACGCGCCGTGCGCGGGCGCGGCGAGGAACAGCCCGCCCAGGATCAATCCCAACACAAGTTGCCTGACCAGCTTCCCGGTTTTCATTGGTAGAGAATGCCCTCCAGTTTCTCGTCCCTCACGTTGCCGAGCCTCAGCGACGCCTGGTAATACTGGCGCGCCTTGTCCAGCTGAGGACGCTCATCCGTGGCCAGGATGACGGCCAGGTTGAAATTCGCCTCGGCCAGGCCCGGGTTGAGCGCGACCGCCTTCTCGAGTTCGTCGACCGCATGAGACCGTTTCCCCTGCGCGTACCGGATGATGCCCAGGTAGTTGTGGAGCTGGGCGTCCTTCGGCTGCTGCTTGATGGCGCGCTCCAGCATCGTCGTCGCCATCTTGAGATCGTTCTGCTTCCACGCGATGATGCCGGCGAGCCCGAGCGCCTCCGCGTTCTTCGGCTCCACCTTGATCACCTCGTCCACCAGCTTCTTCGCCTCCGCAAGGTTCCCCTGCGAGTAGCGGCAGGACGCCAGGCCGAAGCGCGCGCCGTCGTTGAGCGGATCCATCGCCAGCGCGGAAGAGTACATCTTCTCGGCTTCGTCCGCATTGCCGGCGCGCAGGAGCCGGTTCCCCTCCGCAAGCATCTGGGCGACGCCCGTGGAAGGGTCGGCGGCGGACGGATTCTCCGCCACGGCGGCCGCGGCGGGCGACGGCTTCGCGGCGGCGCCGCGCGCCTGCTCCTTCATCAGCGCATCGCGCGCGGCGAGCGCCGCGCGAAGGTCGCGGATCTCCGTCTCGCGCTGCTGGAGGATCGTCTGCTGCGTCTCGATCTGCTTCTTCTGCTCGGCCAGCCTCGGGTCCGGGCCGGTCGTCGGCAGGCTGGCGTTCAGGCGGGCCATGTCGTTCTTGAGGTTCGCGAGAGCCACCTCGCCGTCGGTAATCTTCTTCGCGGTTTCGTCCGCGCGCCCTTCGACCTGCTGGAACTGCGCCTGCATGGCCGCGATCTGGCGCTGAAGCTCGCCCAGCTCGTTCCTGATCCGCCCCTGCAGCTTCCGCTGCTCGGCCGTGTACTGGTCCAGGCGGGCCATCTTCTCTTCGATTTCGCGGCGCTCCTGCTTGAGGGGCTTCGCCGCGGGCGCAGGCTTGGGGGCCACGACGGCCGGCGGCTTCGCGGCAGGCTGCGGCGCCGCGGCGACCGGGACGGAGGACGTGACGGACTGGACCGCGGAAGTCGGGGCGACCGCCGACGCGGGCGCCTTCGGCGGCATCACCGGCCTGGATTTTGCGGAGGGGCTTTTGCACCCCGCGAGAAGAGCAACCACCGGAACGAGCACCCAGCTCAGCCACGCAGAACGTTTCATTCGTTTCCTCCGACTTAGGGGTGGGCATTCTCCGCAAAACACCACGCAATATCAAGCCGTGATCAACGCGCGGAACAAATGCGAATTGACTCAAATGAAAAGAATCCGAAGCTGAGGGATGGCAACTTTGACCTCAGGTTTGACCACCGGCGGCAGTGTAGCGGTTGGCTCCGGGCACAATTCCCTCCTCGGCCCTTAGAAACTTGAATCATGACCAAGAAGAACCTGTACGACCAACCTAAGACGCTTGAAGTTCGGACACCAACTCGCCAGCAACACCTTAGCGAAGTCCGGCCTATATCCCTCTCTGTGGCGTCGCCCGAAGACTGTCTCATGGCTCGCGGACTTGCTCGCGTGAAGGAAGCCCCATGAAAAGATTCTTCGCCGGATCGAACTCGACGTTCCGGTCATTGGGCGTCGGATTCAGGTAGTACGTGAAGGTGACTCTTCCTCGTTCATCGAACTGAAAGTCACCGTAGATTTTCCCGTACAAGGCGCTGACGATTTTCCCCTTGTGGTCCTTCATCGTCCGCACGCGGAAGTAGTAGTTTTGATCCTCCCGAATGTCGGAGTGTTGCGGCTGCCCTGCTTGCTGGTAGACGCGTTTTGGCATGACCGGCGTATAGTTATTTTCCGGGGCTTTCTGCGAGAGCCGCAATGCGCTGCCGCCACATTGTAGCGGAACAGGGATGGGAGATACGCCGTCGCCTTGTTTCGGAAAAGAGATCGAAAGAGTGTAGTCAAGGAGACGATGTACACGAGGCAAGGATCCATACCAGTTCGTATGGACACGCTCAGGCTCAGCAGAGAACATGAACAACAGATCAGCCTCTTGTCCATTTCCGTGCGGAGCAACCCACCCTCCCGCCATCAAGTCGAACCCGACAGGATGACCAGTCGATGGGACTTGTGCCTCCAAAACGCGTTTGGCGTACATCGGAATTGGTTCGCCAACACGCCTGAGAAGAACTTTGACAAGAGGGTTCCAAGGCTGCCATTTTCCGTCCGCTGTACCGACTAGGTTGGTGAACTGCACTTGGTATCCGCTACCGCCATAGTATCCATCTTTGAATGCGGCGACGGCAAGGTCTCCGGCGTTCCCTTCACCGGTCAACACACACAGTCCATTCGTATCGGTCCGGCCTTTGACGACATTTGGTTTTGCGCTGGCACCCCATCCCCATCCGGGCTTGCTGAGTTTGTGAAAGTGCGCCTCGACCATCGCATCGGAAACGATCTGCCCGGCTTCGTCGGCAACCCTCACAGTAATCTGGCCGACCTGAGCAACTGAGATTTGAACACTGCAAAATAGCACCGCGCCTATGCTTACTCGCGAGATTCGATTCATTTCAAGCCTCCGTCGGTAACTATGTTGTCGAAGACAGCAAAGTTATAGGGATAGGCAACTTCCCGGATATGACTGTGCCGCCATCGGTCATCAGCATCAGGCCAGCCTCCGCTCGCGTATGTTCCGCGACGGAAAGACATCATATCTCGATTGCCTTGTCCTGCCGCACTGGCGAGCGAGTTTCTTCCAGCGGGATTAGAAAGAGCCGGAATGGCGTCCGCAAGTAGTTGGCGGTGCACTGCAGGCTGCTGTGCAAAAGTGCTACCGTTGGCGCCATACAGGTCCTCCTCGTCGAACCAGTTAAAGAAAGAGTTAATCCGAATATTATCGTCTGTTAACGCATTGGCGGCAACAGGCAAGAGCGGATACGATCCATCGGCATTCGTGTAAGCCTCGTTGAAGCCCCAGCCCGCTTCGGCATTGCCCGGACCAAGGCTGATCCACGCTGTTCCCTTGCGCATTTCCTGGTTGACCCAAGCGCGTTCTCTCCCAAGCGCGGGGATGTTGCCGTCGGCATTGTTTAGAACATCTTCGGTTTCAGAGTAGTAGTTGAAGGCAGAGGATATTGTTCCAAACCGATCACCCCAGCGAAGGGTACTGCGGCCATCACCCGGTGCGAACAGTTGATACCACTCACTGGCCCAAAGCCTGCTGTCGTAATTCGGCCAGTCAGGATGCCGCATGACGTTGCGATTGTCGAAAGAGGCGTTGTATGCTTCCATCGCCACAGCGGCGTTAAGCATGAAGTAGACGTTTACGCTGAGACCGTGGTCCACGATAGCACTCGAAACGACCATGTTCCCCAAGCTATGACCGGCGATGTACTTGGAACCGGGAACGCTGGCATTGATAACGGAGACCATGTTTGAGGCTGTCTCGAAGGCATGCTCGACATTGACGTAGTAATCCGGCGTCGAGCCGCCAAGCCCAAAAGGTATCCAGTCCCACAACTGCCCGTCGTTTCCGCGCCACGTTACGGCCGTGAACATGGCCCGCGAACCGGATTGATAGAGCCGCTTGAACATCTCGGCATTCCACGCGCGAGCGGCCTCCTCGTGCACGCTGTAACCGTGAACGAAGATGAACTGCTTTCCATTGCAGCGGGCATCGGGATTGTTCGACGGCTCCTCAGTCGAGGTCGGCAGTCCGCCGCTAGGTCTTAGATTGATCCACCGGTACGAATTCTCCACGCCGTCGACGCTCAACGGCATTTCCTTCTCGCAGACCTTCGCGCCGTCCTTCCAGACTTCCAGAACCAGCGGGGCGGTGGACATGGTTTTGCCCTCGATCAGCAGAACGCCTTTGGCAGCGTTGTTCTTAACTCTGTCAAGGAAGTTCGTCGACAGCAGCATGCCGGAAGACGAGACTTCAAAGGTGTCTGCCTCATAGGAGTTCTGGTCAAATTGAGGGCCGTAGGTGTTGCCCTCTGTCGTCAGAAAAGCTCCTGCCGAATCTTTCGTCAAGTCCGTGTAGACCGCCCGGACCGCGCCACTTCCCTGTTTGAGTATGTACTGCACCATACCGCTTGCCGGCAGAAGTTTCAGCGTGCCGTGGAGGTCAAGCCAGACCGGGAAGAAGTCGAGAAGGTCGGAACGACCGTTGACTTTGTCGTCGTCGCAGTTCGCTTTGTCGAACAGCCCGCCCTGCCCAGGTACATCGCTATCCTCCTCGGAAATGTCCCCAAAATCGTCGTCATCGTTCTTCCAGAACCGGAACGGACTGGAGTTCGTCGCATGGTTCTTGTCGTCGTCATTGATCACCCGGTTATGATTCCAATCGGGAACGATATCCATCTTGATGGCGGTAAAGGCAACTGTGTCCGTGTCCGAGCCTGCCGCGCACGAATACACCAACTCGAAGCGGATGTCACGATTCGTTGTGCTCAATTGGGTGGCCTCGACATAGAACGCCGGCGGTATGGCGTCCACGCCGATGATCCACGTTGCCGGCAGGGAAAACGATATGATCTTGTCGCTGTTCGACCATGTGTTGACGAGACCCGCGCCCGAGACGATCCGTAGCGTCAGCGTCCCATTGGTCACTTCGGCAGGGCCGAATCCAATGGCAACCTGCTTCACACCTCCATTCGCCTGCAGAAATGCGCCCTCTGTCTCCTCCAACCGTTCGGGCACGTCCGCGTCGAGATCGGCCTTCAGCACATCGATATATATCTTTCGTCCGATGGTTTCATTTTCATGCTCGCCATGAGTCAGAGTCGTCAGCAGTCCGCTGTCGTCAGTGATTCTGATCAGACCTGTATTGTAGAGCGCCTGGGTCCATCCCGACGCCGTGGAACCGTTGACCAGAGCCATCCAGTCGAAGTCATCGTAAGACCAGCTCGAATCCACCCAGACTAACTGACCCTCGTATCGAAATCCTTTGAGCAACGCATACTCCCGGCTTTCGGGTGTGCCGAAGTCGCGGGTGACGTGCCGCACCACGGGATATCCAGCCCAAGTCAACAGCTCGAATCTCCATCGCTCGGACCAGCTAATGCTCGGGTCGCCGACCGAGAGACTCAGAGTTACGCAATTCGCGGGATCGCCGAAGTCAAACGGGGTGTTCGGGTTCGACCCCGGGCTGGCGGGCGCCTCCGCACCGTCGCGCACGCCATCGCCGTCGGTATCGGGGTTGTTGGGGTCCGTAACGAAACGATACTCGTCAAGCGTCACGAGACCGTCTGCATCCGAATCCTCGGTCGTGATATCGTCGTAATGCAGCGGGTTCATGCCATAGCGGACTTCCCACCCGTCCGGAAGCTTGTCGTAGTCGCAATCCCATTTGTACGGAAATGTGCTGTGACGGTACTCCTCAAGGTTGATGAGTTCATCGCGGTCAGGATCGAGCGCCGCGTCATTCCACGTTGGGTACAGATCGTGCCACACTTCCCAACCGTCCGGTATCAAGTCATGGTCGCTATCCGCGTCGAGCGGATTCGTTCCGTTCTCGACCTCCCAGGGATCCAGGAGTCCGTCGTCGTCAGAGTCCGCTTTCAGCGGATTCGTTCCGTTCTCGACTTCCCAAGGATCCGTAAGACCGTCGTCATCAGAGTCCGCTTCCCGCGGGTTCGTCTTGTTCTGGACCTCTTCATCATCAGACAACCCATCGTCGTCTGTATCAGCGTCGCGAGGATCCGCGTTGCTCTCGTACTCCGCGCGATCAGTCAAACCGTCTCCATCGCCGTCATCCAGGCCGTCCTGCAACAGATTTCCGAAGATCTCAACCTCCCACACATCCGCCATGCCATCGCAATCCGAATCTACGAACTCGTCAGCGCCCATGTCCATGCTTGAAATGCCACCGAAGCGGATCCGCACCCTCGCCTCGCTGTCGATGTCCGTGTCCAAGCTATTGGTCTCACCTGCGTCAATACAGGGGGAGCCCGACGTCAAACGAAAGAAGGATACGAGCAGAGGATTTGTATTGATGTTGCCGGTTCCCGGCCACCCGCCTTCCACACAACTATGCGTCACCGTGACAGAGCCCGACCATGCCGCAAGCGCCCCTTCAGCATTGCCCCAGAGAATGGAATTGTGGATTTCTGGACGCAGATCGTCGTCCAGGCAGAGGCTGAGACCCGCAACCTCATTGTCGGCGATCGTGCAATTGTTGAGCAGAGCGGTGCTCGACGAGTAGCAAGCAACCCCATCTCCGTGGTTCCCCACAATAACGTTGTTGGCAAGGTTTGGAGAAGAGGAGTAGCAGGTAATCCCGTTGCCGTCATTGTCGTATATTTCGCAATTCGATATGCGCGAAGTTGATCCATCGAGTCGCACACCTCCGGCGGTGCTCTCCCGCACAACGCATCGATCCATCCTCGGGCTCGAAGTCCACGCCGCGAATCCCCACTCATTTCGCTCGATGACACAGCGCCGAACAAGCAACTCGCCCCCTGAATAGCAACTGATTCCCGCACCCGTATTGTCGGCTACTCTGCAGCTTGTGAGCGTCAACGATGAGCCCTCGTATGAGCTTGTTCCGTCACCGGCGTTGCTGGTGACCACGCAATTCTCCATCACCGATTTGCTGCTTCCGTAGCCGGCACACCCTCCGCAGTCATTGCCGCTGATCGTGCTGTCCCTGAGTATGGCCGCCGAAGTCCCCCAGCATTCAACCCCGAGCCCTTGATTATCACCCACAAGGCACTGCAACAATTTGGGCTGCGAGCCGTCATGACAGGACACGCCAGTTCCGGCATTTCCGAGAATCGCGCAGTACCCCAGCACGTTCGAGGAACCCGAGTGGAACTGCACACCTTCGTCCGCGTTCCCCTGAACCATGCACCGAGTGAATTCCGCCCCCGAGGACTGAAAGTAGATGCCGACGCCCGTGTTGCTCTCTATTACGCAGTCAAACACAGAAGGCGATGAGGTCGTGCATTGCACTCCCGCACCGTTCTCGGCACTACCGTTCCGTATGGTTACACCACGCAACACCGTCCGCCGATCTTCGCGTTGCGAGAAACAGATGCCACGGCCCGCGCTCTGGCAGTCGATCACACATGCTTGCGAACCGTGCGCCGACACGACCATGATCGGCTTGCCCCGGAAATTGATGTCTCTGTTGCCTTCGCCCGCGAATAGACCATCTTCCAGCTGAATGATGGCGTAGTCATCTGCGACATCGATCGCGGCCTGAATGGCGGGGAACGGATTGCCCTGCGAGCCATCTCCATCCACCGCCCCTCCCTCACTGACAAAGAGGGTTGGCAGTGGAACCGAGTTGCTCTGCTGGGGATCGCTCCCGTGAGCGAATTCGTAAACATTCAGGAAGCCGTCTGCATCAGAGTCTTCAATTGCATCTGCCGGATTCAGCGGATCGAGAGCGCTGCGGCTCAACTCATAGACATCATCGATTCCATCGCCATCTTGGTCACGCGGACTGGATCGAGGAATCCGCA
>CAYQYB010000056.1:0-12593 GCA_964421535.1 uncultured Verrucomicrobiota bacterium | reverse complement strand
CAACCTCCGCATCTGGGTGGACAACGAAAAGCTGAGGCAGTACGAGCTGACGGTTCTCGACGTGCAGGAGGCCGTCGCCCGCGAGCACGCGGAAGTGGCCGCGGGCTACATCGAGAACCAGAGCCAGGAAATCAACGTGCGCACGATGGGCGAGGGCATCACGCCCGAGCAGGTCGCGAACATCCTCATCACCCGGCGCGGCGGCCAGACGATCTACGACTCCACCCTGCGCATCGGCGACGTGGCGCGCGTCGAGGACGGCCTGAACGACGTCCGGCGGATCGCGCGCATCAACGGCCGCGAGGCCGTCGGCATGGCGATCCGGAAGCAGCGCGGCGCGAACGAGGTGGAGATCGGGCGCGCCGTGCGCGCGAAGATCGAGGAGCTCAACCGGTCGGGGGCGCTGCCGAAGGGGATGGAGCTGAGCATCAACGTCGACTTCACCACGTTCGTCGAGCGCTCCGTGAAGCAGACGGAGGAGGAGCTTCTGTTCGCCGGCCTGCTGACGGCCCTGATCGTGTACCTGTTCCTCGGCAACTGGAGTTCGGCGATCAACATCATCCTCGCGATCCCGACCTCCGTGGTCGGCACGTTCACGATCCTGTACTTCATGGGCTTCACGCTGAACACGTTCACCCTGCTGGCGCTCGCGCTCGCGATCGGCATCGTCGTGGACGACGCGATCATGGTGCTCGAGAACATCGTGCGGCATTTCCACATGGGCAAGCCCCGCGTCAACGCGGCGCGGGAAGGCGCGCGCGAGATCACCTTCGCCGCCGTCGCGGCGACGCTCGCCGTGATCGCGATCTTCCTGCCGGTGGCCTTCATGTCCGGCATCATCGGCCGCTTCTTCTTCCAGTTCGGCGTGACGATCACCGCGGCGGTGGCGCTGTCCCTGCTGGAGGCGATCACGCTCACGCCGATGCGCTGCTCGCAGTTCCTGCAGTCGTCCGAGCGGCCCGGGTGGATCGAGCGGACCATGCGCCGGGGGATGGGCTCGCTCGCGGAGCGCTACCGGGCTGTGCTCGGCGTGGCCTTGCGCTGGCGCTGGGCCGTCCTGATCGTTTCGGCCGCGCTCTTCGGCTGGTCGCTCGCCCTGGGGGCGGGGCTCCGGCGCGAGTTCGTGCCGCCGCAGGACCAGAACTTCATTCGCACGTCCGTGCAGATGCCCGTGGACTCGTCGATCACGCGCACCGACGCCGAGGCGCGGCGGGTCGAGGAGTACCTGAGGACCCGCCCGGAAGTGGCCCGCATTTTCACCGGCGTGGGCGGGTTCAGCGGAACCCCGAACCAGTTCAACGTGATGATCACGCTGGTGGACAAGAAGGACCGCAAGCTGAGCCAGCGGCAGCTGGTGGAGCAGTTCCGAAAGGACCTCGGCGGATCGCCGGGCATCCGGATGAGCTTCCAGGACATCTCCACGCGCGGCCTCACCCCGCGGCGCAGCCAGCCGGTGGAATTCAACCTGCGCGGCCCCGACTACGCCGTCCTGGACGCGAAATCCCGGGAGATCATGGCGAAGATGGAGGCCGGCGGCCTGATGGTGGACGTGAACAACAACTACCGCGCCGGCATGCCGGAGCTGCGCATCCAGCCGGACCGCGAAGCCGCGTCCGCGCGCGGCGTGTCGATGCTCGACCTCGCGCGCACGGTCAACGCGGCCATCGGCGGCGTGCGGGAAGGGAAGTTCACGAAGGACGGGCGGCGGTACGACGTCCGAATCCGCCTGAACCCCGACCAGCGCGTGAACGCGGACGACGTGGACCGGCTCCAGGTCCGCAACCAGTACGGGGAGCTCGTGCCGGTGCGCGACCTGGTCAAGCTGGAGACCGTGCCGACCGTGCAGTCGATCTCCCGGGTCAACCGCCAGCGGGCCATCAGCATCACCGCGAACCTCTCCACGGGCGCGTCGCAGGCCGATGCGCTGGCGGCGGTGCAGAGAATCTGCCGGGATGTCCTGCCGGCGGGCTACGCGGCCTTCCTCGAAGGCGGGGCGAAGACGTTTCAGGAATCGTTCCGCGGCCTGAACTTCGTCTTCCTGCTGGGCCTGATCGTGGCGTACATGGTGCTGGCCTCGCAGTTCAACAGCTTCGTGCATCCGTTCACGATCCTGCTCGCCCTGCCGTTCAGCATCAGCGGCGCGGTCTTCGCCCTGCTGGCCAGCGATCAGTCGTTGAACCTCTACAGCGCCATCGGCGTGATCCTCCTGATGGGCATCGCGAAGAAGAACTCCATCCTGCTCGTCGAGTTCGCCAACAAGTTCCGCTACGAGGACGGGCTGCCGGCCGTGGAGGCGGTTCACCGCGCGGCGCCGATCCGCCTGCGGCCGATCCTGATGACGTCCGTCGCGACGGTCGGCGCGGCCCTGCCGCTCGCGCTGGGCCTGGGGCCCGGCGCGGAAACGCGGATGCCGATGGCGATCGCGGTCATCGGCGGCATCGTCGTCTCCACGCTCTTCACCCTGTTCGTCGTTCCGTGCGCCTACACCCTCATGGCGCGCCTCGAGCACCATACGCCGACGCCGACGGGCGAGCTGGAACCCGAGGTCGAGACCGGCAACCGCAGGGGCTGACCACCAGGCGTCCAGGGTCAAGTCGCCCCCGAATATCATTGCGATATTTTTCCAATCATTGGAAAATCCGGCCGTAATTTTTCCAACCCTTGGAAAAAAATGAATATCAGCGGCCACACAAAAGCCTTCGCCGTCCTCGGTCACCCCATCGGCCACACGCTTTCGCCTGTCATGCACAACGCCGCGATCGCGGCGCTGAAGATGGACGCGATCTACCTCGCGTTCGACGTTCATCCGGAGCGGCTCATGGACGTGCTGGGCGCGATGCGGGACATGGGGTTCGGCGGCGCGAACCTGACCGTGCCGCTCAAGGAAGTCGCCTGCCGCGGGCTGGCGAAGCTCGACGAGTCCGCCCAACTTCTCGGCGCGGTGAACACGGTGAAGTTCGGGCCGGACGAGACAGTCGGTTTCAATACGGACGGGGGGGGATTTATCAAGGCGGTCGAGGAGGCGTTCGGCGGGCCGGTGGCGGGCAAGTCGGTGTTTGTGCTCGGCACCGGCGGCGCCGGGCGCGCCGTCGCGCTGGCGTGCGCGGGCGCCGGCGTGACCGCGATCTCTTTGTGCGACGCCGATGCGGCGCGCAGCCGCAAGCTGGCGGTGGAGATCGAGACAAAGTTTTTCATCGAGACGGTGAACGTTGTGTCGAGCACGAACGGGCAGGCGCACGCGGCGCGCGACGCGGATATCGTCATCCAGGCGACGCCCGTCGGAATGAAGGAAGGCGAACCGTCGCTGCTGGCGCCGGACGCGTTCCGGAAGGGGCAGTGGGCGTTCGACCTGATTTACATGTATCCGGAAACGGCCTTCATGAAAGCGGCGAAGAAGGGCGGGGCGCAGGCGGCCAACGGGCTCGGCATGCTGCTGCACCAGGGCGCAGCGGCATTTGAAATCTGGACCGGCGTGAAACCGCCGACCGATGTGATGCGGAAGGCGTTGGAGAAGGAAGTGTATGGCGTCAGGAACCTGTAGCAGAAACTGGAAACTGGAAACTGGAAACTCGGATCACAGGTTCCAAGTTTCAAGTTTCAAGTTTCAAATCCAAGGAGAGCGGCTCCTCTAATGGAAATCACTACTTTCTTCTTTATCTACTTCTCCCTCCTCGTCTTCGCCGTCGGCGCGTGCGTCGGCAGCTTCCTGAACGTGTGCATCTACCGCATCCCGCGCGAGGAGTCGGTCGTGACGCCGCGGTCGCACTGCCCGCACTGCAACAAGATGATTCCGGGCTACGACAACATTCCGCTGTTCAGCTACCTGCTGCTCGCGGGGCGCTGCCGCGTCTGCAAGAACGTGATTTCCGTGCGCTACTTCCTGGTGGAGCTGATGACCGCCGTCCTGTTCCTGCTGGTCTGGCTGCACTACGGGTTCGACGCGCGCACGCCGATCTACTGGATGGTGATGTCCGGCCTCATCCTGGGCACGTTCGTGGATTTCGATCACATGATCATCCCGGACCGCGTGAGCCTGGGCGGCGTGGTGGCGGGGCTCGTGCTGAGCCCGCTGGTTCCGTCGCTGCATGACAAGTATGGGGCGCTGGACAGCTTCATCGCCGCGCTGATCGGCATGGCGGCGGGGGCGGGGATTCTCTGGGGCGTGGGCTTCCTGGGGAAACTGGCCTTCAGGAAGGACGCCATGGGCATGGGCGACGTGAAACTGCTGGGGGGATTGGGCGCGCTGCTAGGCTGGCAGGCGGTCCTGTTCATCATCATGGTATCCGCGCTGATCGGCTCCTTCGTGGGAATCGGGCTGATCTTGAGCCGGAACAAGGAGTGGCGCAGCCGGATTCCCTACGGCCCGTACCTTGCGCTGGCGGCGGCGGTCTGGATTCTCTGGGGCAAGGAGTGGTGGGACGGGTACTTCGCATGGGTCGCGGGTGGAACGCTTTGATGGCGCGATAGTTGGGCAGTCAACTTTTTTACTAAAATCGCATTATTCCACTTGTAATCCGGTCGCTTCGCGCAAGAATACAGGCATTCAGTTAAGGGGAGGTTGTAAAGCGATGGCTAACGGAACTGTAAAATGGTTTAACGAGAAAAAAGGGTTCGGGTTCATCATCCCGGACGGAATGAATCAGGACGTATTTGTTCACTATTCCGCCATCCAGGGAGAAGGATTCAAGACCTTGAACGAAGGCGACAAGGTCCAGTTTGAAATCTTCCAGGATCCGAAAGGCGCCCGCGCGAAAGACGTCGTGCGCGTTTCGGAAATGTCGCAGCCGTAAGACGGCGGCACAGGGGGAAGTGACGGATCTGTGGGGCTCGACCTGTACAGGGAGAGCCCCTTTCTCTTGGATGGGTTCGGGGCCGTGAAGACGAACATCATACTGGTCGGGTTCATGGGAACCGGGAAGAGCGCGACCGGGCGGCTGGTGGCCAAGCGGCTCGAGCGCCCGCTCATCGACATGGACGCGGAGATCGAGCGGCGGGAAGGCCGCAAGATCGGCGACATTTTTTCAAAGGACGGCGAGGCCTATTTCCGCCGGGTCGAGCGCGAGGTGGTGAGGGAGTTGAGCCAGCGGCAGAACCTCGTTGTCGCCGCGGGCGGCGGCGTGGTGATCAACCCCGAGAACATCCATGATTTCAGCCGGACCGGCGTGGTGATCTGCCTCAGCGCGAGCCCGGCGGCCATCCTCCAGCGCGTCGTCGCGGAAACGCACCGGCCCCTGATCGAGGGCGGCGAAAAGGCGCGGAAGATCACCGACCTGCTGGAGGCGCGCAAGCCCCTCTACGACGCCATCGAGCACCAGATCGACACGACGCATCTTTCCTCCGACCTCACCGCCGCCCGCGTGATCGAGATTTACGAGAAGGCGGCGAAGGAATAACCCACCCCGGCTTCGCCACCCCTCCCTTGGAGGGGATTCCCAAATCAGTTCCCCTCCTCCGGAGGGGTGCCCGAAGGGCGGGGTGGGTGTTTCGTTTTCCCGGCTTGCGTTTTGCCGTCTGCGGCGGCATAAATACGCCACTTTCGCCACAACCTAAGGAATGGTCAACATGGCTGATGAACCGAAACAGGAACAGCAGGTCGAGCCGGTGCAGGCTCCCGAGGAAGTCCAGCTAACCGAGAAGCAGCAGATGCTCGCGCTCTTCCGCGAGCACGTCCAGCCGGTCCTGATCGGGCTGGCCATCGCGCTCGCGGCCGTGCTGGGATACGGCGCGTACAAGAACTACAAGCAGTCGACGGCCATGCGCGCGTCGCAGATGCTGATGAGTTCGCGGAGCGCCGAGCAGCTTCAGCAGGTCATCAACCAGTATCCTTCGACGCCCTCGGCCCCGATCGCGATGCTGACCCTTGCCGCGGAGCAGTTCCGGGCCGGCCAGTATGACCTCGCCCAGCTCACGTACGGGCAGTTCAAGCAGCAGTTTCCTCAGCACCCGATGGTTTCCGCCGCCGACCTGGGCAAGGCGCAATGCCTGGAGGCCTCCGGCCAGATCGACCAGGCGCTAGCAGCCTACGAGGCGTTTGCCGCCGCGAACCCCGCCCATTTCCTGACCGCTTCGGCCATTTTCGGAAAGGGCCGCTGCCTGGCGCAAATGGGCCGCTATGCCGACGCGAAGGCGGTCTATGAGGATTATGTCGCCGCGAATCCCGAAAGCGGCTGGGTTCCGCTGGCTGATTCGGCCATGCTGTTCGTGGACAAGGAGCTGCGCGCCCAGCAGAAGAAAAAGGCCGTGGCTGCCCAGAAGGAGCCGGTCACTCCTGAGGTTTTTGGGACTTCCGAGGCTTCCGCTCCTTTGAACCTGAAGCCTCTGTTTCCTTCAAAAGAAGGCGCCGCGCGCTGATATAGGGGCCGGGGAAAAGCTCCAGCAGGGTCGGCGTCTGGTCGTCCTTGTCGAACATTTCGCAGAGCGCCGTGTAGGTCTTTCGCTCATACTGCAGAACGGACTCCAGCTTCTTCGACTCCACGTCCTGGACCACGAAGCAGAGCGCCTCGGGCGTTGAATCTTCCGCGTCGAACAGCAGCAGCTTCCGGGCCGCGTTGATCTTGCCCGCGTTGCGCGAGTAGATGATGTACTTGATGTACTCGATGATCCGCTCGTTCAGCCCCGCATCGTGCAGGAAGATGCGTTCGACGAGCTCCGCGCGGCTGAAGACCAGCGAAACGTCCGGCGCCGGGATATCCTTGGGAATCAGGCCCGACAGGCGGCCCACCGATTCCGTGAACTCCCGCTCGCCGGCCTCGATCGCGTTCTCTCCCAGCGGAATCTGGTAGATCATGAAGCGGCGCGACGGGTCGTGATAGAGCAGGGGCTTGTCCACCCGGAACGTCAGCGCGCACTGTTCGCACGTCACCGTGTTCATCTGGTTGGCCATCAGCAGCTTCTTCAGGTCCGGGTGCGTCTTCACGTTGATGGACTCGTAGAGCTGCACGGACTGGTCGTGCTGGCACTTCGGACACCGGATGTTGTATGTCTTCTGCTGCGACATGGCTGACCCGCAAATGTCCGGCGAAGGTAGCGATTCAGGCCGGATTCGTCAATGCGGGAGGGGGATAGAGAAGGAGTGTTGGAGTATTGGAGTGGTGGATTAGGATCGCTCTTCACACCATCACTCCAATACTCCAGTACTCCATGGCTTTGCCTCCCTCCCCCAACTCCGCCCTTGCAGTCCGGCGGCGGGTTCTGTAAGGTCCGAACCTTCAGTGGGATAACCAGAGGGCAGAGGAGTATTCATGAGCATCTTCGATTCGATCAAGGCGTTTTTTGCGGGTGGCAGCAAGGCCGGCAAGCTCTTCATTCTCGATGCCGCGCAGCTTTCCGGCGGCGGCAGCGAGCGGCTGGGCCCGCGCGAGCAGGTCCAGGTTCTTCAGCATCTTTCCCGCTTCGTGGAGAAGGAGAGCATCACCGTCCAGGCCGTTTTCGAAGGCCGGGCCCTTCGGGAAGTCGCCCATGGCGACAAGTACGGCCCGATCCAGGTCTTTTTTGCCGACAGCACGGCCAACATGCAGAACATGCTTCTGGACCTGCTGAAGAAGGGCCTGCGGTCAAAACAGACCGTGCTCGTGACGGGCACCCGTGCGGTTGAGGAGCGCGCCATTTCGATGGGTGGCCTGACCATGCGGCCTTCGACCTTCCGCAAGGCGTTCGAGAACGGCGGCGGCGGCGGAGAGCGCGGCGGGGACCGTGGCGATCGCGGCGGGCGCGACCGCCGTCGCGGCGACCGGCGCAGACCTCCGCGGCAGCCGCGGGGCCCGCAGGATCAGCAGGCGGCCCAGGGCCAATCGCAGGGCGGCGCTCCGGCGCAGGCTCCTGCCCAACCCGGCAACGCCGGCGAACAGCAACAGCCGCCCCAGAACAATCCTCCGAAGGGCAATGACCCGGTCCGGGATTTGATTGATCTGGTGGAGTGATTTCAGAGGTCAGAAGTCAGCGGTCAGAGGTCAGACGGGTCATCTCTTGCTGATCTCTGACATCTGAACTCTGACCTCTTGTCGCTAAACGAACGTCACCTTCGCAATGTGCGGCAGCTCGCGGTAGTAGCCGTCGTAATCCAGCCCGTATCCCACCACGAACGTGTCCTCGATCGTGAAGCCGACGTAGTCGGCCTCGCACGTGACGATGCGGCGGCTGGGCTTGTCCAGCAGCGTGCAGGTCTTGATTTGCTTCGCCCCTTTTCCCGTCAGGTGACTCTTCGCGAACGACAGGGTGCGCCCGGTGTCGAGAATGTCGTCCACCAGCAGGACCGTTGCTCCGCGCAGGTCGAGCGTGATGTCCTTGGCGATGTGGACCGAGCCGGTCGACTCGGTGCCCGAGTAGTAGCTTTCGAGCGTGATGAAATCGATCCGCGGATGGACCCCGTGCTGGTACAGGTCGCGGACGAGGTCGGCGAGGAACATGAAACTGCCCCGGAGAATCCCGATCATCGCGAAGTTCTCGGCGCGGCAGTCCGGCGCCATGTCTTCCACAAGCTGGTTCACCCTCTGCTGGATCTTTGCCGGCGTGAACAGGATGTCGCGGACGTGATGCGGGCGCATGGGGGGGACCTTAACAGGGCGATGCGGGTTCGCCAAGCGCGGAAGGAAACCTGATCTTGAGAAGCTCCCCTCCTTGGAGGGGATGTCGCGCGCTAGCGCGACAGGGGTGGGTTGAAAACCACAATCCGCCTTGCATTACCCGCGCAAATCGGCTTAAACAGGCTCCGAAATCAGTCCCGGAAAGGATCACCATGAAACGAGAGTACATCGCCGCCATCGCCCTCTGCTCCCTGCTCATTTCCTCGTTCGCCTTCCTCGGCTGCGAAGTTGGAAGTTCGGACAGCGCGGTGAGGAACCTGGATTTCAATGTCACGGGGATTTACCGAAACACGGACACGAACGCCAACAACGGCAAGCTGGTTTCGAACAACTCGGGAGACCCCATTACCCAGTTGGATCTCCGCCAGACAGGTGATCAACTGGAAGCCAACGACAACAACGGCAAGAGCTTCAGGGGAACCATCGGCGATGAAGGCGACTTCACGATGACCGGCCTGACGACGGCGGGGCAGGAAGGCACGATGGTGGGAACGATCGAGGCGTCCTCCGGCGTGGGCACCATGCGGGGTACATGGGCGGAGCCCACCATGTATGGAACGATCTATGGCCAGGCGACCGTGGCGTCGAATTCAAGCAGCGGGGGGTCGACTTACACTCTATCTGTGAGTGCTAACGGTTCAGGTAGTGTATCTCCGTCGGGTTCGGGGAGTTATGCTTCAGGATCATCAGTTACTGTTACAGCGACGCCGAATTCGGGCCACAGTTTCTCAAACTGGACGGGCAGTGTAACGAGCACCGCGAATCCTCTCACTGTCACAATGGATTCAGACAAGACGATTGTCGCGAATTTCAACTGAGCGAGAGAGGGCCCTTTTTCTACTGCATCGGCGGGAGCACGCCTTCGTTCACGAGTTGCTGGTCCATCTCCGGCGTGAGGGGGATGGGCAGGGGCGGCAGGCCCTGGCGGATCACTTCCATCTGGTACTCGTTCAAATGCTTCTCCAGCTCTTCGCCGGTATATTTCGGCGTGGGCGGCGGCTGTTGCTGCTGCTGTTGCTGCTGGCGCATCGCGCGGCGTTCGGCGTATGAGGGGCGGCGGCCGGTCGGCGCGTTCAGCCGGGCCTGCTGTTCCGCCGGGCTCAGCGCCTGGATCTCGCCGGACTGGAGCTTGATGACGGCCATCTCGGCGCCTTTGCGGATCACCGCTTCCTCGTCGTCGTAGCTAGCGGATACCAGCTCAATGCCTTCCTCGGTCTGGCCCACGCTCAGGAAAAAGTTCTTGTTGTTCGACTGGTCGATCAGCCCGATCCGGATTCCGTTGTCGTCCTCGAGCAGGGCGCACATGCGCAGGGTCTTGGCGAACGACTGCTCCGGGTTGAACACGGGCGCGACCACTTCCGGCGGGGGCGCGACGCCGAACGGCTTGCGGTCGAGGATCACCTGGTACCGGCTGAAGTCGGGTGTGTCGGCAAGAGCCGCCGCCGCGGACAGCCCGAGAATCATGATTCCACAGATTTTTTTCATACCGTTTTGCCAGCTTCCCAACTATCCTCTGGGCAGTAGCTTACCCCCTGCGCAGAGGGCGTCAAGGGTGTAGCCGCCGCTCTTCGCCGGGCGTCCGGGCGGCCGCCACCCGCCGCCGCCACACCGGGATTCGTGATATGAGAGAAAACATCCAGCTCATCACCAGCCTCCAGAACCCGCGCGTGAAGGAGGTCGTGAAGCTCAGCAAGCGGTCGTACCGCGACGAGAGAGGACTTCTGCTCGTCGAGGGCTACCGCGAGCTGAAGCGCGCGCTGGACAACGGCTGGAAGCCCGCAGCGGTCTTCTTCTGCCCCGAGCTCTTTCTCGGCAAGAACGAGATGCCGCTGATCGAGTCTTGCCAGGCCGCCGGCGCGGAGCTGTTTCAATGTTCCGCGGCGGTCTTCGAGAAGATGGCGTACCGGGACCGGCCGGAAGGGCTTCTCGCCGAGGGGTCCCAGATTCGCGCGACGCTTTCCGAACTGAAGATCGCGTCGGACGCGCCGTTCGTCATCGTGGCGGAATCCGTTGAGAAGCCCGGGAACCTGGGCACCATCCTGCGCTCCGCCGATGCGGCGGGCGCCGATGCGGTCATCGTGTGCGACGAGCGGACGGACATCAACAATCCCAACGTCGTCCGCGCGAGCATCGGCACGCTGTTCTCGCTTCCCGTCGTCACAGCGACGTCGGATGAAACGATGCAGTGGCTGAAGGAGCGGAACATCCAGACCATCGCCGCTTCTCCTCACGCGACGGCGGAGTACACGGACATCGACCTCACGCGCGGCGTGGCGTTCGTGGTGGGGTCCGAGCAGTACGGGCTGAGCGAGGCGTGGATGAAGAACGCCGACATTCAGGTGCGGATTCCGATGCTTGGACAAGCCGATTCCTTGAACGTGTCCGCCGCGACCACGATCCTGCTGTACGAAGTCGTGCGGCAGCGGCGGAAGAACCCACCTCGGTCGGGGTGCTGATGTTGAAGATCCCCTCCCTTGGAGGGGTCCGCGACGTGTCCGCCGGAGCCTTGGCGAAGGCGGAAGCGGGGGGTGGGTGGGTCACTTCGCCGCGCCGGGCATGGTGAACTTCTCTTCAAAAACGGCGGGACCGATGAAGGGCCCCAGGTCGATGGCTGCCTTGGCAATGTAGGTCTTGCCCGGCTCGATCTTGCCCAGGTCGCAGACGATCCCGTATGGCTGGTTGAACGTTGACTCGTCGAGTTTGACGGATTCGCGATCGACAACGTCGCCCTTCTCGTCGATGACCGTGACGGACACGCGATTCTCGATTCCTTCCTTCGGCGCCATCTTCAGGTGCGACATGTTCAGATTGCCCACCAGGCGAGGCGACCCGGTGGTCAGGTCGAGGCCGACCCAGAGCACCGGAATGTCCAGCAGGCCTTTCACGTTAATGATGCCGTCGCCCTGGACCAGGTCGGAGACGGGGCCGGAAAGCACGAACCGGTTTTTGACGTTGCCCTTGGTCAGTTCCACGGAGATGGTCACCGTGACCGAATTGGTCTGGCCTTCCGCGTAGCCGCACTCAATGTCGTAATCCGTCGCCACCAACCCGAATCGGCTGTTGATCCTGAACTTCTTGAACGACATGACGCGCGCGTCGCCGGACCCCTTCTTGAATCCGCCCAGGCGGGCCGCGTTTGTGTAGGCCGGGTTGCCGGGGCTGTAGACCAGGAGCGTATCGGGTGTTTCCTGCGCGGACTTCCGGTCGAAGATCATGTAGATGACGTCCTTCTTCGTGGGCCCGTACTGGAGGCCCATGTACATGGTCGAGTTCGGGGTGCGCAGCTGCAGGTTCGGAATCTGGCCGGACGAAATGGAATCGATGTTCTCGTAGGGGGCCTGATCGAAGACGCGGAGCGACTGCGGCTGAGTGGTTGTCGGTTTCGCCGTCTCCGGCTCGGGTTTGACCGCCTGGGTTTGCGCGGTTGTCGTCACGAGGTCGGGCTTGTTTGTCCTGGCGGACGGGGGCAGGCCCTGGAGGATGACATCGAAATTTGCGCGATAGACCGGCTGATACCGGAAGCGGGTGGCGGTGGACAAGGTTTCCCACGTGTAGGTCTTGGGGCCCGCGGGGGTCTGGATTTCCAGGCCGGAGCTGGTGGCCTGCTTGACGGTTCCTTTCAGGATCACGCCGTTGGCCATCCGGATTTCCTGGGCGCTTCCGGGCAAAGCGGTGGCCAGCGTGAGGACTGCCAAGGTCGCGATATGAAGGAGTTGCCGCACCAGTGACTCCCCTTAAACATCTGCCATGATAACGGGAGGCTTGCGGTTTGACAACACCGGGTTCTTCCGGCCTTTGCATTCGGGATTGCAGGACCGCCGTTCACCCGCTAGCTTATACCGCTGGTCGGAGGGGTGGCTGAGTGGTTTAAGGCGCACGACTCGAAATCGTGAGAGCTGTGATGAACGGCTCCGGGGGTTCGAATCCCTCCCCCTCCGCCATTCTACTCCCCGACGACCAATTCCACGTAATCGTCATCCACGCTTGAGCAGGGGCAGAGCTCCACGCGGT
>CAYQYB010000055.1:0-12607 GCA_964421535.1 uncultured Verrucomicrobiota bacterium | reverse complement strand
ATCAGGATGGTGTGGGCGGATTCTTTGGGTCTGTCTTTCACGATTTCCTACTGACTAGCAGAAATTGACCCCGCATGGAAGCTTGAGTCCAAGGTCGTCTACTTTGGACTTTGGACTTCGGACTTTGGACTCGCCGCAAACCGGCAGGTCACCACCGTCCCGCCTTCCGCGCGCCGGCGCACCTCGAGCGATCCGCCGATCATGGCGGCCCGGTAGCGCATGATGCGCAGCCCCATTCCCTGGCCCCGATCTTCCTCGGCCGGGATCCCGGCGCCGTCGCTTTCGATCGCGAGCCGGCCTTCGCTGTCGGCCGCGGCCGATAGCGTGATGAGGATGCGGGTCGGCTTGCCGTGGCGCACGGCGTTGCTGACCGCTTCCTGCGCCACGTGGTACAGGTGGACGGCCGACTTGTTGTCGCGCACGCGGCCGTCGCCCTCCGTGCGCAGTTCGCACTGGATGCCGAACGTTTCCCGCGTATCCGCCGCCAGCCGCTGCAGCGCGTTGGCGAGGCCTTCGTCACCCAGTTCGACGGGCGCCAGGCCGCGCGCGAGCCGACGGACCTGCGCGAGAGCGTCCTTCAGAAGTTCGTTGATGTGTTCCGCGCTGTCGCGCGCGTCGCCGCCGGTGTCCGCCAACTTCGTGGCGAGCGTGCGGCTCAGGAACACGGCGCCGGTCAGCTTCTGGCCCAGCGAATCGTGCAGGTCCTGGCCGACGCGCAGTTTTTCCGCGCTGCTGATCTCGAGGATCTCGCTCTCCAGCCGCATACGTTCAGCCATCTCCCGCTCGAGCATCGTCTTGGCCGCGAGCAGGTCCGCGGTCCGCGACCGCACGACCTGTTCGATCCGCCGCCCGCGCCGGGCCATGAGCAGGAGTTCCACCGTCACGAGCACGGTGATGCCCAGCCCGATCACCAGGATGAACTCAGGCCTTCGCGTGCCATGGGCCTGCAGGTAATCCGGCGACGCCGTGCAGAGGAATGTCCACGGCGCGTCGGCGATGGCGATGGGGCTGCTGTAGTTGAAGCCGCCGGCGCTGGCGGCGGCAGGGGCGGTGCCCTCGACCAGGCTGATTTCCAGCCCGCGCGCAACAGGCGTCTTCGTGATGCGGCCGATCACCTGGTAGGGACGGAAGATCGCCGCCGCGAAGCCGACGAGGAATCCCGGCGGCGCGACGATGGCGCCCTGAAACTCCGGATAAAGGATGGGGGCGAAGATGTAATAATCGGATGACGAACCGGGAATCTTTCCGGCCAGCGCGAGTGTTCCCGTTTCCCTCATACGGTTGATCGCCCGAAGGCACGCCTCGTCGGATTCGAAATCGAACCCGATCGGAACGCGCAAGGCATTGGATGGTGTCTGGTAGGTGAGGGCGAAGTACTCGGGCTTCTCGCGCGCGGATTTGAATCGGCCGGGTTGCGCGGTCTCGTCGATCTCCTGGATGATGAGGCTCGGCTGGAGTTCGTTCGGCCCAAGCTGTCTCATCATGTGACGGGTCTGCTGGTCGATGCGCTGGACGAACCCGAAGCCCTGGAGAACGCGTTTCTGGAACGACATGCCCTTGCCGACGAACTCCTCGAAATCCTTGCTCGTGATCTGATCGGAGATGCTGTGCAGCTGGCGGATCGAATCGAGCACATCCATGAAGAGCTGCACTTCCTGCGCGGCCAGCCCCTGGAGATTTCGCGCCTCGAGATGAAACTCCTCGCGGGTCGCGTTTTGCTCGAGGACCGTGCGCGTGTGCCACAGCAGCACGCTGATCGCGGTCCCTGCCGCCGCCACGAGGAACGCGAACATCCAGGGCCAGAGGGAGGCGGGTTTGGGGTCCTTGTTGCGCGCAGTCATGGGAGCCGAGTATATCCGAAATGACGAATGGCGAAACCCTAATGACTGATGAATGCTGAAATGTCAGAATGAGAGGCGCTTGGTCATACGTCATTTGAGCATTGATTAGTCATTAGGATTTAGGCATTCGACTTTTTTTTCTCTACGTATTGACACGTAGTTAGGGTGCGCGTAATTTACGAGTAGTGAGAGAAGTATTTCCTCGGGAGTTTGGGCCGGGAAATATGCGAGAAATACTTAAAACTTTTCTTGACTGTGTGTATGGTTAAGGCAAAAGTGCAACAAGACGGAGGCGCTATGAAGAAGATTCTACTGCTGGTCCTCGGAGTGATGCTGGTGGGTTCCCTCGCTTTCGGCCAGACGCAGGTCCTCAGCCGCAACGCGGTGGGGTATGTCAAGGTGGATGCCAGGTCGAACGGGTTTACATTGGTCTCGATTCCGTTCAATGCGTTCTCAAATACTGCTCAGGGCATTTTTGGCGCACAACTTGTCGGGGGTACTCCGGGTGCTTCAGACCAAGTGCTATTCTGGGATAAAGCAGGACAGCAATACGTAACCTTGTATAAAGATAACAGTGGTATTTGGAGAGATGCCAATACCTTTGCTGTTGCGACGAACATAATTGTGCCTGGGGACGGCTTCTGGATTCGTAATCGGCGCACAACAAATCAGACCGTGTACCTGATGGGTGAAGTGCCGGATAAACTCACCATGCCGACAAACGCAATAGCAGGGGTGGTTGGTTTCAATATCATCGCTTATACCTATCCTACGGAAGCGCTATTTACGAATCTTCTGCTGTTTTCCGTCGCTAACAAGGGAACTCCTGGGGCGGCAGATCAAGTGTTGTTCTGGAATAAGGAGACCCAATCCTACTCCACATACTACGCGTCGACGACTGGGTGGAGAGATGCTAATACGTTTGCATTAGTGTCAAATCTTGTTGTATACCCTGCTGATGGGTTCTGGTTCCGGAGACGTGGTGCAGTCGGATTTACATGGACGGAAACAAAGCCGTACACGTGGCCATAGTCAAACCATACGAAGGAGCATGCGAGATGAATAAAGCGATATTGATGTGCATCATGGCTGGTGTGTCAGTAGTGTCCCTTTGTTATGGGCAGGTAACGATTGAATGGCAGAATCTGACTTCCGCGATCGGCCCTGATTCAAATCCGGTGCTGACTGCGCCAGCTGCCGATTACACAACGGGAGCCCTTTTCCAACTTATCAGAGCCAGCGGTGGTGTTAACCACGCCCCGACTGCTGCCGATTTTGGGACGGGTCCTGGCACGACTGGTGGAGACGCGTTGCAGGGGTGGACTTTTGCGACTGATTTTGTAGGCTCTGGTCAAGTCTATCGGAATGAGACATATGGGTCGCTGCTCTCTACGGAGTATATCTTTGTTCGGGTGTGGACACTGCCTTCTTCGGGTAGTGGCAATCTTAATGCAGCGCCGTCCGGCATGTACTATTACGATACAGCGCCAGTTCTTGTGAGCACGCTCCCGGGGGGTGGGGTTCCTCTGTACACATATGACTTTGCCTCTCCAAATTCAGGCAGTTGGACCTTCCTCGCCATTCCGGAGCCGACCTCGATGGCGTTGGGCCTTCTTGGCTTGGGCGTGATCGTGATCCGCCGCCGGCTGATGCGGAAATAGGTTAGGCGTCACATAGTTCTCTGCACGGGCGTCCCGATTTCGGGACGCCCGTGTTGTTTGTGTAGAGTCGCGCGTCCCCGCGCGAGTGTTTTCAGGATGCGCGAGGTTGTCGCGTCGCGCGTCCCCGCGCGATGATCTGAATCCGCTGAGGACAGCGGACACTACACGATGAGATGACCGTGAAGCGCGAGATCATTCACACAGGAGGAATCATGGATTCACAAGGGAAAGGCGAATCACACCGCAAGTTCAAGGACAAGCCACAGCGCTTGGAACGGATATTCCAAAGCTACGACCCGCCTCTGTACTTCCTTACAATCTGCACGTTGTACAAACGGGCTGTATTGGCGAATCCCGCGGTCCACGCGTCGTTCATTGCGTACGCGCGCCGCGGGGCAGAGGAGCAGCGCGCCGCAGTTGGCCGCTACGTTATCATGCCGGACCACGTGCACTTATTCGTGCGTTTGGGGCGCGATATGAAACTCGGACTTTGGGTAAGGGGATTGAAGAGATGCATATCCGCAAAGACCGGGAGCGCGGACGGTTTCTGGCAGCCTGGTTTCTTCGATCATGTGGTCAGGCATTCGGAGAGCTACGCGGAGAAATGGGCATACGTTGCCGAGAATCCCGTTCGCACCGGATTGGTGGCGACGGCGTCTGAATGGCTTTACCAGGGTGAGATCGTCCGTCTTGAAATGTAGAGTCGCGCGTCCCCGCGCGATGATCTGAATCCGCTGAGGACAGCGGACGCTACACTTGGGCGATGACTGTGAAGGTGTAGAGTCGCCCGTCCACGGGCGAGGGCTTTCGGGATGCGCGATGCTGTTGCGTCGCACGTCCCTGCGCGATGATCCTAGGGAACGCCTCCGCCGGGGACGGCGGACGCTACACGATGGAATGACCGTGATGTTGTAGAGTCGAGCGTCCCCGGGCGATGATCTGAATCCGCTGAGGACAGCGGACGCTACACCTGGAGGTAATCGCAGAGATGTAGAGTCGCCCGTCCACGGGCGAGGGTTTCAATGCCTACCGCTTCAGAATCTTCAAGGCCCGATCACGCCATTCGCCGGTCAGGTTGGGCAGCGCTTTCACAATCAGGTCGTTGCCGGCTTTGTTGTCGCCCTGCGCGATAAGAATCTCGCCCTGCACAAGCTTGTGATTCGGATCGTTGGGGTCGATGGTGGATGCGAGCAGTATCTGCTCCATGGCTTTGTCATACTGCCCAAGTCCTTTGTATGCCTCAGCCAGGGTGTGGTGATACTTGTCACTCGAAGGACGCAGATTGACGGCTTCGTCAGCCATAGGAACTGCTTCGGCATAGCGCTTCATCCGAGTCAAGTCATATGCCAAGTTGTTCAGTACTGCGTCGTAGAAGGGGCTTGAGCGATTCTGCAGACAGCGCCGCAAGTACTTCTCGCGGACTTCAGGCGTCTCCGCGAGGGTAGCCATAGTTAGGTTGCCAACAGTATTGGCAGGGTCTACGGCGAGCAAGGATTCGGCATCCTTGCGAGCTGCAAAGGTTCTCTTCAGTTGCAGCGAAGCACGGATGATGGTCTCCTGCAACTGAATGTTCCGGGGGTCCAGCGTCTGGGCGGCTTTCAGATGATTCAGCGCCCCGGCGAGGTCCCCGCGTTGCTGAGCCACGGAGGCGAGCAGTCGTATCATCGGCAGGTTGCCGGAATCCACGGCCAGCACCTTCCGCGCGAACGATTCCGCGCGGTCGAACTGCGACAACTGCCACGCGGACAGGGCGACAAACGAAGCCGAAAGCATTGTGTGATTTGTGGCGCCGACGACCTGGTCGAATATCTCCTGCCCGCGTGCCACGTTCTGGTTCTCCAAATATAAAAGGGCAAGCACGCTTTGCGCATTCACTCCGCCCGAGACGGCCGGGTTCTCCTCGATGACTTGGATTGCCGTGGCGTAGTCCTTGCGATCCCGGGAGATGACGGCCAAGCCGATCCTGGCGGCGAGGTTGTTTGGTTGGTTTTCCAGAATATGCCTGTACTCCGCAGTTGCCTCGTTCGGGTCGCCTTTGCCCATGGCAAGGAGGGCAGAGCTGATTTGTACCGAGATGCTTGCCGGATTGATCAACCGGGCTTGTTCAATGGCGCTGGACTCCAGATCAAGGTTCCCGCCGCGACGCGATACTTCCGCCAGGGAGAGGGCAAATTGCTCGGAGTACAGGTAGCCGTAATTGGCGGCCATCAGGAACGGCGTCCGGTAGAAACGCGGGAACTTGTCCGCTTCCTTCTGCGCTCGATCGAGGAGGGATGCGGCCTTCCCGATCAACTCGACCGCCTTCGGATCGTTCGTGGGAACCGGGCCGGCTTTCTTGAGATACAGCGCGCGCAGGTTCAGCAGGGCACTCGGGTTCTGCGGAAGGATCTTCAGGGCCAGATCGTAGGCCTTTTCCGCGAGGTCGTCGGATCCCAGCATCTGCATCGAGACGCCGAGATTGTTGGCCCCGCGGGAGTAGTTCTGCCGCACGAAGAACTGCATCGCGTTTGTGCCGGCCGTTGAACTCAAGGAGTTGATCTGATTCGCGAACGTGTTCTCGAACAGGTCGATGTTGCGGGTGAAAATATCCTTAGCGTTCTGATCGCCTATCTTCTCCACTGGAAACACCACGAGCCCGTTCGGGATGAACTGGAACCCGATGGACAGGGCCATGTCGGGGTTGAACAGCGCACAGCCCGCGATCCCGTCCTTGTTCTTGCCGACGATGGACTTGAGGACCTCGACCACGGGATCTGCGGCGGATGCCTGGGACGAGGTGTCGGGGAAGATGCTGGCCAGATAGCGGCGGTAGGAGGGGCGGCTGACGTCCTGGGAGAGAACGACGTGTTTCGGCTGACCCCGCTCGAAGGCGGCGTAGCGGATCAGATCGTCCATCACGGACTTGGAGATGAGGAAGATCGGCCGGTCTTCGCAGGATTGCACCATGTTCCGCGCAAGACCCGTCAGCTCGGATGTCCTGGCGGGAGTGAAATGAATGAAAGTCGAAACCGCGATGGCGATAGGGAGCAGGAGATTAACGCCGGCCGCCGCTTTCCAGAATGGCTTCAGCCACGTGTACGCCATCGTCTGCCCCGGCACGCTGCCCCGGAACCACCAGTAGCCGGCTAAATATCCCATCCACGAGGTAATCGCGAGATAGGGAACAAGGAACGGATCGCCAAGGCCCATGATCAGCGTCGGCGTCATTCCCTTTTCCAGCAGCTGCGCCACGCCGAGAACGTTCAGGACGGCGAGGGCGATGACCGTCAACGCATGCGAGAGCCAATTGGAGCCGTAGTCGGGGCGGGGCACAAGAAAGACGTAGACCCACGGGGCGAACGCGCACAGCGTCACCAGGAGGCCCCCCACACGCGGGAAGATGCCTTTCAGTTCGACGTACTGCTTCCGCCACAGATCGAGCAGGGTGTTCCAGAAGCCCGTGTACTCCTGATATCCCCAGTCCGGGAGCCTTCCGACGGCCGTGACGGGAATGACATAGAACAGCAGGCCGCAGAATCCCAGCGCAATCAACTGCCAGATGCGGGTCGCGTTCAACTCGCGCCGGTACAGCAGGGCGAGCAGGACGCCCAGCCCGAACACCGGGCTCATCGCGATCATGGTCGCGTATTCCGTGATACCGAGTCCGTATAGAAACGCGGCGGCCAGGATCCACCGTATGGACGCGTTCGGCAGCGCGAATCGCAGGAGCATCCAGAAGCACGACAGGAGCAGGAATAGATCGAACGTGTGGTTGTCCGCCCGGGTTGACGAAATCCACAGCGGCGCGCAGGACATCAGGAACAACGTCGATGCGACGAGCGCGATCAACTTGGAGGTCTGGGACACGTGAGGCGGAATCGGGGACGCCTTGTCGTGGATCACAAACATCGGCATCCGCAGAAGAATCTTGAAGAACAGCACCACGGACAGGGCCCCGAAAATCGCCGAAAGCAGGTTGAGCGTGAACAACGCATGGCCCGGAAGGACGTTGATCATCAGCTTGGCGAGGGAGGAATAAAGATAGTGGGGCATCACGGGCAGGTAATAAAGACCGCTGACCGTGTTGAGGATTCGTATGGGAGCCCCGGGCACAATATCCCGCGCCATCGTCAGGACGTAGAGCAGGAATGCGCCCACGCCGATGACCCAAGGCGAGTAGCGGGCCAGTTTCTGGACGTTGTATCTGGGCGAGCGCATGAACAGGCCGCCATCCTATAGGTTCCTCGCCGTAAAATCAACGCGCGGGGAATCCCGTCAGTCCTTTTTTGCCGCCCGCCTTACGGCTTGGCGGACGGCCCTCTTTTTGGCAATGATCCGATATGGTTTTGAAGTATTCTGAATCCTCTGTCGAAACCCATCCCGCCCTTCCGCCTTCGCGAGGGCTACGGCGGACAAGGCGGACACCCCTCCGGAGGAGGGGAGTTGAGAACTTGGACAATCCCCTCCTTGGGAGGGGTGGCCGACGGCCGGGGTGGGTGATACATCGCGGAACAAGTATTTCAAAAGTAGTCGGCTGCATGGCTGTCCTCTGGTTTGCCATTTCAGCAGGCCACGCCGCAGCCCAGGCCGAGCCTCTTCGGGTTGTCAGCCTGGCCCCCAACCTGACCGAACTCGTTTTCGAGTTGGGGTTCGGCAGTAATCTTGTCGGCCGGTCTTCCGCATGCGATTACCCGCCGGAGGCCAAGCGAATCCCTGTTGTTGGCGGCTTCGGCAGGCCGAATTGGGAGATGATGGAGAGCCTGCGTCCGGACCTGGTCATCGCGACGGACCTCGAGAAGCCGGGTCTTCTGGACCGCATCGAGAAGACGGGCGTGCAGACTCTGCTTCTGCCGTGCGAGAGCTGGGATCAGCTCATGCAGGCGGGGCTTGCGGTCAGCGAGGCGTTCGGCCAGCGCGCGGTCGGAGAGAAGTTCATCCGGAACATGACTGCACGCCGCGCCGAGCTCTTGAAGCGCGTCGACAGTTTCTACCGCGACCGGCAGCGGCCGCGGGTCTACATCGAAGTGTGGGGCGACCCGCTGACCACGGCCGGCGGCGAGTCGTTTCTCAGCGACTTGGTGCAGCTGGCGGGTGGAGTCAACATCGCTGCGGATCTTCGGCCGGAGTACGTGCACGTGAGCGCCGAATGGATCATCACCCGGGATCCCGACATTATCCTTCTGGCGTACATGTTCCCGAGCGCCTCCGCCGTTGAAAGTATTGAGAAGCGCCCCGGCTGGGATAAGATGCGGGCGGTCCGGCAGAACGCGATCTGCGCGAGTATCGATCCGGACCTGCTCCTGCGCTCAGGGCCGAGGATACTGGACGGCGCGGAGAAGTTTGCGGAGTGGATGATAAGGCAGGCGGCAACCACCAACAAACAACCGACAACGGACAACTGACAACATGCGCGCCCGGTCCACATGGTTCCGAATTCTCCTCATCGTCAGCCCGATGATCATTGCAGCCTCTGTCTTCCTCGGCGATGGGTGGCGTGACCCGCTTTCGCTCCTTCAGCCGGAACGGGCGGGCGTCCTGACCGTGCGGCTCTGGCGCGTGGCGTTGGGCGCGTTGGTTGGAGCTTTCCTTTCCTCGGCCGGGTGCGTTCTGCAGGCGGTGCTCCGCAATCCGTTGGCTGAGCCGTATGTGCTGGGATTGTCCTCCGGAGCGGCCCTGGGCACGGCAGTATGCATCATCGCCGGAGGGCTGGTGCTGAGTTCGCTGGTGCTGCCTGCGGCCGGCTTTTTTGGCGCCCTGGTCAGCATGCTGATTGTCTACCGCCTGGCGCGCGTGGGGCGGGGTACGGCGCCGCACACCTTGATCTTGTCCGGCGTCATTTGGGGGGCCGTCTGCGGAAGCCTTCTGATGTTTATTGTCTCTCAGTCGTCGGCCGAGGGCCTCCACGCGATCATGTGGTGGTTCCTCGGAGACCTGCAGGTGTTCGACGTGCGGCTGGTCGAGGGGGCCGCCGTGCTGGGCCTGATGGCTTTCGCGGGCCTGATGGCGATGTCCCGGCATCTCAATGTTCTCATGCTGGGCGAGGAAATGGCGGGGCATGTTGGCCTTGAGCCGGAGCGGGCCAAGATGATTGCCTTGGGACTGGCTTCGGTACTCACGGCCGCAGCCGTTTCCGCGAGCGGGTTGATTTCCTTCGTGGGCCTGACGATACCTCACGCGGTCCGCGCATTGGTCGGTCCGGATCACAGGCGGCTTCTGCCCGCGGCGGCTCTTGCGGGAGCGGCGTTTCTGGTGCTGGCGGACGGAATTGGCCGCACGATCCTGTATCCGACGGAAATCCCTGTCGGCGTGATCACGGCTCTGATTGGCGGCCCGTTCTTCCTCCTGATCTTGAGGAAGAAGAGGAAGGAAGTCTGGATTGGATAAGAACCGGCAACCGGAAACTGCAGGCTTCGCACTGGACGTTGCGAATGTCTGCGCCGCGTACGGCGAGCGCAAGGCGCTGGAATCCGTTTCGTGCGTAGTCGCGGCAGGCAGCCTGCTTGGCATCATCGGCCCCAACGGCGCGGGGAAGACGACGCTTCTCCGGGTCCTTGGCGGCGCCTTGCCTGTGTCGTCCGGCGCCCTGACCGTGCGCGGCAGGGACATTCGAGACTTCCGGCGTCAGGAACTGGCGCGGGTCGTTGGCTTTGTTCCGCAGTCGCTGGATGTTCCGGTCGCGTTCACCGTGGGGGAGTTCGTGGCGATGGGGCGCACGCCGTACGTCTCCGGTTGGTCGCGGCTTTCAAAGGACGACGAGGCGGCGGTCCGGAAGGCGATGGCGATGGCGGATCTTCAGGACTTGGAGAGTCGCTTGGTCGACGAGTTGAGCGCCGGCGAAAAGCAACGTGCGGTGGTGGCCATGGCACTTGCCCAGGAGCCGCAGATACTGCTTCTGGACGAGCCGACCGCGCATCTCGATGTCCAGCACGCGTGGAGCTTGATGACCCTGATCGCGAAGCTGAACGCGGAGCACGGTGTCACCGTGGTCCTCTCTTCTCACGACCTCAACCTGGCCGCGGAATTCTGCTCGCATCTTCTGCTGATGGATGAGGGGCGGGTCGTCTCACACGGCAGACCCACGGAGGTTCTGGACGCGGAACGGCTGTCCGGAGTCTACAAACACCCCCTGGAAATCCTAACCACGCAGGATGGCCGCCGATTCGTGGTGCCGAGGCGGCAGGAAACTCGTGTCGGAGTATCGGAGTGACGGCGTGTCGGAGTAAATCGCCACGACAAGTTACCCCGATACGCCGACACACCCACACTCCGACACCGTTCTTCACAGCATCGGCAGGTTCGGCAGGGTCATCGGCAGGCCCGGCTGCTGGATCGAAGGCACCAGCGACCTGAACTCGGCCGACTCGCGGACCGGCGTGAACCGCGGATCTTTGCGAATGATGTCCCGGACCGGCTCGCCCCCGAGGTCGATGGCGCGCTTCAGCGACTGCATGCACTCGTTCGATTTCTGCATGGTCGCCTGGATCGCCGCGAGGTCGACCCACACGTTCGGGTTGTTCGGCTCGCGCGCGAGATACTTTTCGAGCGCCATGCCCAGGAGATCCATCCGCTTGGCGTCTGCGTACATCTTGGCGACCGCGAGGTAGGCGTTCGGCGGGATGTTCGAATCGTTCAGGATGTTCATGGTCAGGCCCTGGAACTGGCCTTCCATGTTGAGCTTGCGGTAGAGATCGGCCAGCTCCATCGCGGTGTTCAGTTCGCCCTGTCCCTGGTTGAACTGCGCCTCGAGCTGGGCGCGGCGGTTGTCCGCCTTTTCCGTCTCGCGGATCTGGTTCAGGAAGTCGCTGACCTTCGCGTTGCCGGGGTCTTCCTTCAGGAACTTCTCGATGAGCTTGCCGGCGTCCGAGAACCGGCGCTGCTGCATGAAGACATCCGCGAGGCGGAAGTTCGCTTCCGGGCTGAGCGGGTAGAGATCGATCGCCTGCTGGAACGCGTACTCGGCCTCGGGGTACATTCGCCGGAACGCGTAGATGCCCGCGACCGCGCCGCGCAGCTTGGAGAAGGTCTTCCGGGCCACCACGTCGCGGAGGAACTTGTTGTTTCCAAGGAGGCGCTTCGCGTACCAATCCCAGAAATCGCGGTCCTTCTTCACCAGCTCGGGCGGAAGCGAGGAGAGCGGCTCGGAGTTCAGCTTCATGATGAGCCCGTTCGGGGTCAGGTAGGGGTACATCCACGGGATCACGTAGCTTTCTTCGACGTAGAACGCGTGTTTCTGCTTGTTGGCCTCGAAGATCATCCGGCAGAGGATGCCGTTGATCATCATGACGCCCTGAACGCCCTGAACGCTGACGCGGCCGTTTTCGAACTGCACGTCCGCGCCCGCCGGGATGCGTCCGGCCTGCACGTCCTCGACGTATTTCTGGAAGGCGTAGTTGCTGTCCTGCTGGGACGGGATCCAGATGGTGTCGCCGTACAGGTCGCGCATGACGCTCATGTAGGTGTTGTCCGCGAGCGCGTTCTGCGTGATGAGGTAGACGTCGGGCCGCACCTTCGCGCAGTAGATCATGTACGTCGGAACGAACCGTCCCGGATCGGTGCCTCCGAAGAAGATGGCGTTCGTTTCCATCGAAGGCGGGTAGTCCGGCGTCGGGTATTCCTTCCAGATCGCCTCGAACTCCGCCGGGCTCTTCTTGTAGGAAAGGTCCGAGCGGATGCCGTCCACGCCCTGAAGCTGCCAGTTGCCGAACTGCCACCCGAACTCGTGCTGGTTCTGCTCGGCGCCGCCGACGATCTTGATCTGCTCCTTGTCGAACGCGTTCTGGTAGAGCAGCACCAGCGGCAGGGCCACGACGGCGGCAAGGCCGAGGGGCTTCACGACCCCTTTGCCTCCGAGCAGGGTCTCCAGGTAGGCCAGGGCGAACAGGACGCCATATCCGAGCCATACCGCGTACACCGCGTGCGACTGGATGAACTGCACGCGGCCGATGAAGAGCGTCTGGATGTCCAGTTCGGGGTTCTGGAACGTGATCAGGACGATGCTGAGAGAGATGAACGCGACCAGCGAGGTGATCAGCCACGTGCGGCCGCGGCGGTCAATCCTTCCGATGAAGAAGAACGGCGCGAGGCCCAGGATGGCGATGGGCAATGTGAACTGCTGTTTCAAGTCGC
>CAYQYB010000054.1:0-12659 GCA_964421535.1 uncultured Verrucomicrobiota bacterium | reverse complement strand
CGCAATGGGTCGCGGGCGCTTGGCGACGATGATCCGACGAACGAGTGGGAGGTAGCGATGTCTTTGTGGTCCCGAATGAGAAGCAAGGCGACGAGCAGGGCGGGGGAGTGCGTCAGCGTGTTTAGCGACAGCATGGACAAGGATGTGCGTTATCTTTCGCCTCCCGCCAAAGCCCTCCGCTGGTTGCGTCGCAACGAGCTCGAATCCGGCGGAATACGCGTTCATCACCGCTCTCCGAATGCGTATCCCGAGGTTTCGGGCTACTTGATTCCCACACTGCTTGATCTTGGCGAAAAGGATCTGGCGAGACGGGTTCTGGATTGGCTGTTGTGTATTCAAAAGGCGGATGGCGGTTTTGGTGACGAGGAGGGAAACGCCCGCATCTTCGACACGGGGCAGGTTCTGCGCGGGCTTCTCGCCGCCGCGGAACTGACGGCCGGCGCGCGCGACGCGGCGAGGCTCGCCGCGCAGTATCTTTGTGCGCAGATGCAGGAGTGTGGGCGGCGGGGCTTCGGCCAACAGTACGATGGCACAGTTCCCGAAACCGTGCATTTGTACGCGCTGCCTCCGCTGAAAGCAGCAGCCGAGCATCTCGGAGAGCCGGTGTTCGCGGAGCAGGCGGCGGCGTGCTTCGAATACTACATCCGGCATCAGGATTTTCTGCACGAAGAGGAGCTGACTCATTTCCTGGCGTACCAACTCGACGCACTGATCGATATGGGGCGCGCCGATCTTTCCAAGCCCGTGCTCGATCGTCTGGCATCACTTCAGACGGCCGACGGGGCTGTTCGAGGGCGCGGCGGAGTATCCTGGGTTTGTTCGCCCGGCCTGGCTCAGCTTGCGATCTGCTGGTATCGGATGGGCTTGCATGAGTCAGCCGACAGGGCCCTGAGTTGGCTGGAACGTCAACAGAAGATCGGCGGCGGACTTCTGGGCAGCTACGGGCCGTCGGCCTCCTACTTCCCGCGGGAAGAACTTTCGTGGGCGGTAAAGTTCTACTTGGACGCGCATCAGCTACGCGTCCAGTCCTTCATCGACCGGAACGTGGACCTGTTCCCGGCGAATGTCGAAGCGGACGATGGCCGTCTCCGGTGCATCGCCGAGCATGCAGGGACCGCTTCGCGCGTGCTGGAGGCGGGATGCGGCAAGGGGCGGTTCCTCCACGCGTTGCAGCGGCTGAATCCTTCTCTCGAGTGCCACGGCGTCGACATTTCCGAGCGTATGCTTCAATGCCTGCCGCCGCAGGTGATCGGCAGGCGCGGATCGCTGGAGCGTATCCCGTATCCGGACGACCACTTTGACACGGTGTTCTCGGTGGAGGCCATCGAGCATTCCGTGAACCCGTCGGCGGCCCTGCGGGAAATGGTTCGCGTTGCGAGGCCCGGCGGATGGGTCATCCTCATTGACAAGCAGAAGGCGAAGTGGGGCGCGCTGGAGTGTGCTTCATGGGAACGCTGGCCGGAGCGCTCGGCCTTGTTGCGCGACATCCGGCAGTACTGTGACCATGCGGCGGTGAAGGCGGTGAGTTACCAGCCCGGACGCCGCGCGGACGGCCTGATGCTTGCATGGTGCGGGCAGAAGCGTTCCCGGCTGACGGGCGCGGAATGGAATCGTGCGCTGATCAGCGAAAACACAGAGCGGGAAATCCGCGAGCATATCACGCATCATCGCCTGTCGCCTTGGGCGCGGGAGATGATCCGATGCACAGGGCCGTCCGAGCACGTATTGGAAGTGGGAGGGGGAACGGGTGAGATTTCGCTCCAGATGGCGCGGGCGGGCCGAAGGGTGACGGTGTTGGACGTCGATTCCGAAAGCCTTCGCTTTGCGAAGCAGCTTGCAGACAGTCTGCACATCGAGCTGCAGACCGTCAAAGCGGATGCGACCCGTCGCCTACCGTTTGACGACAAGTCGTTTGACGTGGTCTGGAGTTCGGGCCTCCTTGAGCACTTCAGTTTCGAGGAGCGGGTATCCATGTTGAAGGACTGGTGTCGGCTGTCTCGGCGAGAGGTGATTTCGCTGGTTCCCAATGCGGCATGCCTGCCGTACCGCGTTGGCAAGCAGATCCAGGAGTTGGATGGAACCTGGCCATACGGACTGGAAACCCCGCTTGCCTCGCTGATCAAAGATTTCGAGGCCGCCGGGATGCGTGTGGTCGAGGAGCGCACCATCGCTCCGCTTCATGCGTTGCGATATCTTTCAACGCGGCACCCGCTCAGAACCTTCCTGCAATCATGGTACAAACAGCAGGAGGCCATGCCCCCGCAGGACTTCGGCCAGGGCTATCTTCTGCTGACGCGGGGAACGGTTTCGAATCGTCTTGCCGCACGTTGAGGGGCTCAGTGATGAAAATACTGTCTGTGATTGGAACAAGGCCCGAGGCCATCAAAATGGCCCCGGTCATCAAGGAGTTGGAAAAATACCCGGACAGGGTGAAGTCCCTCGTCTGCGCGACGGCCCAGCATCGCGAAATGCTGGATCAGGTTCTGGGTTTGTTCGAAATCAAGCCCGACTTCGATCTCAACATCATGCGGCCGAACCAGGCGCTGTCGTCCCTGACCGCCATGCTCCTGACGCACCTGGAGGATGTTGTGAAGGAAGCCCGCCCTGACTGGGTGCTGGCCCAGGGCGACACCACGACCGTGCTCGCGGCCGCGATGGTTTCATATTATCACCAGATTCCGTTCGGCCACGTGGAAGCGGGCTTGCGCACGCACGACCTGTACAGCCCGTTTCCCGAGGAAATGAACCGCCGCGTAGCGGATGAAATTGCGACGCTGCTGTTCGCGCCGACGGAACAGAGCCGGCGGACGCTCCTGGGGGAGGGAATCGCGGATGAGAAAGTCCTGGTCACCGGCAATACCGTGATCGACGCGCTGCTGATGACCGCGGCGAAACCGTACGACTGGACGGCGGGCCCGCTGGCCGGGATTCCCGGGAATCGCAAACTTGTTCTGATCACGGCGCACAGGAGAGAGAGCTTCGGCGACGCGTTCCGGGAGATGTGTCTGGCGATCAAGGATCTCGCCAGCCTGCCCGCAGCAAAGGATTTCCAGTTCGTTTATCCTGTGCATCTGAATCCGAACGTGCGCAAGCCGGTCAAAGAAATCCTGCACGGACTGGCGAACGTGAGCCTGATCGAACCCGTGGACTACCTTTCGATCGTCAACCTGATGAAGCGGGCGCATCTGATCCTGACGGATTCTGGCGGGATCCAGGAGGAGGCGCCGAGCCTCCGCGTGCCCGTCCTCGTCATGCGCGAGAAGACGGAGCGGCCCGAGGGCGTGGAGGCCGGTGTGGTCCGGCTGGTGGGGACGCGCCGGGAGCAGATCGTGTCGCAGGCGAAGGTTCTTCTGGAAGATGCCGCCGCCCGCGCGGCCATGGCGACCGGCCGGAATCCCTACGGGGACGGAAAAGCGGCGAGCCGGATCGTGTCCGCCCTGCTGAAGTGAATGTCATGGTGAAAACGCCTTTGGTATCCATCGTTCTGCCTACGTACAACGGCTCGAGGTATCTCGAGGAAGCGGTACGGAGCTGCTGTGACCAGACGTACACGAACTGGGAACTGATCGTCGTGGATGACGCCTCCACGGACGACACGCCCGGGATTGTTGCGCGCTTGTCGAAGCAGGAGCCTCGAATCCGGTGTGTCCGTCACGACCGGAACAGGAAGCTGCCGGCCGCGCTGAACACGGGCTTCCGGAACGCCGCCGGCCAGTACTTCACGTGGACTTCGGATGACAACCGGTATCGCCCGAACGCCATCGAGATGATGGTGAACGTGCTAGAGTCCAATCCGGAGCAGGACCTGGTGTACGCGGACTATTCCGTCATCGACGCGAATGACCAACCGGTCCGTGAAGTGCTTCTGAAAGGTCCGGAATGGCTTCTCAAGGACAACTACGTGGGCGCGTGTTTTCTATTCCGCCGAAAGGTGTTTGACGCGCTTGGCGGGTACGACGAGAGCCTTTTCCTTGCGGAAGACTATGATTTCTGGCTCAGGGCGTGGGCGTCTTTTCGACTGGGACATCTGAAAGCAAACCTGTATTTGTATCGGGAGCACGGCGGTTCACTGACGGGCACAAAGAGGCGGGAGATTCTGAAGTCCACGAAGCGCGTGCTTGACCAGAACTTGCCTCGTGTTGCTGCGGGGAATCCGGCGTTCCTGGTCGAGGGATACTGCACTCTGGCGAGGGTCGCGCGGATGACGGGAGATTTGGTTGGGTATGCGAAGTACTCCGTCAAGGCTTTTGCATCGGCGCCTCATCTCTTTGTCGTGAAACAGCAGCAAGGGTGCTTCTTGCCGGAGATGTTGAAGACGGGTCCGGCTGAGTCCTGATCATGAGCAGCGTCAATCTAGATTCCGAATCCGTACAAAGGTGGCTGATCACCCTGGGGTTGATCCTCTTCGCGGCATTCGTGAGCTTCAAGGCCGCCGTCAGCGGAAGCATGTTCATGATCGCCCTCGTGGTCGCCTTGCCGCTGATGATCTACTTCATCAACAATCCGCGGGCCCTCCTGATAGGTGTATTCTTTGCACATGCGGCCAATCTGACGGTGCCCGGCATGCCTCATAACCTGACCCTGACACAGGTGGGTATTGCCGGTGTCGTCCTGCTGGGCGTGGCACACACGATCATCGAAAAATCATCCGCCAAGAAGAAAGAGTTGTCCGATCGAATCCTCGTGGCGGCGATGCTGGTGGTCATCCTGACCATGATGGTTCGGGGAAGCGGCATCCGCGCCCTCGGCGGCACTCAATGGGGGGGCATGGAATATGTCACCCTGCTGCTGGGCGGGACGTTCTATCTCGTCGCGCCCATGTTCCGTTTCTCTCCAAAGAACGTCCGAACGCTGGTCATCCTGATCCTGATTGCCAGCTTCCTGCCCGCCGTGGCGCAGATTCTCTTTAAGGTGACCGGCGGCCGCTTCTACCACCTTTACTACATCATGAACTACGCCGACATTCAGTACGTTGCGGACAGCCTGCGGGTCACCTCGGATCCGAGATACGTCACGCGGCTTACGGCTTTGAGCGGCATTTCGATGGCTCTTCTGCCTGCGGTGTTTGTGTTTCACTACCGTGGAATGGGCCGCCTGATCCAGGCGGGCCTGCTCATGGCTGCGGCGGTGCTGGCTGTGCTCTCCGGCGGGCGTGGCGCGATCCTGAATATCATCTGTATTTCGTCGATCATCGGTTTTCTGCTTTTGAAGGGAGACGCCCGCCGGAAATTCGTCGCGAGAATCATGATCGTGGGCCTTGTGGGGTATATCGGACTCTTCTTCTTCGCCGACCGCTTGCCGGTTACGGCGCAGAGGGCCTTGAGTTGGGTGCCGTTCATTCACATTTCCCCGATCGCGGCCAGCGACGCGACGGGATCGACCTCCTGGCGCTTGGAGGTGTGGAAGCTGGCTTGGGCGGAACTGCCCAAGTACCTCGTGATCGGCAAGGGCTTCTGCTTCGATCCGGCGTTCGTGGATTCCATGAGCCTGCGCTGGGACACGGTCCAGAGTGCATTCCTCGTTCACAACTACCACAGCGGGCCGCTCACCCTTCTCCTCGATCTCGGGATCATGGGCATCGTGACGTGGACCGCGTTCATTCTTCGGACCGCGTACGAGGAAATCCGGGCGATCCCGCGGATCGCCGCAGTGGGTCTCGAGCGCCGTTTCTTCTACTACCTGATCGCATCGTTCACGTGGTCGATCGTCTCCTTCTTCGTTATCTTCGGCGGGTTAAGTTCGATCCTGTTCTTCCTTCTTCGCGCATCGCTGATGAGGATCCTCCGCTACGGGATCGAGGAGCAGAGCGAGGCTCTCGTGGCGCCCAAGGCGCCGGCCCCGGTTATCCCCACGATTCGAAAGATCAGCGCCCACGCGAGCCCCGTCTGAGCACGCCAGTGAACAAATGAAGGTTTGCTTCCTTGGGCCATTCTGGAGCCCGGACGTCAGGGAGTTCCTCGATCCGGCAGACGCGGAACGCCTTGCTGACGTGCCGGGCATGGGCGGGTTCGCGTTGACTTCGCTCGTTCAGCACCGGCTTCGGAAAGGCCTGCCGACGGAAGTTGTCACGCTGGATCCCCGCGCGGCAACGGTGATGGAGTTCCGCGGGCCGCTCTTCAAGTACACGGTGTGCCCGCGCCGCTCGAGGGGACTGTCGCGCAGCCTGTATTCGCGGGAGATCGCGCATCTTCGGGAAGCCCTTCGCCGTTCCGACGCCGATGTGGTCCACGCCCACTGGGCGTACGAATACGGCTTGGCGGCGGTGGGTGGGAAGAGGCCAACGTTGTTGACCGTGCACGATCATGCCGGTTCGATTCTGAGGATTTTCGGCCGGGCGTACGCCGTGAACTTCCTGATCTCGGTCTACGTGATCCGGCGGATGCGGCACCTCGCGGCGGTGTCGCACTACAACGCGCAATTCGTCCGGCGCGTGGCGGGCCGCCCGGTCCACGTCATCCCGAATCCGGCGCCGCCGAAGTGCCTGGACTTGGGCGACAAGTTGGCGGGAACGCCGCTGTTCAAGAGCGGGGCCCCCGTGGTGGCTTCCGCCATCAGCGCGGCTGAGTTCAAGAATCCGCGGATGGCCTTGCGGGCTTTTGAGGTTCTGCGGCGGCGTTGTCCCGGCTCGAGGTATTGCCTGATGGGAGACGGCCTTCACGCGCAGGGCGATGTGGCCGCGTGGGCCAGGGAAAACCAGCTGGCCGAAGGGGTTGAATTCAAGGGAGCGTGCTCGCACGAAGAGGCGCTGCGCGTCATGGCGGAGAGCGATATCGTTCTGCATCCATCGGCCGAGGAGGCCTGCTCATGCACGATCGTCGAGGCCATGGCCATGGGCCGCGCCGTCGTGGCGGGCCTCGGCGTGGGCGGTACTCCGTGGGTGCTGGACGACGGGCGCGCAGGCGTGCTGGTGGATGTGAACGATCCGCAGGCCATGGGCGAAGCCATGATCGCGCTGGTCGAAGACCCGGAGCGAACCGCCGCCATGGTTCGCAGGGCGTTCGTGCGAGCGCGCGGGATATTCGGCCCGGAAAGCGTGCTGGATCAGTATGCGCGGCTGTACGAATCCATGCTTTCGGAACGCAAGGAATAGGCGGCACCACCTATGAACATCATTGTCGATTGCAGCATCCCGTTCTTCCTGGCCCACGGCGGCCTGACGATTCAGGTGCGGCAGACCGTTGAGTCGTTGCGGCGGCTCGGTGTGACCGCGGACTACGCGCGCTGGTGGGAGGACGACTTGCCGGGCGACCTCATCCATTTCTTCGGGAAGCCCACGCCCTTGTACGCCGCGCTGTGCAGGCAGAAGAACCGGCGCTATGTGATCAGCGACTTGCTGACCGCGCAGGGATCCTACGGGGCCGGCCGCCGGATGATCACCCGGCTCGCGCTGGGTGCCGACCGGTTGGCGGGCGGCATGATGCGCAGGCGGCTGGGATGGGGCGTGTACGATTCCGCGGCGGCCGTGATTGCGCTGACGGAATGGGAGGCGAGTCTTCTGGTTGAAATGTACGGCGTGAGCAAGTCGGCGGTTCATGTTGTGCCAAACGGAGTTGAAGAGGCATTCCTGGAACCGGCGGCAGGGGAGGTGCGCCGCGGCGGCCATCTGATCTGCACGGCGACGGTGACGGAGCGCAAGCGAGTTCTGGAGCTGGCGCGAGCGGCGGTCAAGGCACGGGTGCCGGTGCGGTTCGTTGGAGCCCCTTACGAGGAGAACAACGCATACTGCCGCGCCTTCCGCGAGCTTGTCGCGTCTCACAAAGACCTGCTTGAAGATGCGGGCCCGGTCGATGACCGCCGCAGGTTGGCCGGGGAATATCGGCAGGCGGCGGGCTTCGTTCTGCTGAGCGCCATGGAAAGCCAGAGCCTCTCCGCGCTGGAAGCCGCGGCTTGCGGATTGCCGCTGCTGCTGAGCGACCTGCCATGGGCGAGATGTTCTTTCGGGGAGTCGGCAACGTACTGCGCGCTCGAGCCGGAAGAAGAGACGGCGCGGCAGCTTGGAGACTGGTACCGCGCGCTGGATCGGGCGCCGCGGCCGATGCGCCCGCTTTCGTGGCTGCAGGTGGCCGAAAGGCTTCGAGAACTGTACTCGCAACTCGCCGGGGCCCGGTGATGCGGCGCATCAGTTTCTCGTTCAAAGCTTGGATATGAACCAAACGGACAACCAGATCAGCGAGACTTTTGAGAAGGAGTTCATGCAGGTGCCCTTCGAGCGGCAGCTGGCGCATTGCGACCATTACGAATTGGCTCCCTTGTTCCTGCGATTGCTTCCCACTCACCAGCCGATTCTGGAAGCCGGTTGCGGTTCGGGGCGCTGGGTGGGCTGGTTCGTCCGGCAGGGATGGCAGTCAACCGGCCTTGACTGGAGCGAGGCCCTTTGCGAACGCGCCCGGCAAAACGTGCCCGGAGGCACATTCGTTTCCGGGGACATGAGGGCGATGCCGTTCAAGGACAACTCTTTCGGCTCGATCATCTCCCTGGGCGCGATCGAGCATTCCGTGGAAGGCCCGCTGGCGTCGTTGCGCGAGTACCACCGGGTGTTGCGCCCCGGCGGCGTGGCGGTGATCACGGTGCCTTTTCTCGGGCCGGCGCGCAGGCTGTCGCGCGCCGTGAAAGCGATTGTGCACGCAGGGGATCGGGATCGCAGAGCCGCCGCGGCGAAGGCGCGGCCCGAGTGGGCGTGCGATCTGATGCGGGATTCTCTCGGCGCCTGGGAGTTCTTCCAGTACAACTTCAGCCGCGTGCAAATGCGCGGATTTCTCAACTCGGTCGGGCTGATGCGTGTGGAGGAGTTCGTGGACTTCCGGGATGAGGGCATTCTCCACAACTCGAGTTTCCTGGCGGGGTCGTACGATTACGAGAACAGCCACGTGCGATTCAACGCGCTGGGCCGGGTGCTGAAGACGGTTACGCCGGCGGCGTGGGTCGGCCATATGCTCTGCTACGTCGTGCGCAAGCCGTGAGCACTCCGGCGGGGTGCTTTCCGCCGGATCACAGAGGAGATGGTCATGAAACAAGTGACGCATAACTACAAGAGCGGCGCGATTCGTCTGCAGGAAACGAGCGTTCCCGCGTTGAAACCGGGTGGGGTGCTGGTCGAGACCCGGTACAGCCTGATCTCCGCCGGGACCGAGGGCATGCGCATCCGCGAAGGCAATATGTCCCTTCTCGAGAAGGCGAAGGCCCGACCCGACCAGGTGAAAAAGGTCCTTCAGTCGGTCCAGCAGCAGGGCATCGCGGCAACGTTCGAGAAGGTGATGGGCAAGCTGGACTCGCTGTCGCCGCTTGGATACTCGCTGTCGGGCGTGGTGACGGCGGTCGGGCAGGATGCGGCCGAGTTCCGCGAAGGCCAGCCGGTCGCCTGCGCCGGCGCGGGCTACGCGAGCCATGCCGAGGTGAACTTTGTTCCGCGGAATCTTGTTGTGCCGGTGCCCGACAGCGTTTCGCTTCAGCACGCGGCGTTCACGACCGTCGGGGCGATTGCGATGCAGGGATTCCGCCGCGGCGAACTGCAGGTCGGCGAGACGGCCTGCGTGATCGGGCTGGGGTTGATCGGCCAGTTGCTTGTCCAGATTCTGAAGGCCGCGGGGATCAAGGTGGTCGGCGTGGACTTGTCCCGCGAGCGATGCGCCCTCGCCGTCGAGCAGGGCTGCGACGCCGCGTTCGGAGCGGACGATCCGGCGCTGATCCATGCGGTGCGGAGGCTCTCATCGGGAGCCGGCGCCGATTGTGTGTTCATCGCGGCTTCATCCGACACGTCGGGGCCTGTTGAACTCGCGGCGTCCCTTGCCCGCGACCGCGCGCGCATTGTCGGCGTCGGAAAGACGCGGATTGAGCTCCCGTACAACGATTACTACGGGAAGGAGCTGGAGTACCGCTTCTCGCGTTCCTACGGCCCCGGCCGCTATGACCCGAACTACGAGGAGAGCGGCATCGACTACCCGGTGGGATATGTGCGCTGGACGGAGCGGCGCAACATGGAGTCCTTCCTCGATCTGGTCGCGCAGAGAAAAATCCGGCTCGATCCCTTGATCGGCGCGGTGATCCCGTTCGAGAAAGCGGAGCAGGTCTACCGGGATATGGCAGAGGGCAAACTGCCGGGCGTTGGAGTGATCTTCGAGTATCCGGGAACGGCCGCGGCGTTTCGGGCGTCGCCGCCGCAGCATCCCGCGATGCAGAAGATATCCAGAGTCGCCGGCCGCGTCCGGGTTGGAGTCATCGGCGCGGGCAGCTACGCCTCTTCCTCGCTCCTGCCGCATCTTGCGAAGAGAAAGGATGTCCAGCTGGTCGAGGTCGCGACATCGACCGCCGTGTCGGGCGCGAATGCCGCGCGGAAATTCGGCTTTTCCCGGACGAGCACGGACTACCAGGAACTGCTGCAGGCGGAGGATATCGACGCGGTGGTCATCGCGACCCGGCACGCCACGCACGCCGCGATGACGGCCGAGGCGATACGCGCAGGCAAAGCCGTGTTCGTGGAAAAGCCGCTGGCGATTGACCGTGCCGGCGCGGAATTGGTTCGCAAGGCCTTGGTCGAGACCGGCAACGAGAGGCTTCAGGTTGGATTCAACCGGCGCTTTGCTCCGCTTGTCCGGCAGATGGCCGAGGTGTTCGAGGGGCGCAACAGCCCGCTCGTTGTGAACTGTCGCGTGCATGCCGGGCAGGTGGACAAGTCGGCGTGGGTGAACAATCCGCAGGAGGGGTCCCGTTTCATCGGCGAGGCCTGTCATTTCTTCGACTTGTTCAGTTTCCTGACGGGCGCGCGGCCGGTGAGCGTCTACGCGCAATCGGTTCACCCGGATCGGCCGACCGCGGACGATCTCGAAAACGTTGTCGCCGTGGTCACCTACGACGACGGCTCGACCGGAAACCTGGGGTACCTCACGCAGGGCAGTTCGAAAGTCCCGAAGGAACTTGTTGAGGTGTTTGGAATGGGCAAGACGGTCCGGCTCAACAATTTCGAGTCGACCGATATTTTTTCGGGAACAAAACATCGGGTATCCAGCGCGGGCGCCATGAACAAGGGCCAGGTCGAGGAACTTGAGGCGTTCATCCAGGCGCTGAAGACCGGCGGCGTCATGCCGATCCCGGTCGCGAGCCTGCTGGACACGACGCTGGTCACCTTGGCGGCCGTCGATTCAATGCGAAGCGGGCGGGTGATCCAGCTCGCGGATTACTGGACAACGCAAGTCTGATGAGCACTTTTCTATGGTATTGCCGGCGCCTCCGCGTCATGAGCGCCGGGGAGATCTTTCATCGCGTGCGGTCGCGCGCCTGGTTGTATTGCCGGCGGCGCGTGGCGCCGTCGTCGGTCGAGCTGTCGCTGCCGGTGTCGTGGAACCTGGCGCGGCCGCCGACCAACGATCCCGCGCGGTTGCGCTTGCTGGAGGAGGCGGACCAGTACCTCGACCACCGCTGGCTCTTCTTCGGCCTCGACGGCGCGCAGGAACCCGAGATCGACTGGCAGCGCGACCCGGCATCCGGCAAGACAACGCCCCTGAAATTCAGCCCGTCCATCGACTTCAGGGATTCCGCGGCGGTCGGAAGCGTCAAGAACATCTGGGAGAAAAACCGGCATCATCATATCACGGTGCTGGCCGCGGCCTACGCTTTGACCGGCGCCGAGAAGTACGCTCTCGAAGCGACGGACCAACTCGTTCACTGGATAGGCAGCAACCCCTATGCGACAGGGGCGAACTGGATATCGCCTTTGGAATGCGGCATCCGCCTCATTTCGTGGGTCTGGTGCGAACGGCTGCTGCGCACGTCGTCGCACTACGAGCAGGTCTTCGGGGCCGGGAGCCCGTTCTGGACCTGCGTGTATCAGCATCAGGCCTTCATTGATCATGCGTTCGCGCGCGGCTCGACCGCCAACAACCACGTGATCGGCGAGATGGCCGGACAGTTTGTTGCGTCCGTCGCCTGGCCGATCTTCCCGGAGTCGCAGGCGTGGCGCGAGCGCGCCGTATCGGTGTTGGAAGCAGAGATTGTGAAGCAGACACATCCGTCGGGGCTGAATCGCGAGCAGGCGTTCGGATATCATCTCTTCGTGGCGGAGCTTCTCATGGCGGCGCTGTACGAAGCCAACCATGCGGGGTGGGAGTTTCCGGAACCGTACAAGCAGTCGTTGCGCCGTATGATCGAGGCCATGCCCTCGCTGACGGACGTGGGCGGAAATCTTCCCCGATATGGGGACGGCGACGATGGCAGGGGCGTGCAGCTGCAGGCTGCGCAGGAACGGCGCGATACCTGGTTGTTCGACTTCGCCCGTTTGCTGCTCGACGCCAACGTGCCGCATGCGGCTGAACCTTCCCTGGCCGCGCGGATTGCGGGATTCGACCAGATTCCAGAGAAGGAGTGGAATCCGCCGGCGGGCGGAAAAGCCTTCGAGGATGCGGGGCTGTACGAACTGGCATCCAATCGAGGAACCGACAAAGAGATGTTTGTCATGTTCGACGCGGGCCCGCAGGGGTACCTGTCGCAGGCGGCGCACGGCCACGCCGATGCGCTTTCCGTCACACTGAACGTCGGCGGCAGGCCGGTTCTCGTTGATCCGGGCACGTTCTGCTATCACGCGGAACCCGAGTGGCGGAGTTACTTCCGCGGCACGCGCGCGCACAACACCGTCACGGTGGACGGGCAGGATCAGGCGGTGCCGGGCG
>CAYQYB010000053.1:0-12696 GCA_964421535.1 uncultured Verrucomicrobiota bacterium | reverse complement strand
CCGGATGATCGTGTTCATCGGGTGGTCCGCGCTGCCGCAGTCCACGCCGATCCACTTGATCTTCATTTTGAGGCACCACTCGGCGAACCCCGGGCCGGGGCCGGGGTGGCAGACGAAGTAGCGCAGCTCGTCGGACTGCTTCTGGTCCCACGCGTACCGGTGGTAGCCGGTGTTGATGATCAGGATGTCGCCCTTGCGGATGTCCGCGCGCTTCATCAGCAGCTCGGGGGAGTAGAGGCCGTAGTCGCCGCAGTCCTTAGAGATGTCCACGACCACGCCGGGGCCGCACCATTCCTGGATCGGCACCTGGCCGATCGACCGGCCGCTGGCGAAGAAGTGGATCTCGCCGTCCATGTGCGTGCCGACGTGGTTGCTCATCGTGATGATCTGGCCGTTGGCGCCCTGGCCCATGTGCGCGCCGGCGATGCGCTTGAAGTACTGGATGCCGAGCGGCATGTAGCTCGGCCACGGCGGCGTGTGGATGCTCAGGCGTTGCGTGAGATCGTAGACGCGGGACTTGGACATCAGGTCGAGGAATTGATCGGTTTTCATTTCTTGCACTCCGTTTAATGTTGTGTGGCAGCGGCTCTGCGAGCCGCTCCCGGCCGCTCATAGAGCGGCCGCCACACCTACTTTTTCAGCTTCTTCGCAAATCCCTCAAACGCCTTCCTGAACGGCTCCAGCGGCGCGTTCAAAACGCCCGCCCCGATCTGCCCGACGCCGGGCTCCTTGTGCGCCACGCCCGTGTCGATGAACGGCAGAATGTTCTTCTCGATGATTTTGACCACGTCGATGCCCGTCGGCGTGCCGCGGAAATTCAGGTTCGGGATCTGGTAGGCGTTGTTCTCCGCCGCCGTGATCTCGTACATCTGCGTCGTGTAACGAATTGCGTCAGAGACACTTCCGCCGACAAACTGCACGATGGCCGGCGCGGCCGCGATGGCGAACCCGCCGAGGCCGTTTGTCTCCGTGATCGCGCTGTCGCCGATGTCGGGATTCGCGTCGGCCTTCGTGTAGCCGGGAAAATACAGCGCATCCGGCACATCGGCCGGGCCGGTGAACCATTCATTGCCCGTGCCGGAAAGCTGGACGCCGAAATCCGTGCCGTTCCGCGCCATGACGACCACGACGCTGCTGTCCTTGATCCCGCGCGCGGCGTCGAGGGTGACCTTCGACGCCGGCATCGAGAGGTTCAGGAAGAAGTGATCGTTGTGGTTGATGAACTCGAGGACGTCCGCCGCGGCCTTGGGATCGTCGCAGGTCGTCACCACGGCCGGCGCGATTGCGCGGTAGAGCAGGGACGTGCCGGCGCGGTTGCGGTTGTGCGCCTCGTCGCCCATGTGAAGGGCCTGCGCGATCAGGTTCTTCAGGTCGATCCTGCCGATCTTCGCGACGGCCTTCTTGAGCGTCGGGTAGAGCGTGTTCTCCATCCACTTCAGCTTCTGGATGACCGGCTCGCCGTACGCGCCGTAGCGCAGGACCTTGCCGAGGCCCTCGTTCAGCGTGCAGAACGCCTTGTTGCCGTACGCCTCGTTGACGAGGGTCCAGACCGGCATCGACGGCGAAACGATTCCCGCCATCGGCCCGACCGCGCAGTGCTCGTGGCACGGCGCGTACTCGATCTCGCCGGACGCCGCCAGCCGCTTGGCCTCTTCGAACGTCGTGGCTTTCTCCTCGTACATCAGCGCGCCGATGATCGCGCCGCGCATGGGCCCGCACATGCGGTCCCACGTGATCGGCGGGCCCGCGTGAAGGATCACGTTTTCCTTCATCCCCGGAACTACATCGAGCGCGCGCTCCAGCCCGGTGATCTGCGGCATGCCGCCGAGGATGATCTGCATCGCCTTCGCGTTGGCCTTTTCGATCCCGGCGCGATTCGCGCGGACGATCTTGAGCAGGGCGGGGTCGACGTCGACCGGCGGCTTCCAGTCCACGTGCACCGCCTTCGCTCCGATATGGTCGAGCGAATCCTTGAACGATGTCAGGCCGAAGTTGACGATCTTCAGCTCGGTCTTGAACAGGCTGTTTACCGACATATGCGATCTCCTACCCACCCCCCGGCCCCTCCGGAGGAGGGGAGCTTTCGGATTCCCCTCCTTGGAGGGGTGCCCGAAGGGCGGGGTGGGTTTCAGAGTCCTTTCACAATCTCCCCCGCCATCCTGCACGCCGCCGCGTTCGACGGCATCACGATCGCGCCGGCCCGCTTGAGCGCCGCGGCGACCTTCGTCTCGTTCTGCGGATCTTCGGGCGTGCCCGTCACGGAGCAGACCACCGCGACCTTCCTCGCAGCATCGCGGATTACGGGGGCCAGCTCCGCCGCCGGGTCCATGTTCGACCCGTAGCCTAGAACCACGTCGAGCAGGATCACGGCGGTCGCGGGATCTTCGGCCTCCTCGGCGATGCGTTTGTTGCGCAACGTGTAATCGATCATCGGGTGCGGACGGCCGACGGTGAACTCGTCCTCGCCGAGATCGACGACCGTGTGCTTCCGGCTCTTCAGCGAATCCTTCAACGGCTTCGACTTGCCGGTGGGCGCGTTGGAGTGGACATCCCTCAGCGTGCCGCCGAAGATGATCTGCGCCTCGGCGCAGAACGTCCCGCCGCTGAACAACCCGCGGACGAACGTCTGGCCCTTCCTGCGCTTGGCCGCCAGTTGCTTCGCCTGTCTGGAAATCTCCGCGTCGCGCGCGGCCAGCCGCTTCATCGCCGCAGCGGGATCCTGTCCCTTCGCGAGCGCCACGGCCATGTGAGCGGCTTCCTCCAGCGTGGCCGGCCCGGCTTTTGAATTCGCGCCGATGAACATCTGCACGACGGGCTTCCGGATCGTCTTGATGATCTTCGCGATGCGATTCAGCACGTCCTTGTGCGGCGGCTTCGAGACGAGAAGGATGACGCTCGTGTCCCTGTCGGCCGCCAGCGCCTTCAGCCCCTCGATGAACATGATGCCGCCGACATCCCTCTTCACGTCGCGCCCGCCGGTGCCGATCGCCTGCGAGATGCCGGCGTCCTCCTTGGAAATGATCGTGCTGACCTCCTGGAGGCCCGTCCCGGCGGCGGCGACGATGCCGATGCCGCCGCGGCGGACGACGTTCGCGAAGGCGAGGGGAACCCCGTTGATGATCGCCGTGCCGCAATCCGGCCCCATGACCAGCAAGCCCCTCTTCGCGGCGAACTTCTTGAGCTCGACCTCCTTTTCCAGAGGAACGTTATCGGAGAACAGCATCACATGAAGGCCCTGCTCGAGCGCCTGCATCGCGACATCGCCGGCGTAGCGGCCCGCGACGGAGATCATCGCCAGGTTCGCGCCGGGAAAAACTTTGAGGGCGTCGCCAAGACTTGTCGGAAGAATGCCGCCCGCGGCGGCCGTTTGCTTCGTTGCGCCCTTCAGCAAACCGTCGACCTTCGAGATGGCATCCGCGGCGGCCTTCTCGTTGTTCGCCTTGACCGCGATCACAAGATCGGTGTCGGCGGTCTTCTCGAACTGGGTTGTGAGCAGGCCGGAGGCGAGGAGGATGGCCTTGTTGGACTTCGTGCCCATGACCACGGCGGCGTCGATCACGCCGGGCATCGCGGACAGTTCTTTTCCGACGCGCATCAAGGTCACGGAATCGAAATACGCGCCGCGCTTGATCTGACCGGAAACGATCACGTTAATACCTCTTAACCGTCATCACGAATCCCGTCAACAAATCTGCGCCGGACGTTTCGCCGGCGGCCATGATCCGTCGTGTCTTTCGCGCCAATTCCGCGCCTGGGCTGCCGGTCAACGCCGAGACAAAAGCCTGCATGTGCTCAGTAACCCGCCCGTTATGAGCCAGTGCCAGGAACGAATTGGACAGCAGATTGTTTCCTTCAGCCGCCGCGAACAGACGCTTGGCCAGCGTACGCCGGCTTTGCCCGGTCAGGAGCCGAACCACGTTCAACCCGATGAGCATCCCGGCGATGAAATCGTCGCCACTCGGCGTAAGCCCCAGACCGCAGCCTGCCAGAAGCCTGGCTCCTTTTATTGTGGCCGCGGTCGTCGACCGCGGACCGCCGGGGTCACCGACCCCAGCTACAGGGAACATCCTCGATGAGCCGTCTTTGATCTGAGCGACAAACGCCCGCTCGAAAGCGGTGCGAAAATGTCGTTCGCGCCGGGCATCGAGCAGGAACGCCAGACTCTTGGGGTGGGATTCGTCGGTAATAATTTCTTCAACTATTTTCAGATTTCTCCGGAAAACGCCCGGTCTCGTTTCTTTCTCTATATGAAGGAGGGAACCATATGATTGCGTTGTACTGAGTAATAATCGCCTGTTGGCGAATACAATTGAATAGCGGTCGACGCGAAGACTCTTGGTCGAACTGCGGGGGGTGGTGTCTGGGTAAGCGCAGCCAGATGAGAGCTTGAACTGGACGCGATCCCGGGATGGGGGGGTGGGTGTTCGAGGGAAACCCGGGACAAGTTCACGATCAAAGGGGGTGAGGTCACCGACGACGATATTCACGGGGCCGGCGCCGACGTCTGGGGTAACAAGGGTGACAAGGCGCCGGCCATCCGTGAAGTTGACGGCGCGGCTGAAGCGCGAGTGGAGCCGGTAGGTTCCCGGCCCGACTTTGTCACCGATACTGATCAGTTTCATGGTCGATCAGGTGCCGAGTTTTACATTCCAAGTTGCGGGCTTCAGGTTCGAGGCGCGTAATGCGACGCCTCGTGCTGGGCGCCGCCAACGTGGGGCATGGAATCTGGAGCTTGGAATTTGAAACTCGTCTTCTCTTACGCCGGGTAGAACACCATTCCGTAGTTCTTTTCGTCGCCGCTCTCGTGCACGACTTCGACTTCGCCTTGGACGGCCATGCCGAGCTTGGGCTTCGGGATCTTGAGCTGGCCGGTGACCCGGATGCCGTTTTCCAGCTCGACGATGCCGAGCGGCAGCTTGACGACCATGAAGTCCGCCGGCGGGTTGTGAAGGAATGTGAACGTGACCAGCTTGCCCTTCTGGGGGAGCGGCACGGCGTCGAATTCGTTGTGCTCGTTCTCGCCGCATTTCTTGCATACCATTCGGTAGGGGTAGTGGAGTTGACCGCATTTCCTGCATTTGTATCCGAGGATGTCCATGTTCAGTCCTCCGTCGCGTTTGAATCCGTTAAGAACCCACCCCGGCCTACGGCCACCCCTCCAGAGGAGGGGATCGCAATAAGGAGTTCCTCTCCAACGGAGGGGATGTCACGCAAAGCGTGACAGGGGTGGGTAGTTGCGTTCACGTCACTCCTCCCTCACAAACGTCAGGCACACCACGTTGTTGCCGAAGCCGCCGAAATTGCAGGTGAAGCCGACTTTCGCGTCCTTGACCTGCCGCTTCTTCGCCTCGCCGCGGAGCTGCGTCACGATCTCGTGCGCCTGGCCGATGCCGGTCGCGCCGACGGGATGGCCTTTGCCTTTCAGGCCGCCGGACGTGTTCACCGGAATCTTGCCGCCGAGTTTGGTGTCGCCGCGCTCGAGCGCCTTGTGGCCTTCGCCCTTCTTGAAAAAGCCGACCTCCTCGCTCTCCACGATCTCGAGGATTGTGAACGCGTCGTGAAGTTCGGCTACGCTGACGTCGGAAGGCGTCACCCCGGCCATCTTCATCGACTGCGCAGCGGCGGTCCGCACAGCCAGCAGGTCGGTCGGGTTCTCCCGCTCCTGCACGGCGTGCGTGTCGGTAGCTTGGCCAACGCCCGCGAGCCGGACCTTGGGCCGGTTGATCTTCTGCGCGACTTCCTTGCTGGCGAGGATCACGCACGCGCCGCCGTCGGACACCGGGCAGCAGTCGTAAAACCGCAGCGGCTCCGAAACGTACGGGTTATTCGTCATCGCCTCCGGCGAATCCAGGATGCCCTCGATCGTGATCTTCTCGTGCAGGTGCGCGAACGGATTCAGCATCGCGTTGTCGTGGTTCTTCACCGCGACCATCGCCAGGTGCCGGTCGGTCACGCCGTACTTGTCCATGTACATTCGCGTGAACATCCCCGCAAGCGACGGCAGCGTGACGCCGTAAATGTACTCCGCGATCGGATGCGTCAGCGTTGCCACGAAATCCGTGGCCTCCAGGTTGTTCACCTCGCGCATGCGCTCCGCGCCGGTGACCATGACGACGTCGCACACGCCGGATGCAACGGCCATGAACCCTTCGCGGATCGCGGCCGCGCCCGAGGCGGGGCCGTTCTCGATCAGCGCGGCCGCGGCGGGCGTCAGGCTCAGCGTGTCCACGACCGCGCTGGCGAGCGCGGTCTGGCTGTTGATGCGCGCCGAACCCATGTTCGCGACGTAGAGCTGGTCGATCTTCCGGATGCCGGAGTCCTTCATGGCCATCATGGCCGGATACGCGGCGATTTCGGAGAGGGGATACTCGAGTCGGGAGAAGCTCGTGATGCCGATGCCAACGACATAGACCTCGCGCATGTTACACCTTCCCTTCCTTCTTGCCCGGCGTCTTGCCTTCCAGCGCCCACTGGCTCAGGTAGAGCGCCGTTCCGGTTGGGTCGTTCTTCGCGCGCGTCGCGGCAAGAAGGTCCGGCGGCGGCTTCGGCGGGTTCGACGGCGGCAGAATCGCGGCCAACGCCTTCTTGAGCAGGGCCTCGGGCACGGGACGCCGGCCGACGACGAGCGTTTCGCGCGCCTTGTCGAACAGCGCCTTGGTCAGCGCGTACGACGGCACGCCGCCGAGCTCGTGCGCGACGTCGAACCGTTTCTCGAGCTGGTACTCGATCATCCAGCGGCGGAACCCGATCGGCGATTCGGCGACGATCAGGACCTCCTTCTGGCCGACCGTGTCCAGGTGATACTCCATCTTCGCCGCGAACGCGTGTGCGCCGACGCGCAGGCCGCGCCGCAGCGCGAGCGTGTGGTACGAAACGCCGACGTCCTTGTTCAGGAAGCGGCCGTTCACGATGGCGCACAGCTCGCCGTCGATCTGCGCCGCGAGAACATACTCGTCCTGCACGCGGTGCCGGTAGTACGCCAGCAGTTCCGCGTAAACGCGCGCGGAGACGATGTCGTAGTAATCGCGCTCAACGTGGAGCAGCGGCTCGATGTACGGGAGGATCTGCGGAATCTCCTCGCGGCTGACCTGGCGGATGACCATCTCTTCGCCGCTGGCCATCTTCATGAATTTCGGGGGGAACGGGGGGACGGGGGTGTCGACGGGACGCAGTAGTTTTTCGAGATCAACCGACATAGACCCTCCTGGGTTTGGAGACTCTGATTATGTACGGCTTCAGCGCCGATATGTTAATACGCGGGGCTGGTGGCGACAAGAAAATGCCCGATTTTCCAATCCTTGGAAAATCGACCCGAAAATCTTCCAAGGTTTGGAAAAAAAGTGAAAAAAAGTGAAAAAAGTTCCGGAAAAGTCGCCCGCTCGTTTCTTTCTATACCTTAGATAGTAGACGCGATTTCGAAATCGCGTCTACGAAGAGATCTTATGGGGCGGAGGTCTTCCGGCTGGCGGTCTTGGCGGCGAAGTTCCGGATCGCGTCCCAGTACTGCTGCCCCGCGACCCAGCTCACGTCGTCGTGCGCGGCGCCCTTCACCCAGAGGCAGGACTTCGGCTCGTTGGCGGCTTCGAACAGCTTCTGCCCGTGCCAGAACGGGATCGTGATGTCCTCCGTTCCGTGGATGATGAGAACGGGCCGGTGAATTTTGCGAATGACGTCGACGTTCCGGAACTTGTCGAGCGGCGACACGCGGATCACGGTCAGGACTTGGAACGCGCTGACGAACGGGCTTTCCAGGATCACCCCCGCGACGGGCTCGCGCGCCGCCACGTGCAGCGCGAGCGCTGCGCCGACGGAACGCCCGTGCACGATAATGCGATCGGGCGGGACGAGCAGCGTGCGGACCAGGTAGCGATACGCCGCCTCGGCATCGCGCGTCGCGTTCCGGGCCGACGCCTTGCCTTCGCTGGTCCCGTACCCGCGGTAGTCGTAGGCAAACACCGCGAATCCCGCGTCGCGGAACATGTCGAGGACCGGCCGGATGTCGCCGAGGTCCTCGGCGTTACCGTGGCTGTGCAGGATCGTGAACGCGGCGTTTGTGTTGGGCAGATAGATGGCCGAAATGCGTCCGCCGTCGGCCGTCTGCACTTTCAGAATGTCAGGTCCGTCCGCATACCCGGACCGCCGCGACGGGAAAATCATTCCGTCGGAGACGACGAAGTAAACGTAAAGGACGATGATGACGTAGATTTCGAGAAGGGACAGGATCAATCGCTTGAACGTGAAGTTCCCGACGAGCCAATTCTTCGCGCTCTTCGTGTCCATGAATATCTTCAGCACCCCGAGCCCTGTCCGCCGGCGGCCTTCGCCCTCTCCTGGTGGACGCGCTTGCGCCACAGCGAGGCGAGGCCGCCCTGCGCGGTCTCGCGATACGCGCTCTGGAGATCGTGGCCGGTGCGGTACATCACTTCCACGGCGTCGTCGAAGCTGACGAGGTGGTGCCCGTCGGTAAGCAGGGAAAACGACGCGCTCTCGAACGCCCGGAGGCTGGCGGTCATGTTGCGCTCGATGCACGGAATCTGCACGAAGCCTTCCACGGGATCGCAGGTCAGGCCGAGGTTGTGCTCCATGGCGACTTCCGCGGCGTATTCGATCTGCCGCAGGCTGCCGCCGAGGATCTGCGAAACGGCCGCCGCGGCCATCGAGCACGCGGACCCGATCTCGCCTTGGCAACCGACCTCCGCCCCGGAGATCGACGCGTTCGCGCGGATCACCGAGCCGAACAAACCGGCGGTCGCAAGCGCCTTCAGGATTTGCTCGCGCGGCGTGTTCTGCGTTGTTTCCTGATAGTAGAGCACGCTGGGCAGGACGCCGGCCGCGCCGCAGGAGGGGGCGGTGACGATCATGCCGCCGGCCGCGTTCTCCTCCGCGACGGCGAGCGCGAACGCGGATAGGTAGGCGAGGTCGCGCTGCGTGTTGGCGAGAGAGCCGGCCTTGTCGTGCGTCTCCTTCGCGCGCCGCCTGAGATTCAGCGGGCCCGGCAGAAATTCCTGGTCGCTTTCCAGCCCGCGCCGGATGCTGTCCTTCATCGCTTCCCAGATTTTTTCCAGGCGCGGCCACAGGTCGCGCTCCTCGCGTTCGACCAGCTGCCAAAACGTCATGCCGCGGTCCTCGCAGAACGAGATCGCGCTGGCGATGCTCTTCACGGGATAGCGGACTTCCTCTACGTCGCCGGTCAGCCCGTGGGCGTCGATCAGGTTGCCGCCGCCGACGCTGTACACGACCCATTCCTTAAGAAGTGCGTCTTTACGATCGAACGCCTCGAACTTCATCGTGTTCGGATGGCTTAAGGAGGTCGTTGTAGTGTCCCAGACAAACTCGTGCGGGGTGTTGCCGAGGACTCCGCTGATGGTCTTGTCGGTGAGGTGTCCTTTGCCCGTGGCCGCGAGGCTGCCGTACAGCGTGATGCGGATCCGGTGCGGCGGCGTGCCGAGCATCTGGAGGAACCACTTCGCGGCGCGCTGCGGCCCGATGCTGTGGGAACTCGACGGGCCCGCGCCGACCTTGAAGATCTCGAAGATCGAACCGACGAACGGTTGCATGGTGGGAGAAGGGTACAGCAGGGGGAGGGTAAAATCACGTTCTAATCGTCCTCGTCGTCATCCTCGTCCTCGTGCTCGAGGACGACGACGAGCAAGCGAGGACGAGGACGATTGAGGAAGTCTTGATAGAGCGCGTCCATCTGCTATCCTCGACGTGCCGGTCGACGTTAATGGCTAAACGCCGGAGGGGATATTCGCTACATTTACAGCGAGTCACACCACCAGGAGCAAGTGAGGTCATGACAACAAAGACGGACTTTCCGAAGATTCTCAGCGAGATTCAGAAACTTAAGGCCAGCCTGCATTCAAAAGATTTCCTGCTGACGTGGGACAAGTCCGTCGAGGAGCTGAAGCTGGTCATGCTCGTCGCCGAGGCGCTCAAGTGCCTGCGCACGAGCAATATTTCCACACGCTGTTTCGACAGCGGCCTCGCGGTGTCGAACTTCCGCGACAACTCGACGCGCACGCGTTTCTCGTTCGCGTCCGGCTCCAACCTGCTCGGCCTCGCCGTGCAGGACCTGGACGAGGGCAAATCGCAGATCGCGCACGGCGAGACGGTCCGCGAGACGGCGAACATGATTTCGTTCCTGACGGAGGTCATCGGCATCCGCGACGACATGTTTCTCGGCGCGGGCCACACGTACATGATCGAGGTCGGGGAGGCCCTGGACGACGGGTTCAAGCGCGGCGTGCTTCCGCAGCGGCCGGGCATCGTGAACCTGCAGTGCGACGTGGACCATCCGACGCAGGCGATGGCGGACTTGATGTGGCTGACGGAGTATTTCGGGTCGATCGACAAGCTGAAGGGCAAGAAGATCGCGATGACGTGGGCCTACTCGCCGAGCTACGGCAAGCCCTTGTCGGTCCCGCAGGGCATCATCGGCCTGATGACGCGCTTCGGCATGAACGTCGCGCTCGCGCACCCGCCCGGCTACGACCTGATTCCCGACGTCGTGGACGTCGCGCGGCAGAACGCGGAGGACAGCGGCGGCATCTTCACCGAAAGCACCTCGATGGACGAGGCGTTCAAGGACGCGGACATCGTGTACCCGAAGTCGTGGGCGTCGTACGAAGTCATGGGCCGGCGGACGAAGCTGCTGAAGGCGAACGACCGCGACGGGCTCAAGGCGCTGGAGAAGGAGTGCCTCGCCCAGAATGCGAACTTCAAGGACTGGGAGTGCACCGAAAAGAAGATGAAGCTCACGAAGGGCGGCAAGGCCCTCTACATGCACTGCCTGCCCGCGGACATCACCGGCGTGTCGTGCGACGCCGGCGAGGTGCAGGACACCGTTTTCGAGAAGTACCGCATCGAGACCTACAAGGAAGCCGGCTGGAAGCCGTACGTCATCGCGGCGATGATACTGACGATGAAGTTCAAAGATGCAGCGGGTGTGTTGGAGAAGCTGATGAAGCGAGGCACACCGCGAGTCGTGTGAGGTGTCAGATTCGACACTGGAAACTTGAAACTCGGACTGCGGGATAGGACGAGAAGCGGGGTAATCGATATGAACAAACCTCCTCTGGTCATCATCGCCATCGGCGGCAACTCGCTGATCACCGACGCGAAGCACATGACCGTGCTGGACCAGTACAGGGCCGCCGGCGAAACCAGCCACCACATCGCCGCGCTCGTCAAGGAAGGCTACCGCATCGTCATTACCCACGGCAACGGGCCGCAGGTGGGATTCATCCTCATGCGCTCCGAGATCGCGAAGACCCAGCTCCACCAGGTTCCGCTGGAGAGCTGCGTCGCGGACACGCAGGGCGCGATCGGCTACCAGGTTGAGCAGACGCTGATGAACGAGCTTCGGCGGCAGGGCATCAAGAAGCAGATGGTGTCGGTGGTGACGCAGGTTGTGGTCGACAAGAACGATCCGGCGTTCAAGAATCCGACGAAGCCGATCGGCCCGTTCTTCTCGCCCGAAGACGCGGAGAGCCATCGCAAGCAGGACGGCTGGGCCGTGAAGGAAGACGCGGGCCGCGGCTGGCGGCGCGTGGTGCCTTCGCCCAAGCCGCTCGAAATCATCGAGCAGGACGTGATCAACACCTTGTTGCAGAACGATATCGTGGTCATTGCCGTCGGCGGCGGCGGAATCCCCGTGGTCCGGAAGCCCAACGGCGACCTGCAGGGATGCGCCGCGGTGATCGACAAGGACCTCGCGTCATGCCTGCTCGCGAAGAACCTGAAGGCCGATATTTTCGTGATCTCGACGGGCGTGGACAAGGTCGCGCTGAACTTCGGCAAGCCGGACCAGAAGTTCATCGACAGGATGACCGTTGCCGAAGCGGAGAAGTACCTGGCGGAAGGGCAATTTCCCGCCGGCAGCATGGGCCCGAAAGTCGCCGCGGCGATCGACTACCTGAAGAACGGCGGCAAGCACGTGATCATCACGCAGCCTCATCTGCTGGAGGACGCGATTCACGGGAAGACGGGAACGCACATCACGTTGTAGACGCGAAAGGAAGGAATGTTCTTCACCGGCTTCAAATGCTTCAAGTGCGGCGCGGGCCAGGACCGCGACTTCGCCGGCTGCATCTGTCCCGCCTGCGGCGGAAACCTGGAGGTCATTTACAACTACGACCGATTGAAGCACGAGGTGGCCCGCGATCGAATGGTGGCCGCCGGGCGGCAGGATATCTTCAGGTACGCGAACCTTCTTCCGATCAGCCGCATCGACCTTGCGCCTCCGCTGAAAGTCGGCATGACGCCGCTGTACCACGCCGACCGGCTTGGGGCTTCCGTGGGGCTGAAGCATGTTTATGTGAAGGACGACGGGCTGAATCCGAGCGCGTCGTTCAAGGACCGGGCGGGCGCGGTCGCGCTGGTCCGGGCCCGCGAGACGAACGCGAAGGTCGTCGCAGGCGCGAGCACCGGCAACGCCGGAAGCTCGATGGCATGTCTCGCGGCGAGCGTCGGAATGCCGTGCGTGATTTTCGTCCCGGAGAAGGCGCCGCCGGCGAAGATCGCCCAGCTGCTGATTTTCGGCGCGAAGGTGATTGCCGTGCGCGGAACGTACGACGACGCGTTCGATCTGTGCCTGAAGGTGTGCGAGCGCCGCGGCTGGTTCAACCGGAACACGGGCTACAATCCCTTCACCCGCGAGGGGAAGAAGACCTGCAGCTTCGAAATTTGTGAGCA
>CAYQYB010000052.1:0-12725 GCA_964421535.1 uncultured Verrucomicrobiota bacterium | reverse complement strand
CTGGCGCGCCACGTGGCGGCACGAGGGCGGCGGCATCCTCATGAACCAGTACGCGCACCACCTCGACCTCCTGCAGTGGATGTGCGGCATGCCGGAGCGCGTCCGCGCGTTCTGCTCGATCGGCAAGCACCACCCGATCGCCACGGAAGATGAGGTCACGGCCTACTTCGAGTACGCGGGCGGGGCCACCGGCGTCTTCATCGGCTCCACGGGCGAGGCGCCGGGAGCCAACCGCCTCGAGATCGCCGGCGACCTCGGCCGGATCGTTCTCGAAGGCGGAAAGCTGACGCTCACCCGGAACGCCGTATCCGCCGCGCGGTTCCGGAGAACCTCGCGCGAGCCGATGGCCAAACCTGCCGCGCGCAGCACGGTCATCCGCTTGCCGCGGCCCGGCGAGCTGCACCAGGCCCTGATCCGCAACTTCGTCGACGCCATCCTCGACGGCGCGCCGCTCGTCGCGCCCGCCGCGGAAGGCCTGCGATCCCTGGAACTTGCCAACGCCATGATTCACTCGTCCTCGAAGAATCAAACCGTCGAGCTTCCGCTGAACGCCGCGGCTTACGCCCGTTTCCTGAGGGGCCTCGAGAAAGGATGACATCATGAACCTGCACCAGGTCGCCGCACAGCTGTACACCGTCCGGGATCACCTCAAGACGCCGCGGGACATCGCCTCCAGCCTGCGCAAAGTTCGGGCCATCGGCTACGAGGCCGTCCAGGTCAGCGGCGCGGGGCCGATCGAGGACGGCGAGCTTGCGCGAATCCTGAAGAACGAGGGCCTGGCCTGCTGCGCGACGCACGAGGACGGCGAGCTGCTCTTCGCCAACCCGGAGCGCGTGATCGAGAAACTTCAGAAGCTCGGCTGCCGGATCACCACCTACCCGTGGCCGGGCGCCAACCCGCCGTTCGGTTCCGTCCGCGAGGTCAGCGAATTCGCCAGGAAGCTGAACACGGCGGGCGAGGCGTTCCACAAGGCGGGCATCACGTTCTGCTACCACAATCATCACATGGAATTCCGGCGCGTCGCCGGCCGGACCGTGCTGGAGGCCCTGTACGCGGAGACGGACGCGCGCTTCGTGCAGGCGGAGCTGGACACGTACTGGGTGCAGTTCGGGGGCGGCGACCCGGCGGACTGGTGCCGCCGCATGAAAGGCCGCCTCGTCGTGCTGCACATGAAGGACTACGCGATCAGCGCGAAGAACGAAGTCGTGTTTGCCGAGGTCGGCAACGGCAACCTGAACTGGGCAGAGATCGTGCCCGCCGCGGAAGAGTCGGGCTGCCGGTGGTTCGTGCCGGAGCAGGACGTCTGCCCGCGCGATCCCTTCGAGTCGCTGAAGCAGAGCTTCCAGTTCATCCGACAGAACCTCTGCGGGAAGTAGAAGCAGAAACCCACCCCTGTGTCCCCTCCAAGGAGGGGAACTCAAATGGGAATCCCCTCCCACGGAGGGGTGGCCGCAAGGCCGGGGTGGGTTCCGTGCGAGTTACTTCAGATTCCCCACCTTCAGAATCCTGGGCGCCTGTTTCGATTTCCAAGGGATGGAATACGGCACGCCGGGATACAGGTCGAAGAAGTTATCGGACAGGGCTTTCTCGCCGCCGAGGTCAATGCAGACGCCCCACGCGAACGTCGCGCTTTCGAACAAGGCGCGGCCGTTCCGAACGGCCGCGCGCACTCGCGCCGGCTTCCACTTCAGGTCCTTGAAAAACGGCAGGAACAGCCGGTTGCGGGCGAGCAGCCTCGAGCCCTGCACCAGCATCGCGAAAGCAGCGGATGCATCCCGCTTCCTCCACTCCGATTTCGGGAAGCTCGCGAGCCGGGTCGACGCGTTCGGCGCGAGGACCGCCGACACGGTGCGGTCGATCGGGAACCCGCCGCCGATGTTGAACACTCCGTAGCGCAAGCTTGCCTTCACCGCCTCCTGCGCTTCGTTGATCCCGAACACAACAATCTCCGATCCTTCTTCCGCGACGACCACGCTGACCGGCGCCATCGCCCGGCGCACCGGCTCAAACGACGGGGTGCGGCGCAGGTAGTAATCGACGATCGTCCAGCTCCGCGTGGCGGGCCAGCAGTCGTTGTACATCCAGAACGCCGCGCCGCCGCTGTCGAACATCCGGCGGCGGAAATTGTCGCAGTACTCCCGCAAGGCTTCGCCCTGGAGCAGTCCGCCCCAGTACACGAGGTCGTCCAGCTTGAACGTCTTGATGTGGCGCCCGAGCCACGTCGTCATGATCTTGTGCGTGTAACTCGGCTCGCCCCAGCTGTCCACGGAGTTGTCGTGCACCTGCCAGGCGAACGAGCCCACATGCCGCTGGCCTTCCGGCAGACAGGCCAGGACGGTCGGCAGAGACGTGGGCGCGAGGAACCCGCCCTCGTTCGGGAAGCGGCAGATCATTTTACGGTAGTCGCGGAAGTCCGCGTTCGCAAAACCGATCGACCACGGATGCTGGTCGCCGACGTCGTCCTGCGTCGGCGGAAGGCCGTCCGGCGAATACGGCGAACTCGGCTGGTAGTAACGCGACGGATCTTCCGCGGAGAGCAGGCGCGGCAGGGTGATGTGGAAGAACGCGTGGTCGGGCAGGACCACGCCGCGGTCGTAACCCCAGTCCCAGCTCCCCTGCTCCATCTCGTTGTTGCCGCACCAGACGATCAGGCTCGGATGCTCGGCAAGCCGGCGGATGTTGAACACCGCCTCCGCCTTCACGTCGTCGAAGAAGGCCTGGTCGGTCGTGGGATATTTTGCGCACGCGTAGATGAACTCCTGCCACACGAGGATGCCCTTGCGGTCGCAGAGGTCGAAGAAGTCGTCGCTCTCGTACAGCCCGCCGCCCCACACGCGCAGGAAGTTGAAGTTGGCCTCCAGGGCCAGGTCCGTGAGCCGGTCGTACCGCTCTCGGTCGATCCGCGCGAAGATCATGTCGGCCGGCACGAAGTTCGCGCCCTTGAGGAAAATCTTCCTGCCGTTGATCTCGAAGTTGAAGTAGCGGCCCCGCTCGGGATGGCGGCCCTGGTTGATCCGTACGTGGCGGAAGCCGATGCGCGCGGTTCGCGTGCCGAGCGTTCTGCCGCCGGCGCGCACGGTCACGCGGACCGTGTAGAGATTCTGCGGGCCATGCCCGACCGGCCACCACAGCTTCGGGTTCTTGACCGTGATGCTTGCCTCGCACGCGTGAAGACCCGGCTTGATTTCGACATCGACCGTCCGCCGGGCACCCGCCACCTCAACGGTCATCTTCCCGCGAAGCGCTCGCTTGCCGGAATTCTCCACGAGCTGCCGCACGCGAACCGTGCCCGTCTTCAGATCCGGCGAAAGCTCGACGAGAGGAACCGTTTGATCCAAGCGCGCGGCGTCCGTCGTCCATTCGAGCCGCACCGGCTTGTGAATGCCCACGTTGACGAGACGCGTCGACCAGTCCCAGCCGAACTGGCACTGCGGCTTTCGCAGCCAGTGGCGCTTGTGCAGGCGCTGGCCGAGCCCCACCTCGTACCCGCCCACGGGCTTGTCCGCGACATCGAACAGGCCCGACTCCACGTGGACCGTCAGCAGGTTCCTGCCTTTGCGCAGTTTCCCGGTCACCTCGATCCGGCACGGGTAAAACGAGTTTCTGTGGCGACCGATCTCGACGCCGTTCAGGACGATGGTTGCTACGAGATCCAAGCCTTCAAATACCAACCAGGCGCGGCCCTTCAACGCGCCGGACGGAACGGAGAACAGCCGGCGGTAGCTCCAGACGCACTCCTCCACCCAGCGCGCGTCGAGGCAGTTCGTGGCGACGTACGGATCGCGAATCCAGCCCGCCTTCCAGGCGTCCAGATGGATCTCGCCGGGAACCTGCGCGTCGACGTAACGGTCGGGATCGACGACTTCCTGGTTGGCGAATTCCGGACGCCCGCGAGTGCCGTCGCTCCAGCGGACCCTCCACGTCCCGTTCAAATTCAGCGTGCTGAGCATCGGTCGGAGTTGTAGAGGAACGGCACGAGGAAAGCACCAAAAAAAGTGGAGACGCCCCGAAGGGCGTCTCCACACGACTCATGACGGCTCAATTACTTTGCTTCGCCGCCGCACTCCGCCTTCTTGGCGGCGCACGAGGCTTTGTCGGCCTTCTTGCAGCAGGACTTCTCGCCCTTCTGGCAACACTTGCCGTCCTTCTTCATTTCCGCGCAGGCCGCCTTGTACTGGGCCATCTGCTCGGGCGTGAGAACCTTCTCCAATTCCTCGGACATTTCCTTGCACGCCTTCTTCGAGCACTTCCCCTGCGAACACTTGTCGCATATCGCCTGCACCTTGACCTTCTGCTCTTCCGTCAGGTTCAGCTTCGACATGACCGGGCACTTGTCGACGGACATTCCCGCCTTGCCCGCCGCCTCGCATTTTGCCGGCTTGCACGACTTCGCGTCGCCCTTCGAACAGACGCACGACGTCATCACGCCCACGCACATCGCCGCAACCACCGCCACAATCATCAGTCTCTTCATTTCTCCCTCTCCTTTCTTGCTCCAATCTACCTTCACGCCTTCACGAATCAAATCAGTCTGACACAATTCGACTTCAAACGCTCAAACGGGACCGATCCCTGCAGGTAAAACGTTTCTATAATCTATTGTAGTTTAACGTTTTACATAAGCCTGAAATCGATCCCCTTTACAAATTCTCGTGTAGGGGTACTCTTACAATTGAACTTGATAAGCTGTGTCAAGAAGAGCCATGAAGAAGCTTGAACATGATGTTGATTCCAACCCTCTTGACCCGCGCTGGGTCCAGAACACCCTGCTTTTCCGTCAGTGGGACAACATGAAGAGGGAGATCCTTCTTCACAAGTACTACGAGAGCGAGAAGGCCGGACACGATATCGGGTGGGACCGCGCGGCCGTTGATTGGATGATCCGCTTCGGACCGCCCGGCGCCAAGCGCCCCCATCGCTAGGCCATCTTCATTCCCTTTGTCCGCCCAACCCCGGCTCGCCGCAAGCGCGGCGGGCTTTTCTTCGTCACGGTGACACGGACGGTTTCGGCTCGGGCTGAGCCGCCTGCTTCGCCTGCAACCGGGCCTTCTGCACTTCATCCGATATCTTCTTCGCCCAGAACTCGAATGCGTCCTGCACCGTGTGCCACTTTCTGAACTTGTCGAACCGCCCCGTCACTTTCCGCCCGACGCGCGCGTCGACGAAGGCAAACATCCTCTCGCCCGTCACCGAGTCCAATCCCTCGCACTCGAGGCCCGCCTGCCCCACCGCCGTGTGCGCGCCCGTGGCCAATTCCTTCACAACGCTGACAGCCAGCCCGAACGGAACCACGCTCGAAACCACGTCGAGCGGCACGTTCGCTCCTTTCGCCTCCGTGATGGCCATGCGCATGCGCATCACATCCGGCCCCGGCTGGTCCACGACCGCGTAGATATTGGTCATGTACACGCGGAGCGCCGCATCCAGGTAATTGACGAGCGTCTGTTGATCGGTCTTGGACAGCCTGGCCAAGGCGCCGTTCGTGGGACCGTACATCTGGATGGGATCGAGGATGACCTTGCTGTACCGGCCGGCGATGGCAGTCTCGTTGACGTAAAGCAGCGCGGAACCGCCTCTGCGGATCTTCTTCAGCTTGGAGTAGTCGCCGAGGAACCCGGAGGGATGGACCGACCTCGCCTCGTACGTTGTCGCACACGCGCACAGCATGGAACCCAACAGCACGCAGGCGACGGTTCTCGCACACGCCTGAATCACGTTGTTCATCGCGGAAACCTCCCGAAAGCGGTCGACGGGGAATTGTGAACCAACCTTTCCGGTAATCAATTCCGAAGTCGCACGACCGCGTCCTTTGTGATACGTGTCTCTTCGCCATGGCACGGGAACGCGAGGACAAATCACGCTGGCAGGTGGAGCGCGAACGGCATCACATCGCGCGGACGACGCCCCCTCAACCCGACTGTTCGGCCCCCATCGACTCCGTGGTCGCCAGCGTCGTCAAAGGCATGGGCCTGGATCAACGGTTCTGGGAGAAGGAGCTCATTTCGGAGTGGGAGTCGCTCGTCGGACCGCAGGTCGCGAAGCACGCGCGCCCGGGACGCCTCGAGAGGAAGATCCTCCACATCTTCGTGGATCATCCCGCATGGCTCAGCGACCTGAGCCGCTACGGGCAGAAGCAGGTCCTCGCCAACCTTCAGAAGAGATTCGGCGAAGAGAAGATCAAAGGCGTCAGGCTTCAACTCGATCCGGAAAAGAGATAGCGCACCGTCAAGGTTCCGCGGCGTTCTTCAGGAGCCTCTCCACCGCCTCTTCCAGCGCGGCGTTGAACTCCGCCGGCCGGTCCATCATCAGGAAGTGGTCCGCGTTCGTCAGCACGATGGCGTCGTACGACGACATGTGCCTGCGATTGGCCTCGTAGTTGATCGGCCACAGGCTTCCGTTCACGGACATTACCGGCACGCGGACCTGCTCGAACACCTTGGCCGCCTCGCCGCTGGTGAACTGGGACATCATCTCGTCCATCGCGCTCATCGCCACCGCCGGCGGCGCCGCGGACATGTCCGAGAGAATCCACTCGCGGAGCTGCGCATCGGTATTGGTCGAAAACATCTGGCCGACGAAGCCCCGGGACCCGGCCTGGAAATCCTCGCGCAGCGGCGCCGTCATCTTCACGAACTCCTCCTGCGTCAGCGGATACTCGACGTTCTCCAGAGTATCCACGCCGATCAGTCCGATGACGCGGCCCGGCATGAGCCGCGCCGCCTCGGCGATGACCGACCCGCCCATCGAATGCCCGATCAGGATCACCTTGTCCGCGCCAACGGCTTCCGTCACGGCTTTGATATCCTCGCCGAACGCCGCCATCGTATACTTCGCGCGCGACAGACCCGAATGACCGTGACCGGCGAGATCAAGGACAACTGCACGATGCTTCTTCGAGCAGAACGGAACCTGCTCGCGCCAGTAGCGCGCGTCGCAGCTCCAGCCGTGGACGAAAACCAACGTCGGCTCGCCCGAGCCATAGACCTCGTACGAAATCGGAACGCCGTCGGCCGATTTGACGACGTGCGGCCAATCGGCCCGCGCCGCGGACAGGCCCAGCACCAGCAAGCAGATGATTCCCGCGATTCTTGTGTTTGTTTTCATGATGGGTTGAATGACAAATGGTACCCCGGGCGCGACTTGAACGCGCGACCTGCGGTTTAGGAAACCGCTGCTCTGTCCAACTGAGCTACCGGGGCACGGAAAACCTGCGCGACAATTTACGACTTTGAGAGATGCACGGCAATACAGTAAACAGGTGCCGGAACCAACTCGATGAAACTGCTATTTCTTCAACTGCCGCGGCTTGACCACGACGCGCGGGGCCAGCAAGAGAACCTTCCGCTCGCGGCCGTCTACCTCCGGCACGCGCTGGAGCGGTCTGCCGAGGGCCGGTTCCACAAGGTCGTCTCCATCCCGAACGCGGACCGGCTCGATGACCGGCGCCTGCTCGCGGCGATCACGCGGCTGAAGCCCGACGTCATCGCGGCAACCCTTTTTCTCTGGAACATCGAACGCACGCTCGACCTGGTCAGGAAGGCGCGCAGGATCTTGCCGAAGCTGAAGGTCGTCGCCGGCGGGCCGGAGGTCGCGCCCGATCATCCGTTTCTCTTTCGAAGCCGGACGGCGGATGTCGCGGTATCCGGCGAAGGAGAGAAGGTCTTTCCCGCCATCCTCAAGGCCCTGCGCACGGGCCAACGATACGCTCCACCCGCAAAACCACCCGCATTCAACCTGCGAACCGATCTGCCGCCCGCGGCCTATCCTTATAATAAGCCGGACGCGAACGGCATGGCCTACCTGGAAACCACTCGCGGCTGCCCCCTCCGTTGCTCTTACTGCTGTTACGGCCACCGGCGGCATGCCGTCAGCTTTCTGCCCGCCGACGACGTCCTCCGTCGCGTCTGCGTTCTGCGCAGTCGCGGCGCGCGCGAGATTCGCTTCATCGATCCCACATTCAACGCGAATCCGGAGTTCCGGAAGATCATCGCGGGACTCGCGAAGTTGAATTGGGGCCGCCGGCTGGAATTTTTCGCCGAACTCCAGGCCGACAGAATCACAACGGATGACGCCCGCCTTCTCGCTGCCGCCAACTTCCGAGAGATCGAGGTCGGCGTCCAGAGCCGGAACCCCGAAACGCTCCGCCGCATCCACCGACCGACCAATCTGGAACGTCTGGACCGCGGCATCCGCGCTCTGGCGCGAGCCGGGATTCTCGTGACCGTGGACCTGATGTACGGACTGCCCGGCCAGGACCTGAACGAAATCCGCAACATGCTGGATTGGGCGGCGAAGCTCCGCGGAATACGCGTTCAATGCCTTCAGACGCTTCTGTTGCCCGGAACGGAAATCCGCCGGGACCGGCGCCGTTTCGGACTGCGCGCGCTCGACCGCCCGCCGTACCAGGTCCAATCCACCGCAAGCTTGTCAGCCGAGGAACTCCGGCGCACGGAAACGCTGGTTCAAAGGAAGCTGGGTATCATCGCCGATTGCCCGACCCATCGATTCGTCGGACGCAATCTGCCCGACCTTTTCCAAGGCTTGGAAAATCGCCGCGCGATGTTTTTCAAGGGTCGGAACCTTTTCGAGCGTCGCGGGCGCATCCTGAAGACGATTCGCGAGTCCGTTGCCGCCGAGCCGAACATCCTCTGGCAGTTTGTCCTCGAGCCGGAGACGGAAGAACCGCTGGACCTTCTGGATCTGCTCGTTGCCGGGTTGAACCGTTTCCCGCCGCTGGTGTCGGATCGGTTTCTGGACATGCACTCGCCCGGCAAGCGCGCTTCGCGGCGGATCATGATTCGCTTGTGCCCTGGCGGAAGATACGACTCGTCGTGGCAGGAAGCGGCCGAACAGCTGCTGAGGACACACTTCTTCTAGACCGCGACCTTCACGACCACCTTGTGCACCGGGCCCGTCCCGGCGAGCGGCGCGTGCGCGTCGTCGGGAAAAAAGATCGCGAAGGAGCCGCGCGGCACCGGGAACCAGGTTTCGGGCGCGGCGGTGAAGAACTCGATCTCCCGGGCGGCGTCGTATCCCCCGCCCGTGTCCCGGCACGACGCCAAGTCGCGCCAGCCCATCCACTCGTCGCCGGAGACCACGTACTGGATGTCGATGTACTTCCGATGAGCTTCCAGCGGCGACTTCTCGCGACCGCGGCCCTGGTCCTTTCCGACCAGCGCGAACACGCGGTCGCCCATGACGTCGTGGCGCCCGACCGGCAGTTCGCGCGTCTCAGGCCTCTTCAGGAAATCAAAAGCCGCGGCGAACAAAGGGTGCAGGCCCGTGTGCCGGGCCGCGTTTTCCAAGGTGTCGACGATCATGGCGGGATTTAGCCACAAAGAGGCGCAAAAGGCACAACGAGATTTGTCATATCATTATATTGACATATCATTATTATTATATATGTTAGCCGGTATGAAAACCAAATCCGTATGCGGGGGCGAGCTGTCGCACGATCTTCTGGCGCGGATGGCGCAGGTCCTGAAGCTGCTGGCTCATCCGGACCGGCTCAAGATCATCGAGATCCTGGAATCCGAGGACGAGGCTCCGGTTCACACCATCGTGGAACGCGTGGGCCTGCCCCAGGGAGCGACATCCCAGCATCTCAACCAGATGCGGCGCGCCAACCTGATCGGCGCCGAGCGCCGCGGCAAGGAAGTGTGGTACCGGATCGCGGATCCGCGTTCGCTGACGATATTGAGCTGCATTCGAGGAAAAGGAGGGAAGGCATGAGAAGTCAGAGATCAGACGTCAGAGGTCAGATGCTCAGATTGGTGTTCGCCGCCTTGTTTCTGACGCTTCCATCCGCCCAAGCCGTCACTCTCGAGGACTGCATCGAGACCGCGCTGACGGACAATCCGGACGCGCAGGCGGCGGCGCAGAGGGTCGAGTCCGCCCGCGCGGCGATCCGCGAAGCCGAGTCGGCCTACTACCCCCAGCTCTCGCTGGCCGGCACTTACGGGCGCACCGACAACGCCGGGCAGGCGATGTTCATGGCGCTGAACCAGCGGAGCCTCAACATGATGGCCCCGGGGTTCGACATCAACAACCCGGACGACACGGAGAACCTGAGGGCCGGCATCGGCGAGAAGTGGCGCCTGCTCGACGGCGGCCAGCGCGGCCTGTACCGGGACATGGCGAAACTCGGGACCGACGCGTCGAAGGCGCAGGCAGAAGCGATTCGCAACGAACTGATCTACCAGGTGACGCGCGGCTACTACGGGGTCCTTCAGGCGCAGGCGTTTGTGAAAGTCCAGGAGGAGACGGTGGCCAGCCTGGAGGAAAACCTGCGAGTCGCGAACGAGCGATTCAAGGCGGGCTCGGCGGTCCAGACGGACGTGCTTAACCTGGAGGTCAAGATGGCGCAGGCCCGCGAGGATATGATTCGCGCGAAGAACGGCGCACGGCTTGCCGTCGCGGCGCTCAACACGGCCATCGGCCAGGATCTCGTCCCGCAAGGCCCGCTCCCCGAGAAAGAGCGGACAGACCTCTCGCCTCCGGTCGCGCAGGAGGAAGACACCATCGACGATCGGGCCGAACTCAAGGCCGCCCGTCTGAACACGCGCATCCAGGAGAACGCGTGGAAGAAAACCCGTCGCGATTACTTCCCCACCGTCAGCGCGTTCGGGTCGCTGGATTGGGACAGCGACGTCTCGTCCGACTTCGAGCAGAGCTACTTCGCGGGCGCGATGGCCGAATGGGATTTCTTCACCGGCTTCCGCCGCGGCGCCTCCACCGAATCCGCAAAAGCCAACTACGAGGCGGCCAGGGCGCAGGAGCGAAAGGCCCGCGACAATCTCAAGCTGGACCTGACCCAGGCACAGCTTGCGATCCAGGAAGCGTGGGAGCGCCTGGATGTCGCGAGCCGCTCGCTGACCACCGCCGAAGAGGCGCTCCGCATCACCCAGGAGCGCTACAAGCAGGGCGCGGCGGACATCACCGAGCTGCTGACCGCGCAGGTCGGACTGACGGCCACACGCACGCGCAACGTCGCGGCGTACTACGACTACCTGACGGCGCAGGCGAATCTGAGCAGAGCGAAGGGAGTGCTGGGGACAGAGCGGTAGGGCGAAGCCTCCGGCTGAGCCGCGTTACCATCCAGGCGGCTCGGCGGGGACGCCTCGCCCCACCACGGACAACGGACCACTGACAACGGACAAGGAGAGAAGATGAACACAGCCATGCTGAAACAGTATTGGAAACCCATCGCCGGCGTCGTCGGGCTGGCCATCGTGATCATGTATTCCGCGGGCTCGTGCCGCGCCAAGGTGAAGCCGGGGGACCTGGCGCACGAGGCGGGCGTTCCCCTGCCCGCCGGCGCGGAAACGTTCACGGTCAAGCTGGAGAACGTCGCGCCCCGCATCGACGTGATCGGAACGGCCGCTTCGGAAGAGCAGATCCACCTGAGCGCGCGCATCCCCGCCTACGTGAAGGAGGTGTTCGTGTCCGCCGGAAGCGCGGTGAAGAAGGGCGAGACGCTGGTCACGCTCGACAGCCGCGAGATCGCGGAGCAAATGGCCGCCGCGGGAGCCCAGCTCAAGCAGGCTGAGACCGAGTACCAGCGCGCAAAGCAGCTGCTGGAGAGCAAGGCCACCACGGACCAGGCGTTCACCGCGGCCGAATCGGCGTACAACAGCGCAAAGGCCCAGGTGGAACGAATGCGCGTGATGCTGTCCTACGCCCAGATCGATTCCCCCATCGACGGCATCGTCACGGACCGGCGGATCGAGGTGGGCGACCTGGCCAACCCGGGCCAGGTTCTTCTGACCGTGTACGATTCCAAGCGCATGCGCCTCGAGGCGCCCGTGCCGGTCCGCCTCATCGACAAGCTCGCCCTGGACCAGGAAGTCGAAGTGACGCTCGAGCGCCCGGCCCGCGTCTTCAAAGGCCGCGTCACCCAGATCGTGAGCGAGATCGACCCCATGAGCCGGACCCAGCTCGTGAAGATCCGGCTCGACGACACGACCGGCGACATCCTTCCCGGCACCTTCGGCCGGCTGTTCGTCGACGACGATGCGCGCGAGACCCTTCTCGCGCCCGCGTCGGCCGTATACCGGTCCGGCCAGCTGGAGATGGTGCAGGTCGTCGAAAAAGACCGCGCCGTGCGCCGGCTCGTGAAGTCCGGCCCCGCGACCGGCGACAAAGTCGAAATCCTTTCGGGGCTTCGGAACGGCGAAACGGTGCTTGTGAAACCCGTGACGGAGGACTGAGCCCATGGACCAGAAAAAATCCATTTTCAGCGGGCTGATCGAAGCGTTCCTCCGCGGGAACATGGCGATCCTGCTCATGATCGTCAGCCTCGCGGCGGGTGCGGCAGCCCTGATCGCCACCCCGCGGGAGGAGGAGCCGCAGATCGTGGTGCCGCTGGCGGACGTTTTGATCATGTACCCCGGCGGCAGCGCCGAGGAAGTTGAGAAGCTGGTGTCCTCCCGTCTTGAGCGAATGCTCTACCAGATCGATGGCGTCGAGTACGTCTATTCGATGTCGCGCCCCGGCATGGCCATCGTCACGGTGCGCTTTTATGTCGGGCAGGACCGGGAGAAGAGCCTGATCAAGCTGTACAGCAAGGTCTTCCAGAACATCGACAAAACGACGCCCGGCATCACGGGCTGGGTCATCAAGCCGATCGAGATCGACGATGTCCCCATCGTCAACGCCGCTCTCTACAGCCCGCGCTACGACACGCACCAGCTGTACCGCGTCGCCGAGGAGGTCGTGCACAAGCT
>CAYQYB010000051.1:0-12781 GCA_964421535.1 uncultured Verrucomicrobiota bacterium | reverse complement strand
GAACCACGCGATGCTGCTGGATGCCTTTGCGCGCGCCGCCGACCGGCTGCCCGGCTCCAAGCTCCTGCTCGCGGGCGCCGGCGACACGCGGGCCCAGCTTGAAGAACAGGCCGCGCGGCTCGGACTGGGACAGAGCCTTCGATTTCTCGGCGCGCGGTCCGACATGCCGGAGCTGTTTGCGGCGGCGGATGTCTTCGTGCTCTCGTCGCTATGGGAGGGCATGCCGTTGTCGGTCATGGAGGCCATGTCCGCCGGCAAGCCGGTCGTCTGCACGGCGGTCGGAGGAAGCCGCGAGATCGTGCAGGACGGAGTGAACGGATTGCTCGTGGCCAGCGGCGACAGCGCGGCGTTTACCGACGCGCTGGTTTCAATGGCCGACCCGGGCAGGAGAACCGCCTTCGGGAAACACGCGGCGGAAACAGCCGCCGCGCAGTTCGGCCTTGACGCCATGGTCCGCGCCTACGAGAAGCTGTATGAGGAGCTTGTCTCCGCGACGAGGAAGAGTCGATGAGGGTTCTGCAGGTCATACCGGGCGAGGCGGACGGGTCGGGCTACATCTTCGCCAAGCGCCAGGCCACCGCGATTGAGCAGGCCGGGGTAACCACCGGCCGGTTCTTCCTCCAGTCCCGCACAAACCCGCTCGTTCTCCTGCGCGAAGTCCGCCGCTTCCGGCAGGCCCTCGCCGAGTTCAAGCCCGACATCGTGCACGCGCACTACGGCACGATGACCTCCTTCTTCTGCGCCGCGACCTGCATGTACCCGCTGGTCATCACGTTTCGCGGCACGGACGTGAAATGGGACGAGGACGTCGGCAAGCTCCAAGTGTGGGCGGGCCACGCCCTGTCGTACCTTTCAACCTGGCGCGCGTCCGCGATCATCTGCGTCGCGGACATCCTGAAAGACGAGCTCTGGACCGCTTCCCTGCGGCGGATGGCCGAAGTGGTCACCGGGGCGGTGGATCTCGATCTCTTCAGGCCGATGCCGCGCGATGAGGCGCGCCAAAGGCTGGGGTGGGGCGCGCAGGAGAAGATCGCCGTCTTCAACATCGGAAACGCGCCGCTCCGGAAGCGGCTCGATCTCGCGCAGGCGGCGGTCGACGCAGCGCGCCGCAAGTTTCCGGAGCTCAGGCTGGTGACGATGGGCGGCGAGGTCCGGCCCGACCAGGTGCCCCTGATGATGAGCGCGGGAGATTGCCTCCTGATGACCAGCGACGTCGAGGGTTCGCCCAACGTCGTGAAGGAAGCGATGTCGTGCAACCTCCCCGTCGTGGCGGTGGACGTCGGAGATGTCGTCACCCGGCTCCGCAATGTGCACCCGAGCCGGATCGCGGCGCGCACTCCGGAGGCGCTGGGCGCGGCGGTCGTGGATATCCTGTCGATGAACACCCGCTCGAACGGCCGCGAAGTCGCCGAGCGCGAGCTGTCCGAGAAAACCATGGTCGAACGGGTCCTCGCCGTCTACGCCCGAGTGATGGAGTCGAGAGCATGAGCGGAACGCCATCCAACCCTCCGCCTTTCGTTTCGCTCGTGATGGCTGTGCGCAACGAGGCAAAGTTCATCCGTCGCACCGTGGAATGCCTCATGGCTCAGGACTATCCCGCGGACCTCCTCGAATGCATCGTTGCCGACGGGATGTCCGAGGACGGCACGCCGGATATCATCCGATCGCTGCAGGGCTCGCATCCGAACCTGCGCGTCGTCGAAAACCCCCGGAAGACGACGGCGACAGGACTGAACACCGCGATCCTCGCGGCGAAGGGCGACGTGATCGTCCGGATGGACGGGCATTCCGAGATCGGGCCGGACTACGTCCGGAACTGCGTGCGCGAACTCGAACGCACGGGGGCGGACCACGTCGGCGGGTCCGCGCCCCCGGCCGGCGACAACCGGTTCGGCGAGGCCGTTGCGCTGGCCACGACCACGCGCTTCGGGGCCGGGGGATCCAGCTTCCGGTACTCGGATCGCGAGGAGTGGGTGGACACCGTTTTCCTCGGCGCGTGGACGCGCAAGGTGCTCGGACGAATCGGTCTTTTTGACGAATCGATGCTGTGCGACGAGGACGACGAGTTCAACTACCGGCTGCACGGGCAGGGGGGGCGCATCCTGCTGAGCCCTCTCCTTCGGGCGACGTACCGGCCGCGAAACTCGCCCGCAGGCCTGGCGAAGCAGTACTTCCGGTACGGGTTCTGGAAGGTGCGCGTGATGCAGAAGCACCCGCGCCAGATGCGATGGAGCCACTTCCTGCCGCCCGCGTTTGCGGCGTCCTTGGCGGTGACGGCGGCGTGGGCGCTGTTCTCCGCCGCGGGGCTCGTCCTTCTCTGCGCGGTTGCCGTTCCGTACATCACCGTCAACCTGGCCGCCTCGGTCGCGGCGGCGGCCCGCGGCGGCTGGCGATATGCTGGCCTGCTGCCGCTGGTGTATGGTATCCTTCATCTGGGCTACGGGTTTGGCTTTCTGTCCGGGCTGATCCGTTTCGCCGGTTCGTGGAACGACCGGCGCGGGTGCGTGCCGCAGCTGCCCGGAAGTTAGGAACTCCATGAAGAACAGACGATCAGCATTTTTGCCGTTCGCGCTCCCGGATTTCGACGACTCGGAACTGGCCGAGATCACCAAGGTCGTCCGCTCGGGCTGGGTCACGACGGGGCCCGTCGTGAAGCAGTTCGAGAAGGAATTTGCCGAGTTCGTCGGCGCGAAACACGCCGTCGCGCTGAACTCGGGCACGGCCGCCATGCACCTGGCGCTGGAGGCCATCGGCCTCAAGGCCGGCGACGAAGTGATCACCAGCACCTACACGTTCGCGGCGACCGCGGAGGTGGTCCGCTACTTCAACGCCAAACCCGTCCTGGTGGACGTCAACCCCGCCACCCTGAACATCGACCCGAACCTGATCGAAGCCGCCATCACGGCAAAGACTCGCGCCATCCTGCCCGTTCACATCTCCGGCCAATCGGCCGATCTGGACCCCATTCACGAGATCGCGCGGCGCCGGAACCTGCGCGTCATCGAGGATGCGGCGCACGCGTTCCCCGCCCGCTACAACGGCCGGATGATCGGCGCGGACGGAGATATCGCCTGCTTCAGCTTCTATGCCACGAAGACGATCACAACCGCCGAGGGCGGCATGCTCACGACCAACAACGCGGACTGGGCGGAGCGCTGCCGGATCATGAGCCTGCACGGCATCAGCCACGACGCATGGAAACGCTACACGGCCGAGGGAAGCTGGTACTACGAAGTGGTCGCGCCCGGATACAAGTACAACCTCACCGACGTGGCCGCCGCGATGGGGGTGGCGCAGCTGCGGAAGGCCAACCGCATGCTGGAGCGGCGCGCGGAAATTGCGCGGCGCTACACCGAAGCCTTCGGCCGGCATCCCGAACTCGAGACGCCGACCGTCGTGCCGGGCATCCAGCACGCGTGGCAGCTGTACATCCTGCGCTTGAACCTGGACCGGCTGAAGATCGACCGGGCCCGGTTCATCGAGGAACTGAAGGCGCGGAACATCGGGGCGTCCGTCCATTTCATCCCCCTGCACCTGCACCCGTACTACCGCGAGACCTATGGGTATCGCCCCGAGGATTTCCCTCTGGCCTTGCGCGAGTATCGCCGGGCGCTCAGCCTGCCCATCTACTCGAAGATGAGCGATCAGGATGTGAACGACGTGATCGAAGCGGTTCGCGACATCATCTCCCAGTAACGCTTTGCAGACCCCATGATCCAAAGAACCATCGACCTGCTGGCCGCCGCGCTCGGGCTGACCCTTCTCTCGCCCCTGTTTCTCGCCGTCGCGGCGCTGATCAAGCTGACATCCCCCGGCCCGGTCTTTCACCGGGCGCAGAGGGTGGGGAAGGCCTGCGTTCCGTTCACGCTGTTCAAGTTCAGAAGCATGAGAGCCGGCGCGGCCGCCTCGGGCCCGGGCATCACCCGCTCGGGGGACGAGCGCATCACGCCGATCGGCCGGCTCCTTCGCCGCACCAAGATCGACGAGCTTCCGCAGCTGCTGAACGTGCTCCGCGGCGACATGAGCCTGGTCGGCCCGCGGCCCGAAGACCCGCGCTACGTGGCGCTCTACACGCCCGAGCAGAGGCGCATTCTTTCGGTACGGCCGGGGATCACCAGCGCCGCGTCGATCCGGTACCGGCACGAGGAGGCCATGCTCACCGGCGACGATTGGGAGAATCGCTATTTGAGCGAGGTCATGCCGGCCAAACTGCGGATAGACCTGGACTACCTGGACCGCCGGACGACGGCCTCCGATGTAGGAATCCTCTGGCAGACTTTTCTCGCGCTATTTCGTTGATTCCTGCTATGTTAGGTCAACTTGGAGACTGAATGCCGGGAATTCGCAATCGATATTTCCTCCTGATCGACACCCTGCTTTTCCTGTGTGTGCCGGCGCTTGCGCTCCTCCTGCGCCAGGATTTCTGGGCATGGTCCGAGCAGGAACTGCGCGGTCTCGTGTTCTACACGGCGCTTTCGATCTCCGTCAAACTTCCCGTCTTCTTCCGCTACGATCTCTACAACCGCTACTGGCGCTATGCCGGGATCGACGAACTGCTCTCGATCGCTTCCGCCGTCGGCATTGTCACCACCCGGCTGACGATCCTGGTCGCCATCGAGCGCATATTCAATCTGTTCCCGGCAATCAGCTGCCCGTTCTCCCTGCCGTTCATTGACGGCCTGCTCACCCTCGTCGCGCTCCTGGCCACCCGGTTCAGCGAGCTCGCCATCGCCACGATCGATCGCCGGACGGGCCGAACCGAACGGCACGGGCACACCCGCGTCCTGATCGTCGGCGCGGGCGACGCCGGGTCCATGATCGCCCACGAACTTCAGCACAGCGACAAGCTGAACCTCGACCCCGTGGGATTCGTCGACGACGATACGGACAAGATGGGGATGTCGATCCAGGGCATTCGCGTCCTCGGGACGAAAGAGGCGATCCCGCGTCTCGTCAAACAGCACCGGATCCAGGAAGTCATCATCGCCATGCCCACGGCGCCGGGCAAAGTGATCCGGGAGATTGCCGGGCTTTGCGAGAGGGCGCGGGTCCCCTCGAAGACCGTTCCGGGCATGTACGACATCATCACGGGAAAGATCGATGTCAACCACCTCCGCAACGTGGAAATCGAAGACTTGCTCCGACGCGAGCCGGTGAAGACCGACATGGCCGCCGTGACCGAATTCATCCGCGGCAAGCGCATCCTCGTGACCGGAGGCGGAGGGTCCATCGGGAGCGAGCTTTGCCGGCAGATCCTGCGCGCCGGACCCAGCGAGCTCTGCCTCCTCGGGCACGGCGAAAACAGCATTTTCGAGATTCTGGGCGAGCTCAACACCCTGATCCGGAAGCGCAGGGCCGGCGTCCTGCCCGACGGATCCATCACCGTGCTGCACCCGGTCATCGCGGACATCCGCGATGAAAGGCGGGTGGTGTCGGTGTTCAAGCACTGCCGGCCGGAAATCATCTTCCATGCCGCCGCGCACAAGCACGTGCCCCTGATGGAGTGCAATGTCTGCGAAGCGGTCACCAACAACATCCTGGGCACGCACAATCTTCTCAAGGCGGCCCGCGCGGTGGGAGTCGAGCATGTCGTCATGATTTCCACGGACAAGGCCGTCAACCCCACCAGCGTCATGGGAGCCAGCAAGCGCGTCGCGGAACTCCTGACGCGGCAGTCCTCGCTCGACACCGGCAAGTCGTATGTGGCTGTGCGTTTCGGCAACGTGCTCGGCAGCCGCGGGAGCGTCGTGCTCACGTTCAAGCGACAGATCGCCGCGGGCGGCCCGATCACGATCACGCACCCCGAGATGCAGAGGTATTTCATGGTGATCCCGGAGGCGGTCCAGCTCGTCCTGCAGGCTTCGGTCATGGGGCGGGGCGGGGAGATCTTCATGCTCGACATGGGCGAACCGGTCAAGATCGTGAACCTCGCGCGCGACATGATCCGCCTGTCCGGTCTCGAGGTCGGGCGGGACATTGAAATCAACTTCTCGGGAATCCGCCCGGGGGAGAAGCTGTTCGAGGAGCTCTTTTCAAAAGGCGAAACCTACGGGACAACCGCCCACGAAAAGATCATGATCGCCACTCACGCCAGCTCTTTCCGGCCGGAGCACCTCGAGGAAGACGTCGCCGCGATCGAGGCGGCGGCCCAGCTGGACGACCAGAAGACCGCCGTGGCTCTGCTTCACAAGCTCGTGCCGGAGTTCAAGCAGGATTCAAACTGCAGCGCGGCGGGCGGGATTCCCGCGGTGGCAAGGACAAGCTGATCCGGATCGGACCGCTACCAGAAATAGCGGGCCGCCAGCATGCCGAGGATGATCCAGATCGGAAGCGTTTCCACAAGCGTGCGTGTCGCCAGGCGCGTTCTCTTCAAGCGGGTCTGAAGCCGGCGCTTTCCGAGCAGGCGTTCGATGCGGACCTGGATCTGGGCCTTGTTGAAGGGCTTGGAAAGGTAGTCGCTCGCTCCGATCTGGATGGCCTCCACGGCATCTTCGATCGAGGGGAATCCCGTCAGGATGATGACCAGCGCCTGCGGATCCTTCTCCATGATCGCCCGGGTCAGATCCATTCCGCTCATCTCGGGCATGCGGACATCCACGACGAAGAGGTCGGGTACGCGAGTCTCGAGGCGGTCGAGCATTTCCTTGCCATTGGCAAAAAGCTCGACGTTGTAACCGAGATCCTTGAGCATCAATCCCAGCAAATCCCTGATGCCCGGATCGTCATCCACAACCCAAATTACGGCCGCCATAGAAACCTCGAGGGTTCACTTCGACTACGATGACAATCTATCATGGGGCCGGGCTTGTGTCCAACGAGAACGCTCCCGATCCTGTGAGGAGGAGCGGGGGCCGGCTACCGGACGTAGGAGGCCAGCTTCTGGGCCATCCCGGGGTCGAGCTTCTGCAGTTCCCACCAGGCCTCGCGGGCCTTCTCGTGACGGCCAGCCTTGATGTAGGTTACGCAGAGGTCCCTCCACACTTGCGCCTGGATCTGCGGGTCCAGTTCACGGGCTCGCTCAAGTGCCCGGACGGCCTCATCCGTCTGGCCCAGTTTGCTGTACAGCAGGCCGGCGTTGTTCCAGGCCAGGGCGAATCGGGCATCCAGTTCAATCGCTTTTTTGAAGGCGTCGAGGGCAGCTTCCGAATCGCCCGCCTGGTCGTACATCCGCCCCAGGTTGTTCCATGTCACAGCATCCGCCGCGCGCAGCGACACCACCTGCAGGAACGCTTCCTTTGCCTCGGCCGCACGCCCGGCCGACGCGAGCGCCATGCCGACGTTGTTCCATCCGTTGGGGTCATCCGGCTTCAGCGTGACCACCTGCCGGAACGCCGCGGCCGCGTCGTCCATCCGGCCCAACACGTAGTACGCATTTCCAAGGTCGTTCCACGCCCGGACCTGGTCCTGCTTCATCCGCAGCTCGTTATCTCGAACACGCGCCGCATCCGCCACCTCTTCCGGCTTCACATCGTCCCCGAGCTTCAGCCATTTCTCGACATCGCCCGCCTTCATCGCCAACGCCTGCGTGTAGACCCCGATCGCTTCCTCCATTCGGCCCTGCACGTACAGGACCTTGCCCAGGCCGGTCATCGCGTCCCGGTAGTCCGGCCTCAGCTTGATCGCTTGCCGGAATGCGGCTTCCGATTCATTCGTATGGCCGAGATTAAGACAGACCATTCCCAGGTTGTTCCACGCCACCGCCTGGGAAGGATCGAGTTCGATCGCGTGCCGGTAGGCCGCGGCGGCGTCATCGAGCCGCTTGCCCGCGGTGAATGCGTTCCCGGTATTGATCCAGTCCCGCGCCGCGTTGGGCTGCGGGGCCGACGTCTGGGCGCCGGCGGGGGCGATTCCAAAAATGAGCGCCAGCGCGACAAGCAACCCGAATTTTCCAATGGTTGGAAAATTCCGGGGTCTTTTTTCCAATGGTTGGAAAAATGTGCGCGACGTCATGGGTTCGACGCAATCTCAAGCGCGAGCAGGGAATACGATGTAACCAGCACGGGATCGGCCTCCCACCATCTGCCGCTTTCGTTGACCCAGTAGCCGCCGCCGGTCTTCGAATCGATCTTCTGCAGGCTGAGGAGTTTCTTGATGAGTTCCGAACGCCAGTTGATCGTCTGGCCCGAGCCGACGGTGATCCGGTCCACCCCATAGGCGGCCAGCGACTTGGAAAGCACGTTGTAGAAGTAGAACAGGCCGTCGCCGCCCATGCCGGGGTTCTCCTCGAGCGTCCAGTGTTTCGCCGCCCAGTCGAACGCCGACTTCACGCGAGGATCGTCCTTGTCCACGTCCGCGTAGATCAGGCTGAGCAATCCGGCGTACGTCATGCTGCCGTAGGATCGGAACCGCAGTTCGCCGGCCTCGTTGGTGTAGGTCCCGGCCTTGCTCTCCGTCGGGTGATAGGCGAATCCGCCGGCATTGTCATCGTTCGTGCCGGACATGTTCTGGATCTTGCCCAGGAAATCCTGCGCCGCCTTCCAGTCCAGGTTCGCGCGCGGGTCGCCGGCCTTTCTCTGGTCCTCCACATTCCCGGTCATCCGCATCGCCTCGTAGGCCATGTAGGAGTTCGACAAGTCCGCGTACGGCCTGCCGGTCGCGGGGTCGTATCCCATCCCGCCCCGGTAGTCATCGGACCCGAGATGCTGCGTTCCTGCGATGAAGCGGCGGGCTTTCTGGACGACGGGCACCAGCTCCGGACTCCCGACCGCGTTGAGGGCAATCATGCAGACCGCGGTGTTGTAGTTGGCGAGCCCGCCGCCCTTCTGTTGGACATCCGGCTGGCTCCAGATCGAACCGTCCTCGTGAGCGCAGGCGAGGATGAACTTCACGGCCTTGTCGATCGCCTCCTTGTTCTGCGGCGCGCTCTTCGCGAGCACCCACAAGGGGAGGGCGGTGAGGGCGGGGAAATCCTTGTTCGACCAGTGCCCATCCTCCGCCTGCTGCTCGAGCAGCCACTTCACGCCGCGGTCAATGGCCGCGCGCGACTCGTTGACGATGGACAAGCCCAGCTCGCCCGCGTCCGCCGCCTTGCCCTGGATGACGACTTCCCTGTTGCTCTCCTGCCCGAACGCCGGGGAGGCGGACGCGACCAGCGCCGCGAGAAGAATTGCACGTTGTTTCATCTTGTCTCCTTTTCTACTCCATCAAATCGTCCTGCGTGACCCTCTTGATCAGGTACACCGTTGTCCGGGACGGATCGCCCCACAACGTCTCCTGGCACCCGGTCTCGGCCAGCCGCTCGATGTTGCCGCGCACCTCCTGGTGGTCCGTCGCCGTGGCGCGGACCTTCTGCAGCTTGCTGAAATCGCGCACCTGCCACCACTGGATCTTGTTCGCGGGTTCGAACTCGTGCCAGTCCCCGGTATTGGTCGAGAACTCGATCTTTCCGCCGGCGGCCTGGAAGAGAAGGGCAAACCCGCGGACGCCGTCCGTGCTGGTGACGCGAGCGACGAGCAGGTCTCCCGGCTTGAGCGTCACCTGCTTGAATTCGGGGTCGTCCGTATAGGCCTTGGCGGCGAGCTTCCTGTCGTTCACGTACAGCACAAACTCGTCGTCCCCGTTGGCCCACAGCTTTCCGGACACGCCTTTGTCCGCCTTGCGCCGCGCGAGGTCGGACTGGGAGTCCTTGCCGGCCGCCAGCCCCTGCCACGGCAGGCCGCACAACAGAAGGACCGCGATGAATCGGGAGAAGATGTGATGCTTCATATCGATGGGTATCAGCGTAACAGAACGTGCGCCGGTTCACCAGCGCGGAGGCGCGGGCCCGAAGATTTCCTTTTTCTTGCGTGAGGTTTGTGTTAAGAGCAAGCGCATGAATGCCCTAAGAAAACTTCTCGGCTACGACGACAAGTTCTTCAATCTCCTGGAAGCCAGCGCCGCGGAGGCGCAGAGCAGCGTTCAGCTCCTGGTCGGCATGCTCAAGAAGGCGAACGGCATGCCCACGCTGGACGAATTCATCCAGACGCGGCGCAAGGACAAGCAGATCACGGAGGAGATTTCGGAACAGCTCTGCAAGACGTTCGTGACGCCGCTGGAGCGGGAGGACATCGAGGCTCTTTCCATCGCGCTCTACAAGATCCCGAAGACGGTCGAGAAATTCAGCGAGAAGTTCGCCCTCTGCCACGAGCACATCAGCGAAGTGGACTTCTCCCGCCAGGTGAACATCCTCGAGCAGACGACGGAGACGGTGACCCAGATGGTCAAGACGCTCCGCCAGCGCGCGCACCTCGAGCGCGTGAAGGAGCAGAACGACCGCCTGCACTACCTCGAAGGCGAGGCCGACAAGCTGATGATGTCCCTGATCAAGGAGCTGTACAGCGGCAAGCACGAACCGCTGAAGGTCATCATCATCATGGACCTCTACGAAACGCTGGAGCGAATCATCGACCGCTGCCGGGACGCGGGCAATGTCATCTTCCAGATCGTGTTGAAATACTCCTGAGACGGCTGCAAGGCGGCCATGAGTCTCATCGTCACCGTCATACTGATCGCGCTCGTCTTCGAGTACATCAACGGCTTTCACGATACGGCCAACGCGATCGCCACCGTGGTATCGACGAAGGTCCTGACGCCGCGCCAAGCGGTCGTGCTCGCGGCGACGTGCAATCTCGTCGGCGCCATGGCCGGGATCTCGGTCGCCACGACCATCGGCAAGGGCCTGGTGGACACCACGTATGTCACGACCTGGACCGTTCTCTGCGCGCTGCTCGGCGCGATCGTCTGGAACCTCATCACCTGGTGGATGGGCCTGCCGTCCAGTTCCAGCCACGCCCTCATCGGCGGACTTTGCGGCGCCACTCTCGCCTCGGCGCACGGAAACTGGCACGTCATCCATTGGTCGGTTGCGAACACGGCAACCGGGACGATGGACGGGCTGTGGCACAAGGTCGTCGTGCCGATGTTCGCATCGCCCCTGCTCGGCTTCGCGGCCGGATTCATCCTGATGGGGTTCCTCATGTTCGCGCTCCAGAAGCTCACGCCGAGGGTGATCAACAATACCTTCGGCAAGCTCCAGCTGGTCACTTCGGCGTGGATGGGATTCAGCCACGGGACCAACGACGCCCAGAAGACCATGGGCATCATCGCGCTGCTTCTCTACACGGGAACCGCCGCGGGCACTTTTGAACAGGTCCCGTCGTGGCTGGAGTTCCTTCGCACGCCAAGCTTCGAAGTGGCGATGTGGATCAAAGTGACGTGCGCGCTGACCATCGCGGCGGGAACGGCCGCAGGCGGCTGGCGGATCATCCGCACGCTGGGCCACAAGATGGTGCGGCTCCAGCCGATCCACGGGTTCGCCGTTCAAACCACGGCGGCGGCCATCATCCAGCTCGCCAGCCACTTCGGCATTCCGCTCTCGACGACGCACGTCATCTCGGCGTCGATCATGGGGGTGGGGGCCACGAAGAGGCTCAGCGCCGTGAAGTGGGGCGTCGTCGGCCAGATGATGTGGGCCTGGGTGCTGACGATCCCCGTCACCGCATTCATCGCGTACTGGCTGGAGCGACTCCTCCTGGCGGTCAGGACATAGACTCCTACATATCCCCGCCGCCGCCGGACCAGTCCTCTCCCGAGAACGCCTCCTCGAGGCGGATCTGCCGCGAGCCGTAGTAGATGCGACGGTAGATGCGGACGATCAGGTAGAAGAACAGAAGCGGCAGAACCATGACCACCGCGACGTAATTCAGGAGCGACGCAACGCAGTACGCCATGCTCGTGAACTCGCCGGGGATTCCCGCGGCCCACGGCATCGAGAACACCGGCGCCGGCGCGTACGCGTTCATGTTCCACAGGATGGTCGCCGCCGCGATGTAGTTCACCAGCAGGTTGGGGAAGGGGGAGGCCGAGGTGCACCACCGCCAACCGAGCGAGCGGAACCGGGTGAAGGGAGGAAACAGGTTCGAGCCGAGATGCCCCGTCTGGTCCACGAACACGTGCGCCCAAAAGGCCAGGATGGAGATGAAGAAGGCGCTGACTGCATAGGGGTTGGCGAACGCGGAAAGGTTCCCGGCGAACAAGGCGCCCCAGTCGGCGAACAGGGAAAACCCGATCGGGCCCATGAGCAGGCCCAGCGTGATGCTGTGCGTCCAACGGCGATGCCACGGGATGAAATCGATGCGGACGCGCCCGTCCTTCAGCGGGATGAATTCGAAATCGGGGCCGGAGAAAATGCCGACCTCCGCGTCGGAATAGTACGTGTTGCTCACCTCGGCCTTGAACGTGGCGACATGCCCGCGCGTGGGCACCGGCATGCTGTTCGGGAGCGCCGGCGCCTCCTGGGCGAACCGCTCGAGCACCGCGATCGGGCCGTCCTTCTCCACGGCCCGCTTCTTCGATTCCTCGCCGGGCATGTTCTCGCCGCGCGCCATGCAGTGGCTCATCGTTTTCAGGGGGCCGATCACGCACGAAACCTGCTTCTTCCTGTCGTCGATCATCACCGCGTACGTGCGGTAGTAGTTCGTCGAGTACCGCAGGATATCCAGCTTCACGCGCACGGAGCGGCCGGTGGCCGCGGCCTCGTCAATGGCCCTGGCCATGGTTTCCGCCGCGGCCGCGGGATCCAGGTTGTCCTCGGTGATCCGGACGCGGTAGTCGTGCTTCCAGAAGTAGCGGGCGAACTTGAAATCGAGCGTGTCGCTCATGATCCCGAACACGCCGCCGAGCAGGATGAGGTAGGACTTCTCGTCGAAGGCGCTGCGCACGGCCAGGGGGAAGCAGGACGCCGTCGCAACGCCCACGAGGAAATGTGTGATGCCTTTCATTCCGCGCCTTTCCTATCTGAACC
>CAYQYB010000050.1:0-13206 GCA_964421535.1 uncultured Verrucomicrobiota bacterium | reverse complement strand
CGCCCCAGGCTTCATACGCGTGGACGATCACCTCCGTGTCCGAGCGCGTCCGGAACCGGTGCCCCAGATTCTCGAGTTCCTTCCGGAGTTCCAGGTAGTTGAAGATCTCGCCGTTGAACACGATCCAGAGCGTCTCATCCTCGTTGGCCAGCGGCTGTTGGCCCGACTGGAGATCGATGATGGAAAGCCGGGCATGCGCGAGACCCGCGCGCCTGTCACGATACACGCCGTACTCGTCGGGCCCGCGATGACGGATTGCGCCGATCATCGAGCAAAGCAGTTCCAGGGAAGGAGCTTCAGGCCCGTTCGGCGGATGAACAATACCCGCGATGCCGCACATGATCAGCTCCCGATGGTTGCGGCGGCCTTCATCAAATCGGAGATTTCGCTCACGCGTTCGGCAAGAAGAGGCATCATGTGGAGCGGCAAGGTGGTTCGGCGCTTCGCTTCGATATCCTTGTACACCCTCTCCACCTGCTCGGGCCTTATTCCGATCACGCCTGCCGCTTCCGCCGGCGGCACGCCGTGATTCAGGCCGTAGAGGCAAAGATCCATCTTGTCGAAGGGAAGCGCGAAGAAGAACTCTTCCTGGGACTGCGGCAGGGAAAATGTGTCCGTGGTGGGCTGGCGGCTGCAGATCTCATCGGGAACACCGAGCGCGCGGGCCAGCTCATACACCTGGGTCTTGTAAAGGTGCGCGATGGGTTTGAAATCCGCGCTGCCGTCCCCCCCCTTCACGAAGAAGCCCTGGTCGTATTCGAGGCGATTGGGCGTCCCGCACACGGCGTAGCTCAGGCGATCGGCGTGATAGTATTCCATCATCTTGCGCGTGCGCTGCTTGAAGTTCGTCGCGGCCACAAGCTGCAGATAGGCAGCCGGTCCCATTCGCTCGGACCTGCGCTCGCCGGCAGGCGTCTCAACCTCCAGCCGGAAAAGATTCAGGCGCTCGCCGGCCAGAATCGAGGGGATGGTGATTTTGCTTTTCCACCCTTCGCCGTATTCCGGGAACACCATCCGGATGGCCTCGATCTGCCGCTCGTAGCATCCCGCCGCGGTCAGCGCCGGCTCGATATCCTCGACCCGCGACGGCAGGTCGAATGTTTGAGCCAGCAGACGGCCAAGCCGCAGGGAATCCTTCGATGAATCGCGGTCGGGCATGAACAGGACAAGCACGCTCTCCTTCCCGAGCGCGCGGGCGCACAACGCCGCGCAGACCGAGCTGTCCACGCCTCCGGAAACGCCGATGACCGCGCCCTTCCGCCGCAGGACCTTGTGGACCTGGGTGCGGATTGCCGTGCTGATCGAATCGATGGCTTTCGCCGCATCAAGCCTCAGCACTTCCCTGGAAAAAGGCATGTTAGTCTCCGGTCTGCTCGTCTGCCGACGGCGATTGAGAACCGTAGAAGGTCGGAAACGTGACCACCCGCATCGGCGGGACCTGAACCAGGGCATTGTCAGGCACATCCCTCCCGACGACGGCATTGGCTCCGATCTTGACGTTGTTCCCGACGCGGATCTTCCCTGAAATATTCGCGCCCGGGGCGATGTAGACGTTGTCGCCGATGACCGGCGCGCCGCGGCGGAGGCCCTCGCCCGACAAGCCGATCGTCACATCGTGCGAGAGCGAGCAGTGCTCTCCGATGATCACCTCTTCGCCGACAAAAATGCCGCCGAAGTGAAAAATGTGAAGCCCCTTGCCGATGCGGGCCTCCGGCGCGAGCACGATTCCCCACTTCACTCTCACGAGGTAGTTCATGAACGCGCACACCGGCTTGAGAATGAAGCGAAGAACCAGGGCCTGCCTGCGCAGCCATTGGGCGAATCGAAACGCCACCACGGCCTGCACACCCGGCGCCCGGTAGCACTCGAACACGCGCCGCAACGGTTTGCCCGGTGTCAGGCTGTAGGAGCGCTTCAGGTCATGCTTGAGCATTCGATCACCTCCCGCCGGTCAGCAGAGCGGCCGCGAGCGCGTAGAATCCTTTGGCCACCTGCCTGCGGCCCACGCCCGACGGGTCGTCCAGATGCCGTCCATCCGCTGTGTACCCATCGTACAGCTCCTGGCAGACACGGTCCTTGAATTTAAACGTCCGCGCGGCGCCGTTCAAGTCATGCGCCTCGATGTCCGCGATATCGAAGAGCACTTTGTCGTTGGCGAGCACCCATCTTCGAAGTTGCTCGTTGAATTCGTTGCGCTTGCAGTTTTCCGACTTCTCCGTGCTCAGCAGCATCTCCCGGAGGGAATCGCCCGACACCTTCAGCGGGATCGTCATATACACGAACATCGTGTCCGGATGGGAGGCCTCGAGACGGCTCATCGAACGGATGTAGTAGTTCACGTCGGCGTCCTGGTCAATGTAGCAGAACTTGTTCAGCACCACCGCCGCTTTCGGGTGCCGCCAGCCGTTGCTCACGTACGTCGTGAATGTATCCACCTTGGCCTGCCACCCCGGGTTCCCACGCGAAAACGCGTACACCGTTCCCGGCTCGGTCGCGGCCGGCGGCGTCGCGTCTGCGGATGCAGGCTTCAGCCGATAGTAGTCCGGATTGGCGCGATGCAGGTCCTCCAGGCCGTTCATCATGTTCTCTCCAACGGACGCATGGGCGAAGAAGAACGTGAACTGCGCGACCTGCTCCATCAGCGGCTGCGGGTATGTGCTGACGGCTTCCACGTTCGTGTGGCCGATGATCAGCCCCCCGGCATGAGCCGCGGGCGTGAGGCCCAGAATGGCCCCGGTGATCAGGAATCGCTGTCTGAGCCGGTCGATATCCATGAAGTTCCCCCCCCGATAATCTTGCGACAGGATAGCCACGACTTTGCCTGTTGTCCAATCGCGAACGGAGGCCCGAAAAATCCTGATTTCTCAACCCCGCCGTTTCGTGCTACTGTACCTCATGCTCACGAACGCCAACCAGCCCGTGATCCGAAGCGGCATCGAAGCGCTGGATGACGTGGTCCAAGGCCTGCGCCTCGGCGACAACGTCGTGTGGCAGGTGGACGATCTCAAAGACTACACCTACTTCGTCAAGCCGTTCGCGGAACAGGCTGTCCGCGACGGACGCCGGTGCATCTACTTCCGCTTCGCCCCCCACGCGCCCGTCATCGGCCCGGATGACGGCTTCGAGGTCATCGAGGTCGATCCCAGCCCCGGCTTCGATCCGTTCAGCGGCGAGGTCCACCGGATCATCGAAGAGCGCGGCAAGGAAGCCTTCTACGTGTTCGACAATCTCTCCGCGCTGGTCGTCGAGTGGGCCACGGACGAACTGCTGGCGAATTTCTTCCAGGTCACCTGCCCCTTCCTGTTCGAGCTGGACACGGTGACGTATTTCGCGCTGACCCGCGGGAAGCACGCCCACAGCGCCGTCGCGCGCATCCGCGACACGACCCAGCTGCTGATCGACGTCTACCACGTCAACGAGAAGATGTACATCCACCCGGTCAAGGTGTGGGATCGCTACACGCCGCAGATGTTTCTCCCGCACCAGGTCAGCGGCGCCAGCTGGTCGCCGGTCTTCCAGAGCGGCGACGCGGCGGCCGTTTCGTCCGTCGCGCGCGAGTCGCCGCTGCGCAAGACCGCCGAAGCGATCGCGCCGTGGGAAAGCGTGTACGAGCGGCTGACCCGCTACCGCGAAACCGGGGCGGCGCTTTCCGAAACCGTCCCGGAGATCGCCGCGCTGAAACAGGAGCTGGCGCGGATGATGATCGGCAACCACCCGCAGTTCAACGTGCTGGTGGACCGGTACTTCTCCGTGGACGACCTGCTCGGCATCCGGAACCGGCTCATCGGCTCCGGCCGCATCGGCGGCAAGGCCGCCGGCATGCTGGCCGCGCGCCAGGTCATCTCCAGGGCCGAGGGCGACCTGGATTTCGCCGCGGTCCTCGAGAGCCACGACTCGTTCTACATCGGGTCCGACGTCTTCTTCACGTTTCTCGTGAAGAACGATCTGTTCCGGCTCCGGCTCCAGCTTTCCCGCAGCTCGTCGATCTCGCACGAGGAGTTCGACGAGGTCGAGAAGCGGTTCCTCGCCGGAAAATTCCCGCCCGAGATCATGGAGCAGTTCCGCAACATGCTCGACTACTTCGGGCAGGCGCCCATCATCGTCCGCTCCAGCAGCCTGCTGGAGGACAGCTTCGGAAACGCGTTCGCCGGCAAGTACCGGAGCGAGTTCTGCGCGAACCAGGGAAGCCCGGACGAAAGGCTGGAGGCGTTCCTGCACGCGGTGAAGCTGGTGTACGCGAGCGCCCTCAACCCGGACGCCCTCTCCTACCGGCGGCGCCGCGGCCTCGGCGAGAGCGACGAGCAGATGGCCATCCTCGTCATGCGCGTCTCCGGCATGCCGTTCAAGAAATACTTCTTCCCGAGCCTTGCAGGGGTCGCCTTCTCGCGCAACCTGTACGCCTGGAGCGACCGGATCGATCCGAAGCAGGGCGTGATCCGGCTCGTGTTCGGGCTCGGCACGCGCGCGGTCAACCGCGTCGGCGGCGACTATCCCCGCATGATCGCCGTGAGCCATCCCACGCTCCGCCCCGAGGTCGGCGCGAAAATCGCGAAGTACTCCCAGCGCGAGATGGACGTGCTCGACCTGAAGGCCAACGAGCTCTCGACCGTGGCGATCTCCGACGTGCTCGCCGACGAGGACTACCCGAACCTGCACCTGCTGGTTTCGATCATGAAGGAAGGCCATCTCTACGACCCCTTCAGCCGCAACATCGACGAGCCCGCATCGAGCCTGGTCCCCACGTTCAACAACCTGATCGGGCGCACCGACTTTGTGAGGATTCTCGGCGTCATGCTGGCCAAGCTGGAGCAGGCGTACGGCCATCCGGTCGACACGGAATTCACCGCGCACGTGGACAACAAGGGCGCGGTCCGGATCAACCTCCTCCAGTGCCGACCCCTCTGGCTGCCGGGCACCACGGGGCGCGTGCAGATTCCCGCGAACATCCCGGCCCCCCGCCTGCTCTTCAAGTCCGACCGATTCATCAGCGGCGGCGAGGTGGGCCACGTCCGCTACATCCTGTATATCGATCCGCGCTGGTACGCGGCGATCCCCGACGCGGACACCAAGAGGATGCTGGGCCGGGTGGTGGGACGGATCAACAATCTCCCGCAGATCGAAGCCGGCAGGGTGCTGATGATCGGGCCGGGCCGCTGGGGCACGAGCAACATCGACCTCGGCATCAACGTGGGCTACGCGGATATCGACAACGCGGCGGTCCTCGTGGAACTCGCGCGCGAGGAGGCCGGCCAGGTTCCCGAGGTGTCCTACGGCACGCACTTTTTCCAGGACCTCGTGGAACAGCAGATCATCTACCTGCCCGTCTATCCGGACGACGAGGACTGCGCCTTCAACGACACCTTCTTCCAATCCTCGCCGAACAGCCTGAAAGAACTGCTTCCCGATGCGGCGAAGTTTGAAAGCGTCGTGAAGGTGATCGACGTGCCCGCCGCCGCGGCCGGGGCGCACGCACGCGTCATCGCGGATCCCGAGTCGCGCCGGGCGGCGTGCTTCCTGGAGTGATCTTCCTGACCCGGTAGAATCCCCACTGCTTCCCTTCGGAGAGTTTCTCGAACGCCTCCGGGTGCTGGCGCATCCACATCTGTTCGATCGAGATCGGCCAGAAGCTCATCACATAACTGACGCCCCATTCCTGAAGGCGGCACAGCCACACCTCGTAACGGGCTCCATCCTGATATGACTCCGTTCCATCGAAATGGCCGATCCGTCCGGACGCCGTAATGGGAACATAGACGAGCATGTTCTGAAAGCGTCTCCCGAGAAACGCGTAGTCGAGCCAACTGTCGTGGTTCTGCCACGGCGCCGAAGTCACCGCCACCTTGACCGGCCGCGCCGGATCGTCGGCGATACGCGCCGCATCACTCCAATAACGGAGCGTGTAGTGCCAGGTCATGATGCCTTCGTTCGCATAAACCTCGGCCCGTGAGCGGTCGCGAAACGGAACCAGCGCCGGCAGAAGGAAGGCCGGCACAAGCAGCAGCGCCATGCAGGCCGCCGCAACTCTTCCAGTGACAAGCATCCGGCCCGCAAGCGCCGAGAGAAGAATCAATCCGAGCGCCAGGAACGGCAGGACCTTCAGGACAATTCCATCAACACCCCAGAAGATTCCATCGTACGCCTGGACGGCGGCAAGCAGGCCGAGCAGCAAGGCAAAAAGGCGGGCGCGCTTCGGCGTTTCGTTGAAAGCGACAGCCGCCCCAAGCACCGTGGGCGGCACCAGCGATAACAACAGGCGCGCATTGCTCGCCGCCCAGAAAAGGCGGATCACCTTCATGCCGGGGAAGTAGAATGCGATGATCGCGGATGCCGTCACCGTGGCGAGCAGGAGGGCCCCCCACCGATTCCGTCTCCACAGGACCGCAACGCCTGCGGGAAACAGGAACACAGGCAGGAGCATGAACGGCCCAAGCCTCGGGCTCGGGACATCGAATGAAAAGAGAGTGCTCAGGACGTCCAGTTCCCTGCCCGGCGAGGACACCGCGTCCGGCCGCACCTGCACCCAGGCAAGCTCGGGCACGGTGGTTCCGAGTGTGATCCCGAACAACTTCAGGGGAACCGGCGAAAGCGGATAGCCGGTTTGCTGATACGAATGGATCCACCAGGGCACCACGGATAGAAACGCGAGCGCTCCGCCCAGGAGAACCCATTTGAAGTGCGCGGCGCGAGAGCGCACGTCGCCGAGCACGCCGACCACGAGAGCCAGGGCCGTCAGCCCGGCGAGAGGCAGGCCTTCGCTCTCCGTCCCGGCCATCATGCCCGCCAAAGTCAGCCCAAGGACAAGATACGCGGGATTCCTCCCGGAGAAGTAGCACAGGCCCGCCAGCAGCGCGCCTGCCGAATACAGCATCAGCACGGGCTCCGTGTATCCCGCGCCGGCGATCCGATGAACCGCCGGAACAAAGAGGACGAAGAACGACGCCATGAGACTCGGCCAGCGAGACAGCCCGACGGTGCGCCCCGCCGCAAAAAGAACGAAGCCCGTCGCGATCCAGATCACCGCCCCCATGAAAGGCGTCAGCAGATCCGAATGAAACGGCAGCATGCTCCACGCGGTCAGGGTCTCCCCTCCGCCGACGAACAACGAGAAGTAGCTCCATCCGCCGGGCGCATCCATCGTCAGTCTTCCGCCGGTCTGCACCCACATCGCGGGCTTCACGCAGTGATATGTCAGGGAGTCCCAGCCCAACGGCGGGATCAGGAGCGTCTTGGCGACGGTGAGGAGCGTAAAGCAGGCGAAGACAACCACCGGAACGATTCGCCAGTCCCTGCCGTACGCACGAAACAGTCCGGCGAGGTTCAGCAGGTCGCGTGACGCACCGCGCGCAAAAGCGGCGACCGGCTCGACGAAGCGATGAATCAGCAGGCTGACGAAACCCAGCAGAACAACCGCGGGAAGCAGGCGGAACTGCTGGAGCGCCGCCAGCATGTGGAATCCGAACGTCGCGGCCGCAAGCGCGATCAGGATCGCGGCCGACCACCTGACGCTTGCGCTCGACGGGTTGAAAAAGCGCTGCGTCAGCCCGTGCCCGATGTAGAGAAACGCGAGAGCGAGAAACTCGGCGGCAACCGTCCTCAGAAGAATGTCGATCGACTGAAGAGCAACCTGCATGGGCAAATCATAGCGTTTGGTCGCGCGCAGAACAGCAGATTTCCAAACATTGGAAAAATCGTCGCTATTTTTTCCAAGGCTTGGAAAAATCCGGCCGATGACCGATCGTCTTCAATCCTGGCAGAACGGGTTCGCCGAGAACCGGCGCCGTCTCTCGAATGCCGGCCTGTACCTCGACGGCCGCGAGCCCGGCCGGCAGGACCCGGCGGAATTCCGGCGCGCCGCGACGAAAATCCTCATCTGCCGGCTGTCCACGTACGACGACGTGCTCCCGTCGATCTCCCACCGCATGCTTTACTGGGCCGCGAGGCAGGTGCCAAACGTCTACGTGGATCTCGCGTTCTTTCCGCCGGCGCGCGATGCGGCATTCCTGAAGAACAGCGGCGTGCCGCTGTGGCTGGCGTCAGGCAGCAAAATGCCGCCGGCCGCGTTTGATGTTGTCGCCGTCAGCATCTCGGTCCCGCAGGAGGCGTTCAACCTCCCGGCGGCGCTCCGGGATTCCGGCCTGAAGTTGAGCCGCGCGGAGCGCGCGGCCGACCCGTCGCATCCGCTCGTCCTTCTGGGCGGCCACGCCGCGGGTTCCGTGCCGTTCGCGCATGACATGGTTGACGCCGTCTGTCTCGGCGACGGCGTGTCGTGGCTCCAGGAAATCCTGAGTCGGCCGAAGAGGAATTCCCTGCGCACGATTGCGACAGAGGTCGATGGCACATACGTTCCGTCGCTGTACCACCACGAGTACCGCGACGGCCGTCTCGCCGAGATCAAACCGGCCGACGATTCGCTCCCCTTCCCCGTCAGACACCTCATCGACGACCAGGATGCGTGGATCAACGGCTACGACGGCGCGTACATTCCTTTTGCCGCCGAGGACACGGAGGAGACTCTCCCCCTGGCGTTCGGATGCGTCTACCGCTGCCGTTTCTGCCAGACCGGCTGGCTGAGGAAAGGACTTGGCGCTTCCGACCGGGACAAGCTTAGCGCCGCCGCGCTTCGGCTGAAGTCGGCCATGGCCGCCTGCGATCTGAATCTGCTGGCGTCGGACGCGTGCAGCGTGCCGGCGCTGGCGGACATCGTCAGCGACCTGCGTCAAATCTTCCCGCGCGTCTCCGTGAAAAGCCTTTCCGTCTCCAGCCTGGCGCGCGACACCGGCGCGCTGGACCTGATCGAGAAGCGCGAATTCACATTCGGCGTCGAAGGCATCAGCGAGCGCCTGCGGAACTATCTCGGGAAGCCGATCGAGGAAGAGACGTTGCTTCGCATCATGCACAAGCTCGGGCCAGCCCGGCTGAGGCAGGTGAAGCTCTTCTTCATCGCCACCGGTCTCGAAACGGGCGAGGACATCCGCGAGTTCGGCGACCTCCTGAGGAAACTGCGCGCGGCCGCGCCCGGCTGCCGGCTGGTCACGAGCTTCATGCCCCTGTTCAACGCCCCGTTCACGCCGCTGCAGTTCGACGAGATGCGTACGCTGTCGCCGGATCTGTGCCGGTGGCTGGAGAACGTCGCGAAGGGAGCGGGCGCGGAGTTCCGCTGGAGCGCGTCGCCCGACGAAGTCCGGCTGATGAATCTGCTCTGCCGCGCCGGGCGCGCGGCGGCCTCGCTCGTGACAAAGCTCTCCCTCGAAGACGGCGTCCGGTATTACGAAGGCCTGCCCTCCTCCGCCTTGAAAGAGGCCGAGAGAGCGCTGAATCCTGCTATCGGCAGGGCCCAGCGCGAGTCGGACGTTCTGCCGTGGGACGATCTCGAAGCGGGCGCGAGCCGGTCCACGCTGTGGAAGGCGTTTCGCAAATCGAAGAGTGATGTCGGCGTGCCGAAGCCAGATGACGGCGAGACAACCACGCGGCCGAGATCGCCGGCACACAGCGCCGCCTCACAGCCAGTTTCACAATCCTTCTGGATCGAGATTCCGGATTCGAGCTCGCATCATCCCTCTGCGACATTGGCGCGGGGGATCCTGCGCGGATTGCTGGCTTCGGATCCCGCTGCGGCGAAAGCATACAGCGGCACGCCCCAGCTTCACCACCCGCCGGGAGCATCGGGGCTCGCCCTGCTGACGGCTCTTTTCCGCGGAGCAAAGGATCTTCCGACCGCCCTCCAGAACCCGCCCGCTGTCGACGAACTCGTCTTCCTTGCGGAACTTGGAACGCCGGATGTCCGCAAGATCCTGGACGAACTGAGGGCGGGAAGGATTCCGTTCCAGACGGAACGCCATGAAAACGGTCGTTGGTCCGTGATCAAGAAAGGGTACAGGAACAAATCCGGCCTTTGGGCATTGTGCGAGTGCGACTCAGCGCCCGGACTGGTCTTGTGCAGCTCGCAGGCAAAGCAACTCGCGGGATTCGCGGCTCGCGTCATTTCCGTCTTTGAACGAAGCGGCTCGTCGCTCAAGCTCCTGAAATCAACATCGGCGATTCAAATCCCCGAAGCGGTCGTCCAGAAAGGATAGTCCCCGTGCAACAAGTCCGCCCCCTGCTGGTTCTGATTGCCTACATCGGGTTCGTCAGCCTGGGCCTGCCGGACAGTCTGCTGGGCGTCGCCTGGCCGTCCATGCGGCGCACGTTCGGGCTTCCGCTCGACGCGCTGGGCGCGGTGTTCCTCGTCGGCACGCTGGGCTACCTGCTTTCAAGCGTGAACTGCGGCCGGATTCTTCGGCGCACCGGTGTCGGGATCCTGCTTGCGGGAAGCAGCCTCCTCACGGTGTTTGCGATGCTGGGCTACGCCCTCTCGCCCCGCTGGGCCTTCTTCGTGGCATTCAGCTTCGTCTCCGGGCTTGCCGGCGGCGCCGTGGATGCCGGGCTCAACACATTCGCCGCGACGAATCTGAGCAACCGCCACATGAACTGGCTGCACGCGTTCTGGGGCGTCGGCGCCTCGACCGGCCCGATCGTCATGACGGCGATTCTCGGATCGGGCGCGGGCTGGCGCTGGGGATACGGAGTTGTCGCCTCGCTGCAGCTGGTGCTCGTGGCCGGGTTCTTCCTTACGCTGAAGCAGTGGGTCGTGCCCGGGGCCGAAGCAGCACACGAGAAGCTTCCGCCGCGCAGCGAACTGCTGCGGCTCCCTGAAGCCTGGCTGAGCATCGCCCTCTTCTTCATCTACTGCGGCATCGAAACCATCACGGGCCAGTGGATGTACAGCGTCATGGTGGAATCGCGCGGCGTTGACCCCGTCCGCGCCGGCATCTGGACCAGCCTCTACTGGGGTTCGCTGACGGCAGGCCGCTTCCTGATCGGAGCCATCGCCAACCATGTCGAGACCGTGCGGCTGGTTCGGTGGTCGATGGGCGTCGCCCTTTGCGGCGCCGTCCTTCTGCTCACGCGGATCCCCTCCCTCACCCTGGCCGGACTCGCACTGACCGGTTTCTCCCTGGCGCCGATCTTCCCATCGCTGATGTCGCTCACGCCTCGCAGATTCGATGCGCGGCACGTGCCGCGGATCATCGGGTACCAGGTGGGTGCGGCGACGGTCGGCATCGCCACGTTGCCGACGATTGCGGGCGTGATCGCACGGCACGCGGGCCTGGAGATGATCTGCGTGACCTTGGTGATCCTGGCGGGAGCGATGTTCGCGCTGCACGAGATGATCGTGAGGCGTCACAAACAATTAGCCTCGTAGTACCTGACCCACCCCGGCCTTGCGGCCACCCCTCCAAGGGAGGGGATCCCCTCCTTCGGAGGGGTGCCCGAAGGGCGGGGTGGGTTTCGTCGCAGCTGCGGAGTTGCTACTCCAGCGCATCCACGATTTCCTGCCGCTGCTGGTTCAGGTCGTGGATTTCCTGCTTCCAGAACGACTCGGAGCCCCAGTCCGGCGCGATCCGCGCGAACCCGCCGTCGGCCTTCTGCCGCGCGCACCACGCGGTGAAATGGATGAACCGCATCGCCCGCAGCGGCTCGATGAGCCGCAGCGTCTGATGGTCGAGATCGCGAAACGTTTCGTAGCCCTCGAGAAGCAGCTCGATTTCGACCCGCGATTCCTTGAGATGCCCCGGCAGGAGCATCCAGAGATCCTGCACCGGCGGGCCGACGGCCATGTCGTCGAAGTCGATCAGTGTGAACGGCTCGCCGGGCCGGCTGATGATGTTGTTCCGGTGGCAGTCGCCGTGAATCCTGATCTTCTCGACGCCCTCGAACATCGGCGTGATGATTTCCAGCACGGCGTTCACCGCGTCCTCGTACTGGGATCGGAGGCTGGGCCGCACGAAGTCCGACTCGAGGATGAACCGCACGTGCGCCGCCGTGGACTGCCGCGGGCCGATCTCAATCCGATCGCGCGGCGGATGAAGCGCGCCGACGCCATGGACGCGCGCGAGCAATCGTCCAAGCTCAAGCCACTGCCGGTCGGTCGGTTCGTCGCAGGCGCGCCCGCCCTTCTTCGGAAACACGGCGTAGTACATTCCGTGGTGTTCCTGGAGAAACTCGCGGTCCGCGCACTTCACGGGCGCGATGACGGGGATCTCCTGCTGGCTGAGCTCGAACAGGAAATCCTGTTCGTCCTGCAGCGCGTCGCGGCTCCAGCGTCCCGGACGGTAGAACTTCACGACGACCCAGCTGCCGTCCTCCATCTGCACGTCGTACACGCGGTTGATGTAGCTCGTGAGCGGACGGCAGAGGTTCGCGCAGCGGCGGCCGAGCGCATGCTCGACGAGGCCCAGCACCGTGTCCGGCGTGAGATGGGAAAAATCGGGCAACGCTTCCTGGATATCGCTCGTCATGGGCGCACACTATACGGGGAGCCATTCGTTCTGCCAACGAAAAGGGCGTCCCGATGCGGCACCGGGACGCCCTCCCTGATGTTTGGTCCGGATCAGGCCGGCTTGATGTCCTTGTGGTAGCTCTGCAGGGACTTCACGCCGGCGCGGCCCTTGATGGCCTCGCCGATGCCCTTCGTCGACGCGAGCGCGGCGGCGAGGGTCGTGATGTACGGAACCTTGCACTTGATCGCCGCCTTGCGGATGTAGGAGTCGTCGGTCACGCCGCGCTTTCCGATCGGCGTGTTGATCACGAGTTGGATCTCCTTGTTCGTGACCGCGTCGGCGATGTTCGGCCGGCCCTCGAACATCTTGAGGATCGGCTCGGACTCCACGCCGTTCTCCTTGAAGAACGCGTGCGTGCCGGCCGTCGCGCGAATCTTGAAGCCGAGCTTCACGAACTCGCGCCCGACCTTGAGCGCGTTGGCGTTCTTCTCCGCGAGGCTGATCAGGACGGTGCCCGACAGCGGGAGCGTGGCGCCCGCCGCTTCCTCGGCCTTGAAAAAGGCCATGCCGAACGTCTTGGACATGCCGAGGACCTCGCCCGTCGAGCGCATCTCCGGCCCCAGGATCGGGTCCACCTCGGGCATCTTGTCGAACGGGAACACCGACTCCTTCACGCCGTAGTGCGGGATGTCCCCCGGCTTGATGTTCAGCTCCTCGATCGTCTTGCCGAGCATGAGTTGGGTCGCGACGCGCGCCATGGACAGGCCGCAGACCTTCGACACCAGCGGCACGGTGCGGGACGCGCGCGGGTTGGCCTCCAGCACGTACACCTTGTCCTTCTCGATCGCGTACTGGATGTTCATCAGCCCGACGACCTTCAGCTCGC
>CAYQYB010000049.1:0-13509 GCA_964421535.1 uncultured Verrucomicrobiota bacterium | reverse complement strand
CGACGATCGCCGTCTTGCCGACGCCCGGTTCGCCGATCAGCACCGGGTTGTTCTTCGTGCGGCGGGAAAGAACCTGGATGACGCGGCGGATTTCCGAGTCGCGCCCGATGACGGGATCGAGCTTCCCCTTCCGCGCCGCCTCGGTGAGGTCCCGCCCGTACTTCTTCAGGGCCTCGTACTTGTCTTCCGGCGCCTGATCCGTGACGCGCTGGTTCCCCCGCACCGCCTGAAGCGCCTTCAGCATCGCGTCCTGCGTCAACCCGAGCCGCGCGCCGATCCGGGCCGCCTCGGAATCCTTCTGCTGGAGGACCGCCAGGAACAGGTGTTCGGTGCTGACATACTCGTCCTTCATCTTCTCCGCGATCTGGAACGCCTCATCCAGCGCCTTGCGAAAAGCGCGGGACGGGTATCGCTCCGCCGACCCGCCGTCCACGGTCGGCCGCGATGAAAGAACCTTCGAGACCTCGCTCTTGAACTGATCGGGGGAAACACCCAGCTTGCCGAGAAGAGGGCGGACAACGCCGTCCTCCTGCTCGATCAGCGCGAGCGCGAGATGCTCGACATCCACCTCGGCGTGCCTGTGCTTTTCCGCCAGGCGCTGCGCGTGATGCACCGCTTCCTGCGATTTGATGGTCAGTCGATCCAGTTGCATGATTCCAACCCCTTTCGATCTGCGATGAAACTCATGCGGTTGGACACGAAGTGTAGGAGAAATGCTGAATTTTTCCAATCCTTGGAAGAATAGAGAAAGTTCTTTCCAAGGGTTGGAAAAAAGAGGGACACGCCGGGCCGTCGGACTACTTCAGCTTCTGCTCGAGGGCCTCGAGACGCTTCTCGAGTTCGCCAAGCCGATCTTTCAGCTGCGGGAGGCGTTCAATCTGCGCCCGGATCCGCATCTCCTTGACGTGCGGCCTCGCCGGGAATCCCGACACGAATGAGCCGGCCGGCACATCCTTGATAACCCCGCCCCGGGCGCCAACAACCACCCGGTCGCCGATCGCGATATGGCCGCCGACCCCTGCCTGGGCGGCAAGCGTTGTGTAGGCGCCGAGCTCCGAACTGCCGGCGATGCCGGACTGCGCGACAATGACCGAGTGATCTCCGATGACCACGTTGTGCGCGATCTGGACGAGGTTGTCGATCTTCACGCCGTTGCCGATCCGGGTCTTGCCGAAGCGCGCGCGGTCCACGGTCACGTTGGCGCCGATTTCGACGTCGTCGCCGATGACCACGATGCCGATCTGCGGCACCTTGGTGCGCACGCCCTGCTTGTCCACGTTGAAGCCGAATCCGTCGCTGCCAATCACCGTTCCGTTGTGGATGATGTTTCGGCTGCCGATCTGGCAATGCTCGCGAACCGAGACATGCGGATACAGCTTCGTGTCCGAGCCGACGGTCACGCCGTGCCCCAGGTAACAGCCCGCGCAGAGGATTGTGCGATCACCGACTTTCACGCCCGGCTCCAGCACGCAGTACGGACCCACGCTGACATCGGCGCCCAACCTGACGTCCTTCGCGACCACCGCCGTCGGATGAACGCCGGGGACGGGAACAACGGGCGGAGGGGCGAAAAACGCGGCCGCCTGCGCAAAGGCTTTGTCAGGATCGTCGGCGCGGATCATCGCCGCGGCCGAACACGGACGCGCCCAGTCTTTCGCAACGATCACCGCCGAAGCCTTCGTCTGCGCGGCCTCGGACGCGTAGCGGGGATTGGCAACGAAGGTGATGTCGCCGGGCCCCGCCTCGCTGATCGCCGCGATTCCCTTGATCGGGCAGGAGCCGTCGCCCTCAAACGCAAAGCCCAGCTTGGCCGCCAAATCCGCAACTGTAATGACCCTGTCCATATGTCTACGTTACTTGGTCTTTTCCGCCGGCTTCTCGTCCTGCTTGCCCTTGTTCAACATGCCGAGAATGGTGTCCGTGATGTCGATCTTCGGGTCCGTGTACAGGATCATCTCAACGCCGTTCAGGCTCTGCCCGGAGGAATCGATCACGGACTGGTATCCCTGGGTCTGGGCATATTCCTTCACGACCAGCTGAATTTCCTCCACGATGCGCTTGCGCATCCGGCGGCTCTGGTCGTCGAGCTGTTTCCGTCGGGAATCGTCGAAGCGGCGGATGCGGCTCTCGTAGTCGCGAAGCTCGACCAGCTTCTCCTCGGCCAGGCCGCGCTTCTCGGCGCGCACATCGTCGCTCAGCGCGGTGTTCTGCGCCTCGTCGCGGATCGCGCCGAAGTCCTTCTGGAGCTTTTCGTACTCATCGACCAGGGCCTTGCGTTCTCCGTTGAACTCGTCCGCCTGTTCCTTCAGCTGCGTGTCCGCAAGCTTGGTCTTGTAGAACTCGGTGAACGCGCGATCCAGGTTGATGAACACGACCGACTGCTCCGCCGCAAGCGACGGCAGAAGACTCATCAACAGAACAGATACGATCAGCATCAGGCACTTTTTCATTATCGATCTCCTTCTAGTATGTATATCCAATCCAGAAACTGAAGCGACCCGACGGCCGGTCGTTGAATTCGTCGGTCTTGAGCGGCCAGGCATAGTCGAGCTGGATCGGGAAGCCGGGGAAGTCGAACCGCACACCGACACCGATCGCCGAATTCAGTTCGCCGTCGCCGCCGATGATCTCCGGATCGTCGCTCTTCTGGAACACGTCCGCCCACACGATACCCGCGTCGTAGAACCCGGCCAGGCGCACCTTCTCGGCCACGGGCAGGGTGTATTCCGCGGTGCCGCAGATCGCGCTCTTGCCGCCGTAGGGCTCGTCATCGTTGTTATTGTCCATGACCTTCGGGCCGACGTCGCGAAACTTGAAGCCGCGCACCGTGCGCGGTCCGCCGAGGAACAACCTGTCGAAGATGGGGACCCGCCCCGGCTCGCCGTAGTCGTCTACCATCGACGCATAGCCTCTGAGATTGAGAACGTGATCGAACCAGAGGGGGACAAAGTGGGAGGAACGCCCGGTGAAGCCATAGATCTCCGTCTCACCGCCCAGCGGACCACCCGCGCCCATGGCGGATGCCGAACTGCGGTTGCCGCCCGTTGGAATAAAGACGCTGTTGCGCGTGTCGTGCACGAGTTCGAGCGTGAGGGAGCTTTTCGACCGGTTGCCCTCTTCCTCCTGGATCAGGTCCGATGCATTTGTGGAGACATCGTACACGTCGATGTTCTCCAAGCCGTAGATCAGGTTCACGCGGTTGTGCGTTCCAAGGGGTTTGCCGAGGCTTATATTCCCGCCGATGTTCTTCTGATTGTAGTCGTCGCTGAGGTATTGCGCATCGTGCTCGAACAGGTCGACCCCGAGCGACAGCCGGCGGTTGAGGAACCACGGTTCAACGAAAGACAGCTCGTAGTCCTTGCGCTCGGTGCCGAACTGGGCCCGCAGGCGGAGCTTCTGCCCGCCGCCGCTGAATCGGGGCCACCCGCCCAGGTCGAAGTTGCCCTGGGAAAGCTCAACGAACCCGATGATGTCGTCCACGCTGGAAAAGCCGGCGCCGATCATGAACTGGCCCGTCTTCTGCTCCTCGACATCCAGCGCGAGGTCATACTGGTCCGGCACGGACGTGCTTTCCGGCACGCTGTTCACGTAGGAGAAGAATCCGAGATTGCGGAGACGCCTCTCGCTGCGGCGGACCTTGACCTCGTTGTAGATCTGGCCGGGATAGACATCCAGCTCGCGACGGATGACCTTGTCCTTGGTTACGGAATTGCCCCGGATCTTGATGTTGCGGATGTACGCGAGCCGGCCCTCGGTCACCTTGTAGAAGACGTCGGCCGTCGCCTTCTCGATGTTCACATCCATGTTGTAGTCGGCGATGCTCCGGATATACCCGCGGCTGCCGTAGAAATCCTTGATCTCCTGCCCGGACTTGTCGATCTGGTCGATGGACGCGATGTCGCCCGTCTTCACCCTGATGACCGAGGCCACCTGGTTGGTCGGGAAGAGGCTCGGGCCGCTCAGGTCGATCTTCCCGATACGGTACTGTCTGCCTTCATCGATCGCGATGGATATCTTGATCTTTTTCGCGCTCAGCATCGTGATTTCCGGCTGTTTCACGACGACGTCGAGATAGCCCTGGTCAAGGTAGGCCTTGCGGAGGGACTCGATATCCGATTCAAGGTCGTCCGGGTTGTACTGGCCGGCGCCCGTGATGAAAGACAGCCAGTTGACCGTCCGCTGCTTCATGACCTTGCGCAACACGTATGCCCGGATCTTCGTGTTGCCGACGAACTGGATGCTCTTCACGTTCGCGCGTTTGCCCTCGGTCACCGTGACGCGGACGAAGGCCATGCCCGGCTCGTCCTTCACCGGATCGATCGCCCAGGTCAGCTTGGCATACGGGAAGTACTTCTTGTTGTATTTGTCCCGAACCTTCTGCGCGTGGACCGCCATCGTGGCATCGTCCACGAGGTCTCCCACGCCGAGTTCAAGCAGGTCGCGCACCTTCTTGTTGCCCAGGTAGTCGGCCCCGGTGATTTCCATTTTCCGGATCCGGAGCTTCGGGTCCACGACGTACGTGACCACCACCCCGCCCAGAACGGATTCCACGTCCGCGTTCACGGAGGAATAGCGGTCGCTCTTCTGGAGCGCCTTGACGTCGCGGTTGACCGCCATGCGGTTGAACTCGTCGCCGACCTTCAGGCTGGTGAAGGCGAGAACGGATTCCGCGTCGGCCACTCCGTGACCGGCGGTCTTGACGCGGACTTCCTTGACAAGCACGGCCTCAGCAGGAATCGCCAGGACCGCGAACAGGAACACGGAGAGCAGAACCAGGAAGAACGGACGAAACGTCATGGCATTCCGCCTTCCTCTGTCTCGCCAGCCGGCTCGAAATTCTGGCCGGCATCAACACCCCGGGCGCGGCTCTCAAAGCGCGTATACTCCCGTTCGAAGTTGAATTCCACTTTCCCGGTGGGGCCGTTGCGGTGCTTGGCGACCTCGACCTCGGCCAGCTTCTCGTCGATCACTTCGCCCTCCTCGGCGTAGACACTCGGTCTCCTGAGCATCAGCACCACGTCGGCATCCTGCTCGATGGCGCCGGAATCGCGCAGATCCGAGAGCCGGGGCTTTCCGTCGTCGCTCCGCTGCTCCGGCGCGCGGCTGAGCTGGCTCAACACGATCACCGGGATCTTCAGCTCCTTGGCCATCGCCTTGATCGCGCCGGAGATCGCGGCGGTCTCGCGCTGGCGGCCCTCGCGGCCGAACTGGGGATAGCTCAGCATCTGCAGGTAGTCCACGACGATCAGCTGGATGCCGTACTTCCGCGCCATGCGCCGCGCGCGGGAACGCAGTTCGAGCGCTTCCAGGCCGGCGGTGTCATCCAGGTAGATCGGCGCCTTCATCAGGGCGGAGGCCGCCGAGATCAGCTGGCCGTGAAACGCCTGGGAGATGTACCCGCCCTGCAGCTTGTGGGAAGGCACGCGGGCATGGGAGCAAATCATTCGGCGCACGAGCTGTTCCTTGGACATTTCCAGGCTGAACACGGCGACGGGCTTCGGCTCGCCGCCCCCGACGCCGAGGGCGATGTTCTCGGCGACGTTCAGCGCGAGCGACGTCTTCCCCATGGAAGGACGGGCCGCGAGCACGATCATGTCGCTCGGCTGGAGGCCCATCAGGATCCGGTCGAGATCCGGGTAGCCCGTGGCGATCCCGGTGATCCCCTTCTTCATCAGGAAGATGTTCTCGATATCGGTCATCGCGTCCTTGATCAGGTCGTTCCAGGGCGTGATGGAGGCGCGCTGAAGCTGCTTGATGTCGAAGAACGCCTGCTCGGTGACGTTCAGGACGCTGTCCGCGTCCTTCTCCGACGAGTAGCACTCGTCGATGGCCTGGCGGGACTTGTCGATGACCATCCGCAGAAGATGTTTCTGGCGGACGATGTCGATGTAGTACTCGGCGTGGGCGGCCGTGGGGGTGGTGTCGACCAGGCGCTCCAGGAAGGCCGTCCCGCCCACCTCGTCCAGCTGGCCCATCTTCTTCAGGCGCTCGCCGCCCGTCAGCAGGTCGATGGCGCTGCCCTCGTGCATCATGGCCCGAAGGATCTCGAAAAGGATCTGGTGGGCCAGCACGTAGAACGATTCGGGGGCGATCCCGCGCTCCACGGCGAAGTCCACGACGCGCGCCGCGTCGAGAAGCGCAGATCCCAGCACGCCCCGCTCCGCCTCCTCGCTGTAGGGAGGCATTCGATCACTCTTGGCGACCGGCGAAGGTGAGACCTGACCCGCCATCGGAACACCTTGTTTGTTATTCTTCGACCACCCAGATCTTGAGCGTGGCTTGAGCCTTGGGATGCACCTTGACCGGGATGTTGAACACGCCGAGCTCGCGGAGCGGCTCGGGCAGGTCAACCTGGTGCTTCTCAACCTCGACGCCCTGGGTCTTGAGCGCGGCCACGATATCCGTGACGGTCACAGACCCGAAGAGCTTCCCGCCCTCGCCGGTCTTGACCGGAATGGTGCAGGACACCTGTTCGATGGCCTTCACGAGGACCTGCGCCGCTTCCAGCCCCTTGGCTTCCTGCTCTTCCTTGACCTTGCGCGCCTTCTCGATCTGGCGGCGGGTCGCCTCGGTGACGGGCGCCGCGAGATTGCGGGGAAGCAGGAAGTTGCGGGCGTAGCCGTCGGCCACGCGCACGACATCGCCCTGCGCGCCCAGCCCTTGAACATCGGCCATCAAGATGACTTCTTTTGACATGGTTTCTGTCCTTTCGAATTACGGAAGGAGGCCCATCACCCGCGCCCTGCGAATGGCGCGTTTGATCTGGCGCTGCTGTTTGGCCGTGGTCCCGACGAATCGGCTCGGCACAATCTTGCCTCGCTCGGTCATGAACTTGCGAAGCAGCTCGGCGTCCTTGTAGTCAATCACCTGGCCCGCTTCCACGCGGGAACGACGCCTCATGCCGCCACGGTCGTCGCCCATCCGGTCGTAGTTATCGAATTCACGCGGTGTCATCTCTCGTCCTCTCATTGCACGTACTCCCTTTAGAATGGTAAATCCTCGCTGTCCCCGCCGCCGGACGGCGGCGGCACGTTCTCGTCAACCGGCGGCTTGGAGGAAGCCTTCCCCGGCTTCCTCTCCGGCGCCGGCCCGTCCCCGAACTCCGCCTTCTGGCCCTTCGGCCGGCCGATGAACTGCACGCGGTCCGCGTTGACCTTCAGGCGGCTCCGCTTCTCCCCGCTCTCGGTCTGCCACTGTTCCAGCTGGAGGCGCCCCTCGATCAGGACCGGCGAGCCCTTGGCGAGATACTCGCCGCAGGTCTCCGCCTGCCGGCCCCACACCACAACGTCCACGAAGGTCGTGACTTCCTTCAACTCCCCCGTCTTGGTCTTGTACGAGTCGTTGATGGCCACGCCCAGGTCGCTCACGGCCGTTCCGCTCGGCGTGTAACGGACCTCGGGGTCGCGGGTCAAATTGCCCGCCAGGAACACTTTGTTAAGATTCGCCATGAGTCTTGGCCTCCGCACCGGCGGTCGCCGCCGCGGCCACAACCGCGGGCGCGCGCACGATCTGGACCCGGAAGATTTCCTCGTTCATCTTGAAGCGGACCATGAGCGGCTTGACCTGATCGGTCTTCATCTTGAACGTCATGATGACGTACTGCCCCGCGTCCTGCTTGTCCATCTTGCGCGCGAACACCCTCTTGCCGAGGCGCGTGGTGCTCTCCACCTCGCCGCCGTGCTTCTTGATTTCCGCACGCACTTTCCCCAGGGCCTCTTCAATGTCCTTCAAAGACTCCGGGAAAATAATCATCGCTTCGTATTTGTTCAAGGCATCCTCCTCACCGTGTTCTAGTTAAACTCGTTCATGGCCTTTTCAACGCCGTCCCGCAATACCGCGGCGACCGCGTCGGCGGCAATTTCAACCGCCTTGTCCACCTCGCGCCGCTCCTCGGCCGTGAAGCGCGCAAGCACATGGTCCACCAGCTCCTCGCCGGGCGGCCTCGGGCCGACGCCCACGCGGACCCGCGTGAACTCTTCCGTGCCCAGGGCCTCGATGACGGAGCGCAGTCCCTTGTGCCCTCCCGCCCCGCCCCGCTTCCGGATGCGGATCTGCCCTTTCGGCAGTTCCAGGTCGTCCAGCACCACGATCACGTCCGCCGGCTCGAGCCCCCGCTTCCGCGTCGCCGCGACCACCGCCTGCCCGCTCCGGTTCATGAACGTGCGCGGCTTGACCAGCAGGACGTTCCTGCCTTCGATCTCCGCCTTGCCCGTCCACGCGGGCACCGTCCAGCCCCGCCTCAGCGTCACCCCGGTCCGCCGCACCAGTTCGTCCAAGACATCGAACCCGACGTTATGCCGCGTCTTGTCGTATTCCTTGCCGGGATTTCCGAGTCCAACGACCAGTTTCACGTGCCGTTACCCAGGGCGCCGAAATCCTACTTCGCCTTCTTGGCATCAGCCTTGGCTTCGGGCTTGGCCGCCTTCGCCGCATCAGGCTTGGCGGCTTCCTTCTTCGCGTCGCCACCCTTCGCGGCTTCCTTCTTGCCTTCCTTCTTGCCCTCTTCCTCGCCCTCTTCGCCTTCCTCGCCCTCAACCTTCTTCTCGGTGATGACTTCGGGTTCGCCGGGCACGGCCTCAGCCGCCGCAGGAGCCACTTCTTCCTCCGCCTTCGGAGCCGACACCTTCACGATCGCCTGATCCGGCGACGTCAGAATGGTGTACTTCGACTTGTCGATCTGGATATCGCCCGCCAGCAAGCTGTGGCCGATGCCGAGGCCGCTGACGTCCAGCGAGAAGGATTCCACGATGTCGGTCGGCAAGCACTCGACCATGATCGACCGCATGATGGACTCCAGGATGCCGCCCTGCTGGGTCACGCCGACCGGCTCGCCCACCAGCTTGATCGGGGTCTCGATGCGCAGCTTCTTTGTCATCGAAATCTCGTTGAAGTCCGCATGGATGATCTTGTGCGACACCGGATGATGCTGGACTTCCTTGAGCAGGACCTTCAGCGGCTTGTCGCCGCCCACTTCCAGGTCCATCACCATGTGCTCGCCCAGGTGCCCCTTCAGCGCCAGGTCAAAATCGTGAGCGCTAAGCTGGATCATGCGCGTCTCCTTGCCGACCCCGTAAACGACGGCCGGAATGACGCCGGAACGGCGGAGCCTTCTGGCTCCCGCACCCTTCACTTCACGTGGCTGGGCCACGACTTTTACTGCTTTCATTGGTTTCTCCCTGACTGGCTATACTTTGAACAACGATGTAACCGATTGATTGCTGTGGATGCGAATGATGCCTTCGCCCAGAAGATCCGCCACGGACAGAACTTTGACCGGGAACCCCTTCCAGTCGCGGGGCGGTACGGTATCCGTGGTGACCAACCCCTTGATGACGGAATCCTTCAGCCGGTCGATGCCCTGCTCCGTCAGCACCGCGTGCGTCACCGCGGCGTACACTTCCTTCGCGCCGCGATCCATGACCAGCTTCGACGCCGCGCACAGCGTGCCGGCGGTCGTCGCCAGGTCGTCCACGAGAATACAGGTGCGGCCTTCCACGTCGCCGACGAGGTTCAAGGCTTCGACTTCCGTCGCCGTCTTCCTCTGCTTGCCGACGATCGCCAGTCCGCCGCCGAGCATGTTCGCGTAGGCGTACGCCATCTTCAAGCCGCCCGGGTCAGGCGACACGACGATCGGATTCTTGAGTTTCTTGGACCGCAGATGCTTGACGATGACCGGCGCGGCGAAAAGGTGATCCACGGGAATATCGAAGAAGCCCTGGATCTGCTGCGCGTGGAGATCCATGGCCAGCAGGCGGTTGCAGCCCGCGGCGACGAGGAGATTCGCGACCAGCTTGGCCGTGATCGGCACGCGCGGCTGGTCTTTGCGGTCCTGGCGCGCGTACCCGTAGAAAGGAATGACCGCCGTGATACGCGCCGCCGACGCCCGCTTCGCGGCGTCGATCATGATCAGGAGCTCCATCAGGTTTTCGTTCGGCGGGTAGCACGTCGGCTGGATGATGAAGACATCCATGCCGCGCACGTTCTCCTTGATCTTGACGAAGATTTCCCCGTCGGGGAAATGGGTGATGGACAAATCGCCCAGCGGCTGGTCCATGTACTTCGCGATCTTCTCCGCCAAAGGGCGGTTCGCGTTACCTGTAAAAATTCTCACTGTCAACTCTCCCGAAGTATCCGTACTCTTCGCCTGCGCGCCTTGCGGCGCCATGGCCTACCATCCGTAGCTCCGGCATCCCGCCCCCTCGCGGAATGACTTGCCATGCACCGTGCCGACCCGTCATCGGGCGAGGCTCTGGTGCATGGCTGCCCGACTAGGACTCGAACCTAGACTCTGGCCTCCAAAGGGCCGTGTGCTGCCATTACACCATCGGGCATCCGGTCCCGCCAAATGTCTACCAAAAGACGACAAACACCTGAACATCCATCCCGTCCAGCGGACAAGCAGGATGCAGGTGCGTCTACTTGTGAAATGGCCGTGCGAGCCCTACAAACACGTCCTTTTTTTCCACTGCAACCGGGTCACAGTAGAAAGACCGCGGTCGGTAGTCAAGGCCGCATTCCAAGATATTCTGCGGCCTGTTTACCGCTCAAAAACGCTCCGAAACCAGTCCAAAGTCAGGGCCAACACCTGGACTTCCCACGAAAGGGAATTGAAGGTGTGGTCGGCGCCCGGAACCACATATCGCACGACGGCACGATGCGCCTTCTTCATGGCGACTTCATATTCGCGCGAAATCCGGACAGGAACGGTCTGGTCGTCGCTCCCGTGAACCACGAGAACCGGGGCACTCGTGCGAACGATCGCCTCGATGGGCTTGTGCTTCCCAATGTCGTCGAAGAAGCACTTCCCCACCGCGTTGCCGCCGTAGTCCACGCATCCCATCTGCTTCATCTGGCGGGCGGCCTTCGCGCTATAGCGATGCTTCGCCAATTGGTCAGGATGGCCCACCGGCGCCCAGAGCGCGGCGGCGCAAATGCCCGGATCCTCCGCAAGGAGCAAAGAAGCCACGGAGCCGCCAAAGCTCAAGCCCAAGACGCCAATCTTCGACTTGTCGATGCCGGGACGGGAACGGATGAAGTCCAAAGCGGCCCGCGCGTCCTTCAGTTCGCCGGACAACGTCATGTTGGAGAACTCGCCCTCGCTGTCGCCGGAGCCGCGAAAGTCAAAACGGAGCGCCGCGATGCCCGCCTTCGCCAGCGCGCGAGCCTGCTTCACGAAAATACGATGCGGCTCGATCTTCGTTCCCGTGAAACCATGAAAGAGGACAACGGCCGGGACCTTGCCCTTGCGGCGATCCGGCATGTGAAGCATGCCGACGATTTGCATGCCTTGGGATTTGAAGGTTACGGGGGTTTCCATGCTGCCTTCTCTTCAGGGTTCACAGTTCACGGTTCAGGGCTTGAGCGAAAGGTTGACGGCGTCCTATCTCGCTCCAACAGGGAACCCCGAACCGGGAACCGTGAACTCGCTCACGTACTCTTCACCGCCTCAATCAGCTTCGCCAGCTTCTCGCGCCTCTCCAGAAGCTCCTGCCGGCGCGCACGCTGCTGATCCACGACGGCCGCGGGCGCCTTGCTGACGAAGCTCTCGTTTCCAAGCTTCTGGTCTACGCGCTTCAGGTTCTCGTCGACTTCTTCGAGCTGGGCGGACAGCCGCTTCGCTTCCGCGTCGGCATCGACCGCCTCCACCGACATGTACACCGTTCCAAGTGGCGTCAGCGCGCTGGGCATCGCTTTCGCGGGCGCGAATCCGGCGTCGACCTTGAATTCGCCGCACCGGAGCAGCGCGACGATCGTCGGCTGATCGGCGGCGGACTGCTTCGCGTACTGGTCGTTGGCCGGCTTGAGAGTGAAATCGACTTTCTGCGCTGCGGCCACACCGGAGTCCGTCTTCAGCGTGCGCGCGATCCGGATGAGCTCGTGACGAGCGTCCACATAGTCCACCACGGCGGTGTCGATGCCCAGAGATTTCGCCGCAGCCTTCGGCCACGGTGCCCGCATGATCGTTTCGCAGGACTTGTTGTAGCCCATGCCGTGCCACAATTCCTCCGTCAGGAACGGCATCAGCGGATGCAGGAGCTTCAGGGCGTTCGAGAACACGTGGTGCATCACGTTGAGCACGTCGAGCTTGCGGCCCTCGTCGGTCCCGTAGAAGACCTGCTTGGAGTACTCCACGTACCAGTCGCAGAACTGGTGCCACAGGAATTCGTAGAGAGCCTTCGCGTAGTCGTTGAAGCGGAACTTCTCCAGGTTCTCCGTGCACGCGGCGATGCATTCGTGCAGGCGCGCGAGAATGTGCTGGTCGTCCGCGCTCAGGCGCACGATGTCGAACTTCGCGTTCTCCGCGTCGATCGCGCGGTCCTTCGTGTGCATCTGCATGTAGCGCGCGGCGTTCCAGATCTTCGTGCCGAAGTTGCGGCCGATCTCGAACTTCTCCGCCGAGACGTACACGTCCTGCCCCGTCGCGGTCAGCATCGTGAGGCTGAACCGGAGCGCGTCGGCGCTGTACTGGTTGATGATGTCGAGCGGGTCGATGGAGTTCCCAAGGCTCTTGCTCATTTTCAGGCCGGTGTCGTCGCGCACGGTGCCGTGGATGTAGACCTCGCTGAACGGGATGTCGCCCATGAATTCCAAGCCCGCCATGATCATGCGCGCGACCCAGAAGAAAATGATTTCCGAGGCGGTCACCAGCGTATTCGTCGGATAGTAGAACTTCAGGTCCTCGCTTTTCTCCGGCCATCCGAACACGCTGAACGGCCACAGCCACGACGAGAACCATGTGTCCAGCACATCCTCATCCTGGCGGAAATTGGCCGAGCCGCACTTCGGGCACTTCTGCGGCTGGCCCTTGGCGGCCCACTCGTGCTTGCAGCCGTCGCAGTAGAACACGGGAATGCGGTGGCCCCACCAAATCTGGCGCGAGATGCACCAGTCGCGGATGTTCTCCATCCAGTCGAGGTACACCTTGGTCCAGCGATCGGGCACAAAGCGGATGCGGCCCGACCTCACGGCCTCGATGGCCGGCGCGGCGAGCGGCTTCATCTTCACGAACCACTGCGGCGAGAGCCGCGGCTCAACCATCGTGTGACAGCGATAGCAGTGGCCGACCGCGTGCTGATGGTCCTCGATCTTCTCGATCAGACCGGCATCCTTCAGGTCCTCGACGATGTCCTCGCGGCAGGCGAATCGGTCCATGCCCGCGTATGGGCCCGCCGCCTCGCTCATCGTGCCGTCGTCGTTCATCACGTCGACCTGCGGCAGGTTGTGCCGGAGTCCCATGCCAAAGTCGTTCGGGTCGTGCGCAGGCGTCACCTTCACCACGCCGGTGCCGAACTTCGGATCCACGAAATCGTCCTCGATCACGCGCAATTCGCGGTTGAGGATCGGGAGAATGATCGTCTTGCCCACGAGGTGGCGGTAGCGCTCGTCGCGCGGGTTGATCGCCACGGCCGTATCGCCGAGCATCGTTTCGGGGCGCGTCGTCGCGACGACGATATGCTCCTTCTTCGCGTTGCCCTTGATCGGGTAGCGGATATGGTACAGCTTGCCGCC
>CAYQYB010000048.1:0-13523 GCA_964421535.1 uncultured Verrucomicrobiota bacterium | reverse complement strand
CCGCGGATTTTCCGCCGCACACTCCAGGAAGCGCCTCAATATATCACAACCGGCCTGAAGGTCATCCAAATCGATATGCTCATCCGCCGTGTGCGCCTGCTTGATGCTCCCGGGGCCGAACACAACCACCTCGGACGAAATCCGCGAAAGCACGCTGGCGTCGCTGAACCACGCCGCGCCTTCCATCCGCGCCTCGCGGCCCGCGCGCGCGAAGCCCTGCTTCAGCGTTCGGACCAACCCGCAGTCTTCCGATGTCCGGAAAGGCCGGCCCAGCTTGATCACGCGGACCGAGTGCGACGTGATGCGGCCTTCCCCTTGAAGTTCGACCAATCCGCCGCGGATCCGTTCGATAATGTCCGCCTCGTCCTCGCCCGGAAGGGTCCGCCGGTCCGCCTCGATCATGCACGAATCGGGCACGATGTTCACCGCGTAGCCGCCGCGGATCATGCCGATGTTCAGCGTCGGCCGGCCCAGCACAGGATCGTGCAGCGCCTGCTGATCCTCGGCGATCCTCTTGTGCAGGAACTGCATCACGTGCGCCATGCCCGCGATCGCGTTCACGCCGCGGTCGGGGTTCGAACCGTGCGCCGCCAGCCCTCCGACCTCCACGCGCAGCCAGATCATTCCTTTATGAGTATGAATGATGGCGAGCTCGGTCGGCTCGAGCACGATGATCTGGTCGACGCGCTCGCCCTTGTCGGCGAGCCGCGCCGCGCCGATGTTCCCCGTCTCCTCGCCCATCACGCCCGCGAACACGACGCGAACGCCCGCGGCCGCCAGCTTGTCCAGCATGCCCCGCGACAGCGCGACGATCGCGGCGGCCATCGGCCCCTTGTCGTCGCACGCGCCGCGCGCGTAAAGGTTCTTGCCCTCGTACACGGCCTTGAACGGCGGCCGCGTCATGCCGGCCACGCCGACCGTGTCCATGTGCGCCTCGAACATCAGAGTGCGCTTCGGCTTGTCCGGCCCGAAAGACGCAATCAGGTTCGGCCGCCCCGGCGAGACTTCGTCCAGTTCAACCTTGAAGCCCGTGCGCGAGAGCGTGTCGGCGAGAAAGCCCGCGACCGCCGATTCGCCCGCGGCGGCAGGATCGTCGGCGTAGTCAGGGCTCACGCTCGGGATCGAGACCAGTTTTTCGAGAAGACTGACAAGTTCTTGATCGGCCATGGGTCCTCAAATTTTCGACGTACGATAGGGAATTCGGGTCGAGGGAGCAACGCTTTACGCGCCTGCTCTTACTCCTACTCCTACTCCTACTCATACTCTTACTCCCCGCGAGGGAAGAGTAAGAGTATCAGCAAGAGTACGATTACGAGTATGAGGAGGCGCGGGAATTCTCGCCCGATCCTTCCGTCGCATTGAGCCTCTTCACCACCGCCGAAATCAGCGGAACGATGCAGAAGAACAGGAATCCTCCGACGAAGAAGACGGAGCGGATGCCGAGGCCGGACGCGACCAGGCCGCTCACGAGCGGCGCGATGACCCAGCCGAGCGAGCGCGCCGTCGCGGCCCAGCCGAACACCGCGCCGCGCTTGTGCTCCGGCGTGACGCGCGACAGCCAGATCTGGAACACGGGGTCCAGCCCGCCCGCGCAGAACACCATCCCGAATCGCGACGCGAAGAGCAGAAGGAATCCGTGCGCAAGCCCCTGCGGCATCATCAGCAGGCCCGCGCCGAGCGCCGACATTTTTCCGATCTTCGGCGGCGGGATCCGGTCGGCCAATCTCCCGAGTATCGGCGCGGCCAGCAGTCCCGCGATGCCGCCGATCGCGCTCAGCGAACCGGTCCACACCGAAACGCCCTGGAGCGAGCCGTGAATTTCCTGCACCAGCAGGGGCAGCATGGCCTGGTCGAACTGGCGCGCCACCGCCATCGCCAGGATCAGCAGGAGAATCGGCATCGCGGCCGACAGCCCCGCCCAGTGCGCGCGGATCGGCGATGCGCCATCCTCGATGTCGGGAATATGCCGCACGAAGTTCTCCGTCGTGCCGAACGCGACCAGCAGGCCGGACGACAGGAGGAGAAACCCGCCGGCGAAGAACGTGCCGCGGAACCCGAAGAGGTCCGCGAAGATGCCGCCGACGAACGCGCCGACCATGGCGCCGGAGAACATCGCCGCGCTCAGCGCGCCGAGCGCGAAGCCGCTGCGGTGGCTCGGCGTATGCACCGACACCATCGTCTGGGCCGCCGTCATCGTGCCCGTGAACACTCCCTGCATCAGGCGGAGGAAGACGAGCGCGTGGACGCTGTGGACGGTGCCCATCAGCGCCAGCACGATCGCGCCGGCGAAGTTCGCGCGCAGGAGCATCAGCCGGCGGCCGTAGCGGTCCGCCAGGATCCCCCACACCGGCGAGAACACCGCCAGCGAAAGAGGCGTCGCCGCGGCGAAGACGGCGACCCACAGCTTCACCTTCACCGGGTCCGTCACGCCGAGCTCCTGGATGTAGTACGGCGCGAACGGCAGGGCGAAGTTGAAGCCCATGATCGAGATGAACTGCGAGAGCCAGACCACCGCGAGATTCTGTTTCCAATTGACCAATCGGCACCTCTCCACTACAACACCCACCCCAGCAAAGAATTCGAATCACCAAAACACTATTTTCAGCCATGCCATTCAACAAGAAACCGGTCAAGGCCGTCATTTTCGACTACGGCAACACGCTCATCGAGTTCAGCAGGACGCAGGTCATGTACTGCGACATGGCCCTCGCGAACACGCTGGACCGGCTGTTCGGCAAGCACGACCTCGCGAAGTTCGCGGAGATCCGCAACCGCAACCGCCTCGCGCCCTACTCCGGCAACCCGCCCGAGTACAAGGAAAACAACATGGTCGAGATCTGCACCGGGCTCGTGCGCGAGCTGTACGGGCTGGAGCCGTCCCCCGAACAGCTAGCGGAAATCCTGCGCGCGAGATTCGACATCTTCGTCAAGGTCGTCCAGGCCCCCGACGGCGTGCCCGAGCTGCTCAAGAAACTCGGGCGCAAGTACCGCCTCGGGATTCTCTCCAACTACCCCGACGGAAACGCCATCCGGCAAAGCCTCGCCAACATCGGACTCGCGAAGTTTTTCCGGGCCGTCGTGGTGTCCGCCGACCTCGGGCTCGTCAAGCCGCACCCCATCCCCTTCCTGACCGTCCTCGACCAGCTCGGCGTGAAGCCCAGCCAAGCCGTCATCGTGGGCGACAACTGGCTCGGCGATGTGCAGGGCGGCAAGCAGGCGGGCCTGCAGGCCGTCCACATGACCCGCTGGGAATCCCCCGAGAACCTGCCGCGCCGGCCGGGCGACCTCGAGCCGGACGCGGCCATCTCGAACCTCGCGGAGCTGGAAGACCTGTTGCTCTGATCTGAAATCGTTCCGTTTCCCCCAAACGCATCGGCGTCCATCCGTGATTCCTCTTTATTGAGGTAGGGCGAACCGTCCCCGCTGAGCCGCTGTTCGGCTCGGCGTGGACGCCTCGCCCTACCTGGTCGTCGAAGATTCCACACACGCGCATCCGTGTGAATCGGTGTCCATCCGTGGTTCCTCTTCCGGCCCGGCAAGACTGCGCCGCGGCCCGTCGTTTTTTTCTCTACCCCCCCGCCGGTGCCGGTGTAAGATACCGCGTGGATCGGGGGAATCAGGATCATGGCTGACGAAACCAACCCAACTCAGGCCGAAGCCACCCAGCCCGGCGAACCGCAGTTTGCGGACATGGGCGCCGTGCTCGAACTGGTGCGGCATCTCGGCCAGATCATGAGCAACACGTCCCTGTACGGCCCCCAGCACAAGGTCACCCAGCAGGCCATCACCAAGGGCTTCGAGTTTCTCAGCGGGTTCTTCCAGAAGTGGGAGCGCGTCAGCTTCAGCCTCGCCGAGAATTCGCTCCTCGCCGACGGCCGCCAGGTCGAGATGAAGTCCAACCTGCTGGCGGCCCTGCTCAAACAGCTCTCCGCCATCGAGGTCGGCAGTTTCTCCCTCAACCGCGGCATGTCGATCGAGGATTTCACCAAGCTGATGGAGCTGCTGAACACGCACCCGGAGAAGATGAAGGCCATGGGATCCTTCTCCTCGGCGCTTGCCCAGAGCGGCGTCTCCTCCCACGTGCAGGCGAAGTCCGTGGTCTACCAACTCGTCACCGAGGAAGACGTTGTCGTGAACAAGGGCGAGCTCGAGACCGCGCTGAGCGGAGCCGGGGGCGCCGGCGGCGAGGGCGAAGGCGGCGAAGGCTCCGGAAAGAAATCGGTCGAGGAAATCATCGCGTTCCTCAAGGGAACCGCCGGCGAGATGTCCATGGATATCGAGCAGGCCGCGGCCGATACGCACCAGCTGGCGGACCTGATTCTGAAAGCCGCCGAGGTCTCCCCTGAAAAGGCCGATCTCGACGGCGGCGAAACCCTGGGCGATATCGTCGTCGGCTGCCTGCGCCGCGCCTACCAGAGCATGCTCCGGGACCCCGCGTCGAAGACCCAGCAGGGCAAGAAGACCATCGCCAAGACGCTCATGCTCCTGCAGGAGGACATTCTCAAGGGCCTGCACGACCTCGCCGGGCCCGCTTCGGACGAAATCGCCGAGATGGTCGCCGAGGCGGTCGACGAGATGAACAACGAGCTTCAGGTCGACGCCCTCGCGTCCGACTACGTGAAGAAGCGCAAGGGAATCGAGACGACGGAGAAGAAGATCCTTCGCTTCATGAAATCGACCAGCAAGGACAACCCGGAAGCCAGCGAGGCCCTCAAGGAAAAGCTGATCGAGGGCGGGTTGGACGCGCAGGACTGGCAACAGCTCCTGGTCAAGAGCGCCGAGGCCGCGATTGCGAAAGCGGGCGGCGGGGTCGCAGGCGCTGAAGCCCTCGGCTCGTTGCTCTCGCAGATGAACAGCCTGTTCGATCCCAAGAAGATCGCCGCGGGCAAGGAGCCGGAGGCGGAACAGGTCGATCGACTCGTCACCCAGCTCGAGCAGGAAGTCGCCACGGTCACCGCCGAAGCGGAGCAGAAACTCGACCAATTGGCCAAGCGCCTGCGCGACCGGCCCGAGATGTCGCGCGCGGCCATGCTCGCCATGCTCGCGGAAATCGGGCAGGAAATCTGCCAGCCGCTGTCGGTCGTCAACTGCGCCATCGACATGATGCGCCGCAAGGCGCTCGGACCCGTCTCGCCCCAGCAGGAGGAGATGCTCGCGCTGGCCTCAGAAAGCGGCGCCCGCCTCGAAACGCTGGCCAACAAGGTCATCGAGATCTCCGGCGTGCCCCAGGGCACCAAGCCCGACGCGGAAATCCTGGACGACGTCTACGGCCGGTAATCCCGCCCTTGCAGACAGCCTCCCCCGGCCGTATAGTTCAGCCGCCCGTTCGCGAAATCATTACACAGGAGAAGATCATGAAATGCTTTCGTTTCGCCGCTCTCGCCGCCGCACTGATCCCCGCCCTGACCCTCGCCCAGCAGGGCGAACAGCCGAACATGGATGAAATGATGAAGGCCATGGGTGCGCTCATGTCGGGCGGAACCAACGCCGCCGCCGTCGTCGATTTCCGCGACCTCAAGGCCCTCCTCCCGTCCGAGCTCGAAGGCATGAAGCGGACCAACGCCAGCGGCGAGAAGTCCGGCGCCATGGGGATGACCGTCTCCTTCGCCGAAGGGACCTACGAGGCGGAAGCCGGCGGAAGCATGACCATTAAGATCACGGACAACGGCGGTCTCGGCGGCTTCATGGCCTTCGCTCAAGCCGGCTGGGCGGCGCAGGAAATCGATCGCGAATCCGACACGGGCTTCGAGCGCACGACGACCTACGGCAAGGACAAGGCGCACGAGGAGTACGACACCGGCAGCAAGAGCGGCAAAGTCGAGATCCTCGTCGCCGGCCGCTTCATGGTCGAGGTGAACGGCAGCGATGTCGCCTGGGAAGCCATCCAAGCCGCCGCCAAGAAAGTGGATCTGGCCAAGCTCGCGCAGGTGAAGCCGAAGGTCGCTACGCCAGCGCCAGCGCAGCCCTGAACCGCTCCGGCATCTTCGCGATCCGGTTCTTCGCGTAGTCGAAGAACGCGAGCCCGGTTTTGACCCGCGCGATCTCGCGGCCGCTCTGCTTCTCCGTCAGCCGGTACAGGAAATCGCAGCCGCACGGCCCGAGGTCCGCGGCGGCGACTTCCACGACCAGCGCTTCGCCGTGGAACGCCTGGGATTTGTACACCACCACCGCGTCGAGCATGATCATCCCCACCCCGTCCACGTCGGCCTCGCTGAAGCCGAACGATCCCAGGAACTGCACGCGGGCTTCGTGCGCGAACGCGAGCACCGCGTCGTTGCCCAAGTGCTGGCCGTAGTTGATGTCGGTGATGCGCACCGGCAGCTCGGTCGAGAATCCGAACTTCTCCGGCAGATCGAGTTTCATGCGGGCCATGCTACTCTCCTTTTGCTTTAAGGCTTTCCTTCAACGCCCGGTAGTTCGTCTTCCCCGTCCCGAGAAGCGGGATTTCGTCCAGCTTCACGATGCGGCGGATGTTGTGCAGCGGCGACAGCCCGGCGTCCCGGATCAGCCGGTTTGCCTCCTCGCGGTCGATGTCCCGGATCGTGAAGAGCACGAGCTCGGGATTCAGCTCCTGCGGTGTCGCCTCGACGGCGACCACGGGCTTCTCGTCGTCTTCCTTCGTGTAGTGCCGCGCCAGGATTTCCTCGATCGCCGGCAGCGAGATCATCTCGCCGCCGAGTTTCACAAAGCGCTTCAGGCGGCCTGCGAACGTGATCACGCCATCCGCGCTCTCCGACACCAGGTCGCCGGTCCGGTACCAGGTCTTGCCCTCGAACTCGACGAACGGCGACGCGCCGTCGTAGTTCAAGTACCCGCCGAAAATGCTCGGGCCGCGGACCAGCAGCATGCCGGCACGGCCCGGCGCGGCGCGCGCGCCGGTATCGATGTCCTGCAGCGCGTGCTCGAGCGACGGCATGATCCTGCCGATCGTGCCGGGCCGGAGATCGTCCTCCATGTTCGCGGAGACGACCGGCGAGCATTCGGTGATGCCGTAGCCCTCCACCACTTTCATCTTCGGCCAGCGCGCCGCGATCGTCTCGAAAAGCTGCAGCGGGCATTTCTCCGCGCCGGAGATCACCGCGCGCAGCGTCCTGATCTGCGCGTCACCCGCGACGCGCACAATGCCGCCCAGGAACGTCGGGGTTCCGATCAGAAGCGTCACGCCGTACGCCTCGATCAGCCGCGCGAGCATCCCGCCCTCGGTCGGGTTCGCGTGATAGACCACGGGAACCGCCGCGCAGAACGGCAGGATGACGTTGCCGAGGATGCCGAACGAATGGAACGGCGGCAGGATGCCGAGGATCCGGTCGCGCTTCTTGAACCGGAAAATCTCCGCGACGTCGCGCAGATTCGCCAGAAAGTTCGCGTGCGTCAGCGGCACGGCCTTCGGCAGGCTCTCCGAGCCGCTGGTGAACAGGACGACCGCCGTCTCCCGCACCTTCGCGTTCCGCAGCCCGCTCCAGCTCGTGCGGCTCTTCAACAACGCCAGCAGCTTCGCTCCCTTCGAGACGCGCCGGCCGACATCCTCCAGCAGGACGAACCGGCCCTTGAGCGCGCCGAAATCCGTGCCCTGCGATTCCAGCCGCTGAATCAGCGGCCCGGCCGTCAGCACGCTCTTCACGCCCAGCAGATCGAGCGACGCGATCGCGTTGCGCATGCCGACGGTCCAGTTCACCATGACCGGGATCTTCCCCGCGAAAACAGTCGCCAGGTACACCACGGTCGCACCCGACGACGCGGGCAGCATGATGCCGACGTAGTCGCCCGCCAGCTTTTCGATCTCCGGCTTCAGGACGAAAATGGCCGTCACGATGTCGCGGTACGTCCGCACGCCGGAATTCTGGTCCGCCAGCAGCGCGCGCCCCGCGCACGCCCGCGCCTGCTTCAGGAAGACTTCCGCGAGCGTTTTGCCTTCGGGAATGGAGACGTTTCCTTCCTGCGCCGGCTTGAACCACGACGGCGGGATCGGCTTCAGCTCTTCGAGGCCGGTGGAGACGACCGTGCCGCACGCGGCGAGCATCACGTCGCCCACGGTCAGCAGGTTCGCGGCGTTGTCGCCGACCGGGAAGCCGAACTCCGACTCGATCCAGATCGAGAGCGTGACGAGCGCGAGGCTGTCGAGCCCGAGGTCGCGCGACAGCAGATGCTCGTCGCGGATCTCGCTCTTCCCCGTCAGCTCGCGGAGATGCTTGAGGACGATCTCGCGCGTCGTCGCCGGCACGGCGTCGAGGTCGCCGGCGAAGCGCTCCCTCGGCGGCTCGGGCACGGCGCGCGTCCCGCCCTTCTCCCAGATCGTGTACGGAACGTACGTGTTCGGCGGCGCGTCCGCGTTGTAGAACGTCTCGAGGTAGCGGTTGATCGTGTTCCGGTCCGGCGCTCGCGGGAAATCGGTCGGCTCGGCCAGCTCGATCGAGACGTCGCGCCGCGGCGCGAAGAAGATGCCGTTCGCCAGCAGCTGGCGCACAGCCCTCATCATGACCCGCGCCACGTTCGGCGCGCGGCCGCCCGCGCGGCTGAACGCGCTGCCCCACAGCCCCTTCGTCCGGACCAGCACGATCCGCACGCCGGGATGCGCCTTGAGAATGGACTCGATGCCGCTGTTGCCGCCGAGCTCCTCGTGGCGCGCGCGCTTGATGTGGCCCGCCGGGTACAGCACCACGTTCTCGCCGCGCTTCAACGCGGCGATGATCGCGTCCATCGCGCGCTCGACCGCCTCGCGCCCCGAATTGCCGTACCGCAGCGCGTCCGGGAGAACGATTGGCTTGAACGGCTTCGCGAGCCACCTGAAAAACGGCCGGTCGATCTGGTCCTGGTCCGCCAGCGCCCGCGGCGCGAACACGCCGAACAGCTGCGTGATCACGATGATCGGGTCCACCAGCGCGGGGTGATTCGGCAGGAACAGCACGCCCGACTTCCCTTTCGCGGCGACCGCCTCGAGCCCCGCGACACGGATCCGGTAACGGAGCCACAGCAGGAACCGGGCGATGGCGACGAGGACGCTTTTCACGGGCGGGCCTCCATTCTCCGGTAGCCGGCCCATAGGCCCAGCCCCGTCAGGATGGCCGACGCGCCGATCACCCCGAAGCTCGTCGTCGGCCGCAGGTACTCATTCATCACGTTGGACACGAGCCCCGAAATCAGGATGCCGGTGAACACGACGAAGTTCACCGCCGCGAGGATCGTGCCCTTGCGGTCCGCCGCCGGCCGCACCTGGATGAAGCTCTCGACGGGGATCAGGAACATCCCGGCGAACACGCCCATCACCGCGACCAGCGTGAAAAGGCCGGGTACCTGCGCCGCGGCCGGCAGCCGCGGCACCGTCAACATCGCGAGCATCGTGACGCCCATCAGCACGCTGGAAGGCCCGAGCACGCGGCTCCAGCGCGCGCCGCCGAAGAACTTCCCGCTGATCAGCCCGCCGATGGACAGTCCGATGAGCTGGTCGGCGATCAGGTAGCTCGTGACCGACTTGCTCAGCCCGAACTGCTGGAGGCCCAGCGGATTGATGATCAGGATCTCGAGCGAGCCGACGAACCAGATGAAGATGCTGGCGAAAATCGTCATGGCGAGGGCCGGGTCCGCGAGCGTCCCCCACAGCTGCCGGAGCGTGTGGATCGGGCCGCTCCACGGGAACTTCGTCGTCGGCCCCGCCGCCGGCCGCCGCGGCACGCCCAGGCTCACCAGCAGGCCCAGCAGCGATACGGCAATCACCGTGCCGCCGACCGCGAGCCGTCCGCGCTCCAGCCCCATGAAGCCCGTCCCCTCGCGGTCCAGGGCGACGCCGGCCATCGAGACGCCGGTCAGGATCGCCGCGGTCACGATCATGCGCAGGATCGCGTTGGCTTTTGTCACGTACACCGCCGGATAGAGCTCGGGGATCGAACCGTTGAGCGCCGGGCTGAAAAACGTGGCCTGCAACCCCATCGTCGCGAGCATCGCGAAGATCAGCCACCAGCTTCCGAAGCAGATGCCCGCGGCGCCGAAGAGCATCGCGACCAGCTCGACGGCCTTCGCCCCGATCACAACGTGGCGCTTCGAGAAGCGGTCCGCCATCCAGCCCGCGGGCGCCGCGAAGACGATGAACGGGACGGTGAAGACGGCGAGCGCGTAGCCCTGCATCTCGTTGCGGCCGGCGGCCACGGCCAGAACGAGCGCGGCCTGCTTGTAGAAGTTGTCGTTGAAGACCCCGAGGAAGAACGTGCACGCCATCGCGGCGAACTTGCCGCGCGCGTGCCGGATCTGCTGCTCCAGAGATTCCAATTCCACCGCGTACCCCTTCGGTTTTTCCAAGGATGGGAAAACTTGTACCGTTTTTTCCCAAGGGTTGGAAAAATATTCGCGCGCCGTCTCCGGGATTGTTTCCGGAACCGGAAACCGCATAATGACCGCACGAACGGCGGAGCGCGATGGCATCGTTAACACACCGGACCACGCGGAGCGAGAGGCTGATGGGCCTGCTCATCCTCCTCGCGCTCGTGTGGATCGGCCGGTGGGTGTTCGAACAGCAGTTCAAGTTCAACCCCGCGCTCCTCGGGGGCGCGGCGCCCGAGCCCGCCGCGGCCGAACCCCTGAAGGCCTTCTCCCCGGCCGATTCGCCGATGTCGAACTTCCTCCCCGAAAACCTCGCGCCCCTCTCCGCGCCCGAGGAGTTCAACCCGGACACGCTGTCGGACAAGATCGACGGCCGCGCCGAGCTGTACCTTTCCGCCGGCGTCCTCGAGCTGCAATGCCAGCGCTTCGCGCGCCTGAGCGATCCGGCGGCGTGGATCGAAGTCTTCATCTACGACATGGGCGGCGCGCGCAACGCGTTCGCGGTGTACGGCATCCAACGGCGCGACGACGCGCAGGACATCGACGTCGCGGACTTCGCGTACAAGACGCCGAACGCGCTGTTCTTCGTCCGCGGCCGGTTCTACGTCGAAATCGTCGCCGCCGCGGTGACGGAGCAGGCCTCGGCGGACATGGAGACGTTCGCGAAGCGGTTCTGCGAGAACGTCAATGGCGACCGCGCGTCCGTCCCCGAGGCGGACCTGTTCCCGACGGAAGACCAGGTGCCCGGCAGCATGATCCTCTATATGAAGGACGGCCTGGGGTTCGAAGGATTCGACAACCTGTTCATCGCCGGCTACAAACTCGGCGACGCGGAGGCGACCGCGTTCCTGACCGTGCGGAAGTCTGAGGACGAAGCACACGCGCTTGTGAAGGCCTATGCGGAGTTCATCCTTGCGAACGGCGGCGAGGAAGAACAGACCACCGGCGCGGACAGCTGGGCGCGGCTGTTCAACCTGTTCGGCGCGTACGAGCTGGTGTTCGCCCGAGGGCAAACCGTCGCGGGCGTGCACGAGGCGGAAAAGGACGTCGCCGAGAAATTGGGTTCAAGGCTCTACGAGAAGCTTCGCGGCAAGACACCATGAGCGACCAGGGAAAAACCACGCGGCGTGAATTCCTTCTCCGAAGCGCGAAGGCGGCGGCGGCCATCGCCGCGGCGGGCTTCATCGCGCGCAAGTTCCGGGACAAGGAAGGACCCGCCGCCGGTTCGGGCACAGCCCCGATGAAGGGGCTACCCGACTTTTCCGTGCCCGAACAGGCCGGGAAGCTTGCGATCGCGACGGGCGCGGACCGCGTGAAGACCGTCCGCGCCGCACTCGACGCACTCGGCGGCATGGGCAAGTTCGTGGGCCGCGGCGACCGCGTCGTGCTGAAGGTCAATGCCGGCTTCGCGACGCCGCCGATGCTTTCCGCGACGACGCATCCGGACCTCGTCGCCGAGGTCGTGCGGCTGTGCGTGGCGGCAGGCGCGTCGGCCGTGATGGTCATGGACAACCCGGTCAACGACCCGGTGAGCAGCTTCGAGCTGAGCGGGATCGCCGGGGTCGCGCGCGCGGGCGGCGCGGCGGTGGTCCTGCCGCACGCCAACCTGTTCCGGCCCGTCAGCCTCGCCGGCGGCGAACTGATCCGCGAGTGGCCGTTCTTCTCGCTGCCGCTCGAGGGCGCAACGAAGCTGATCGGCCTCGCGCCGGTCAAGAGCCACAACCGCGCCGGGGCCAGCATGATCCTCAAGAACTGGTACGGCCTGCTCGGCGGGCGCCGCAACGTCTTTCACCAGAACATCAACGACATCGTGAAGGAGCTGGCCCTGCTCGTGAAGCCGACGCTGGCGATCCTGGACGGCACGGCGTCGATGGTGACGAACGGGCCGACCGGCGGATCGCTGAGCGACCTGAAAGCGACGAACACGATGATCGTCGGCACGGACCCGGTCGCGGCCGACGCGTTCGGCGCGACGCTGCTCGGGATGAACGCGGACGACCTGCCGTACATCACGAAGGCCGCCGCGGCCGGCGCCGGAACGGCGAATTATGAATTGTTGAATCCGATGAGGGTGGAAACGTGAAAATCGTCCTGATCCGACGGATCAGTCAGATATTCTTCCTCCTCCTCTTCGTCGGCTTCTGCGTCGTCTCGACGCTGGGCACGGAGTGGTGGCAGCTGCGGGGCTGGCCGGTGAACTGGTTCCTCCAGCTCGACCCGCTGGTCGCGATCGGCACGTTGCTGACTACGCAGACGCTCTACGCCGGATTGATCTGGGCGCTGGCGACGGTCGTGCTGACGATCCTCTTCGGCCGATTCTTCTGCAGCTGGGTCTGCCCGTTCGGCACGATCCACCACGCCGTCGGTTTCGGATGGCGGCGCACGAAGGACTTCGCCCAGCGGATCGAACTCAACCGGTATCGCCCGGCGCAGACGCTGAAGTATTACCTGCTGATCTTTTTCCTCTCGGCCGCGGCGGGCACGGCCATCGCGCGCCTGACGGCGATGGTGCGGGGCCAGCCGCTGATCCCGGCGCTGATCGTGGCCGCCTGTTTCATCACGGCCGGCCTGCTCGCGGTGCTGAAGGTCATCCCGAAGGTCGAAAAAGTCGGCGCGACGATCCTCGCGCTCGTCGCCGTGTGGACGGGCTTCGCGCTGTTCCTGCCGGTGGAGAATATTCTCGCGTCGTCGCTCCAATCGGGCCTGCTCGACCCCATCCCCCTGCTCCACCGTTCGATCAACCTGGCACTCCTGCCGCTCCTCGACCGGACAAACGAAGCCACCGCGCTCGCGGCCCGGCACTACGAGCAGGCGTGGCTGATCGGAACGGTTTTCCTCGCGGCCATCTTCCTCAACCTCGTCGTCCCGCGCTTCTACTGCCGGTTCGTCTGCCCGCTCGGCGCGCTGCTCGGCGTGTTCAGCCGCTACGCGCTGTGGCGCGTCGGCAAGACGAAGGACGATTGCTCGATGTGCATGCGCTGCGAGACGGACTGCGAGGGAGCGTGCGAGCCGTCGGGAAAAATCCGTTCGCCCGAATGCGTGCTGTGCATGAACTGCCTGCGCACGTGCGAGGACGACGTGATCACGTACCGCGCCGCGCGTTCCGCCGCGGGCGAGCACGCATCGCCCGACCTGACGCGGCGCGGGTTCATCGTGTCGGCCGTTTCCGGCCTGCTGACCGTTCCGATCCTCCGGCTGAGCGACGCGCTCGG
>CAYQYB010000047.1:0-13953 GCA_964421535.1 uncultured Verrucomicrobiota bacterium | reverse complement strand
GCACTTTGACCGTGCCGAACTTGCAGACGCGGCCGAGGTCGTTGCGCGCGAGGACCACCAGCATGATGTGCTCCGCGCGCTCCTTCGGGTCCGCCAGCAGTTCCTCCGCGAGCCTTGCGTCCTTCGCGGGATCGTCCGAGCGCGGCCGCGTTCCGGCGATCGGCCGCAGTTCGGCGTGGCCGTCCTCGCCGCGCACGTGGACCTCGGGCGAAGAGCCGACCATCGCGCTGTCGCCGAGGTCGAGGCAGAACATGTAGGGGGAGGGGTTGATCGAGCGGAGCGCCCGGTACACGTCCAGCGAGTCGGCCGTGCATTCCGTCTCGAACCGCTGGGAAAGAACGGCCTGGATGATGTCGCCGGCGCGGATGTACTCCTTCGCCTTGTCGACCGTCGCCATGAACTCCTCGCGGGTCGTGTTCGATTCGGGAACGATTTCGCCGAGGTACGCGCCGCTGTCGATCATCGAGCTGGACTTCGGCGTGCGCAGGGCCGCGCAGAGCGAGTCGATCGTCTTGATCGCCTCGTCGTACGCCTTCTCGGGGCTGCCGTCGATGAACGCGTTCGCGATGATTCTCACGCTGTGCCGGACGCGGTCGAAGATGATCAGCGCGTCGGTGACCATGAATACCATGTCCGGCGCGCGAAGGGCGTTGTCGGACCGCGTCGGGACCTTCTTCTCGAAGAAGGACACGCAGTCGTAGCCGAGGAAGCCGACCGCGCCTCCCGTGAAGCGGGGCAGTTGGCCGTTGACGACCGGCTTGAAGCGCGCCATGTAGCGCTTCAGCGCGTCCAACGGGTCGCCGTCCTCCTCGATCGTCTTCTCGGCCGAGCCGGGCTCCTGCAGGGTGACCCGCCGGCCGTAAGCGCGCAGGATGGCCCGGGGCGCGCCGCCGATGAACGAATAGCGGCCGACGTTCTCGCCGCCTTCCACGCTTTCCAGCAGGAACGTGTGGGACGCGTGATCCTTGCGCCGCAGATGCTCGCGCACCTTGTCGTAGGCCGAAACCGGCGAATCCATGTCGGCGAGCAGTTCGCGCCACACAGGGACGAGGTTGCCGTGTTCAGCTTTCTCCAAAAACGTTTTCTTGTCGGGGGTGTAGGACATGTTGTTCTTGGTTCCTGGTTCTTGGTTCTTCGTTAACGATCAGCAAAGAACCAAGAACAAAGAACATCTATGGATTTACGTTCTCCAGCTTACCTGTGTCTAGATTCATCTTCCTGTAATAGCAATTCCTCGGCTCGCCCATCTTGTTCTTTGTGTGGCAGATGCCGCCGCGGCGCGGGCGGACGCGGTAGAGCAGTGAGTTCTGCTCGCAGTTCACGCGGGCCTCGAGCAGGTCGAAGGTCTCGCCGGAGGTCTTGCCTTTTTCCCACAGCTCGTTGCGCGACGTGCTCCACAGGACGAGCGAGCGCGTCTCGAGCGATTTCCGGAACGCGAGCTCGTTCGTGTACGCGACGAGGATGACCTCGCTCGTGTCCGCGTTCTGGACCGCCACCGGCACGATGCCCGGGCTGGACGCTACGGCCTTCTCCAGCTTCGCCCAGTCGAGTCGGAGTTCGTTCGTTTCTTCGAGATTGCTCATGTTTCACCTTCGATGGAGCGTTGGAGTGGTGGAGTCCTGGAGTGATGGGATCGGAAATTTCCGCAACACTCCACTACTCCTGTACTCCATCACCCCTGCATTCTCACTTCCACTCCTCTGCTCTTCAAATACTCCTTCACCTGCGGGATCGTGAACTCGCCGAAATGGAAGATCGACGCGGCGAGGACGGCGTCCGCCTTGCCTTTCACGATTCCGTCGTACATGTGCTCCAGCGTGCCGACGCCGCCGGAGGCGATCACCGGGACGGACACCGCCTCCGAGATCGCGCGGGTCAGATCGAGGTCGTAGCCGGCCTTGGTGCCGTCGCGGTCCATGCTGGTCAGTAGGATCTCGCCCGCGCCCCGCTGAACGCCTTCCTTCGCCCATTCCACGGCGTCGTGCTTCGTCGGGTTCCGCCCGCCGTGCGTGAACACCGTCCAACCGGGGCGATCCGTGTTCTTCCGGGCGTCGATGGCCAGGACGATGCACTGGCTTCCGAACATCTCGGACGTTTCGTTGAGGATATCCGGGTTCTGCAGGGCCGCGGTGTTGAGAGAGACCTTGTCGGCGCCGGCCTGGAGCATCTTGCGGATATCGGCGGACGTCCGCACGCCGCCGCCGACCGTCAGCGGCATGAAAACCTGCGCAGCCACGGCCCGCACGACATCCACGATCGTGTCGCGCGCCTCGTGCGACGCCGTGATGTCGAGAAAGGTGAGCTCGTCGGCGCCCTGGGCCTCGTACGCGCGGGCACACTCCACGGGGTCGCCGGCGTCGCGAAGCTGCACGAACTTCACGCCTTTGACCACGCGGCCGCCCGTGATGTCGAGGCACGGTATGATTCGTTTCGCGAGCATGGTATCGAAACCAACGGAGTGCTGGAGTGGCGGAGTGGTGGTTTGATCTACTCCGACTTCGTATCTTCCATCACTCCATTTCTCCATTACTCCAAAAAAAAGAACCCCGGCTGTTTACCGGGGCCCGAAAAGCAGTCGGAGAGCGTCAGTCCCGACCGGGGACCCCATAACGCCAACCAACATGCCAGTTGCCTTTCATAACTGGGGACAGATTACATGCTCGGGAAAAGGGCGCAAGCCAATTCAGAGACAGCAGGGGAACCGAGGCTTCGGGGAGCCCGGTGGTTATTCGCCCGCGGGGGTCAGAGCCTTCCGGGCGGCTTCGAGGACTTCCTCGGTCCTGAACGGCTTCTTGACGTAGGCCGAACAGCCGAGGGAGATCGCCTGGCGAACCGTCTTCTCAGAGCAGTATGCCGAGATGACGACGATGGGCATGGCCGGCCGCAGCTCGTGGGCCATCTTGATGACCTGCATGCCGTCGACGGGCTCCATCCGGATATCCGCGAGAAGCAGGTCGAACTTCTCCTCGGACTTGATCATGTCGATGGCCTTCTGGCCCTCGCGAATGGGGACAACTTCGTGACCTTCGCTGCGGAACAGCATGTCGACCGTGCGCAGGACAGACTCTTCATCATCAACAAGAAGTATTCTTGCCATAACGATTGCTACACTACCCAAACGAATCGCGGAAGGAAAGTGCAATATTGAAAAAGCTCAGCCTTGCGATTGGGGCGGTGTTATTGATGTTTCCAGTGACTCCAGCGAAATCGGCGGCTCGCCATCGGCGCGCGGAGGGAAATCGAAATGCGTCTGGAACAGGTCAACGAGCTTGCGGCAGAACGCTTGCTCGTCCGGCCCGGAAACGCGGATCGTGAGATCCGTTCCCTGGTGAAGTCCAAGCGCGAGCAAACTCATCACGGATCGAAGATCGGACTCGCGCGAGTTCGCCGACACGCAGATTGCGCCGGGATAGTTCATGGCTTCCTTGATGATGACCGCGGACGGGCGGCAGTGGATGCCGGCAGAATTACATACAATGGCCGGAAGCTCAACCATGCGGGCAAGTTTCAAGTTTCAAGTTTCAAATTTCAAGACAAATATTTGTGGCTCACGACCTTATGACTAAGTCCGTGAGCCCGAACTGGTTGGAGTGCCCCAAATGCAGGCTTTTCCCGCGTTCGGCTATTCCTTGGCGGGAGCTTTTTCGATCTGAACTCCTTCAGCCTCCAGCTTCTTGATGTACTTCTCCGGGTCCTTGGAGAACGCAACTTTGCAGCCGGCGCAGCAGAGATAAATCCTCAGGCCGTTGTAGTCGACAAACACGTCTTTGTTGTTCAGCGGCTCGCCGAGAACGGGACACGTGGTCTGTGCTTTCGCGGCTTCAACCGCGGCGGTTTCCTGCGCCACGGGCTTCGCGGCGCCGCAGCAGCCGGCTCCGGCCCATGCGGATGCTGCGAAGGAGACGACAATCAATGCAATGACGGCGGAGTAACGGGTGTTCATGTTCGGCTTCCTTTCCTGCGGCAATCTACCCTGACTTCGGCGATTTTCCAGTTCAGCGGGTAATTTCGGAAAAAGCGGCGCGCGCCTCCGCGACGAACCGCCGCACCTTGTTCCGATCCTTGCGGCCGTCCGGGCCTTCGACGCCGGTGTGTGCATCCACGCCGGCGGGCCGAACATCGCGGATCGCTTCGCGGACGTTGTCCGGCGTGAGGCCGCCGGCGAGGATGACCGGCTTGGGCGACAGTTCCACAAGCTTCCGGCTCACATCCCAGTCGTGCGTCTTGCCGGTTGCCCCGCACGCGCCTGTTTCCGGGTCGAACGTGTCCGTGATGAATCCATCCACGCAGCCGGCGTACTGGCGCACGATGCCCTTCAGCGCCTCGATGTTTCCCGAACGCACGACGAGGCTTTTGATCACGTGCAGGTCCGGCTTCAGAGCCTTGAGCCGGATCGCCTCCGCAATCGGCGTGTCGCCGTGCAGTTGGACGGTGGCGGCGCCGAGTTTCCTGCACAACGCGAGAATGGCATCCGCCGTTCTCAGGTAAGTGATGAGTACAGCGCGAGTCGGAGGCGCGAGCGACCGGATGACATCCGCGGCGTTCTCCTCAGATATGTCCTCGCGGTTCACCGTCAGGCGAAGCGGGAACCCGATCCAGTCCACGTCTTCCCCGGCGAGCATGGCGGCTTCGTCGCGGTCGATGACCCCTGCGATCTGGATGATGCCTCGCACGGCGGTATTCTATCACGATCGATTTGAGATTTGCGATTTCAGAATGGCGGGCGTATTGAAGGCGGGAGCATTTCCTCATGAAGAGCGTTGCCGTAAAGTTGAAGCAGGGCCGCGAGCGGCCGGTCGTACACGGACACCCGTGGATATTCTCCGGCGCGATCGCGGAGATTCAGGGCAATGCTGTCGTCGGGGATGTCGCCGATGTGATTGCGCACGGCGGCGAGTGGCTGGCGCGCGGGCTCATCCATCCGGACGCGGCGCTGTCGGTCCGCCTGTACACGAGGCAGAAGGATCAAGCCTTGGATGAGGCTTTCTTCGCTGAGCGCGTCGAAAAGGCGCTGGCCTTCCGCGGCCAGCTCTTCGGGGAACCTCGCGCGCAGCAGGACACGAACGCCTACCGCCTCATCTACTCCGAGTCGGACGGCCTGTCGGGCCTGATCGTCGACCGCTACGCCGACGTGCTCTCGGTGCAGGTCAGCTCAAAAGCGCTTGTCCCGTTTCTCGACGGCATTCTGAAACGTGTCATGGAGCGAACCGGCGTGAGCGGGATTCATGTCGCCGCGGATGAGGATTCCGTCGAGCGGGAGAAACTGGACGTGTCCGCCTGGCCGGGAGCTCTCCCGCCGGACTTGCCGCCGGTTCGAATCCGGGAAAGCGGGTTCACGTTCGATGTAGACCTCTCCTCCGGCCAGAAGACCGGGTTCTTCCTCGATCAGCGCATGAACCGCCGGCGCGTCGCGTCGTACGCGCGCGGCCGCCGGGTGCTGAGCGCCTACTGCTACACGGGCGGGTTCGAGGTCCATGCCGCCGCGGCCGGCGCCGCGAAGATCCTCGGCGTGGACCGTTCGGAAGGCGCGCTGGCCCGTGCGCGGGAGAACGTGGCGCTGAACCGCGCCGAGACGCCGGTGGAGTACTTGAAGGCGGATGTGCCGGACGCGCTTCGCCGTTTCCGCGACGCGGGCGAGACGTTCGACATGATCATCCTCGACCCGCCGCGCTTCGTCGCAAACCGCGCCCAAGTGGAGAAAGGGCTCCGCGCGTACAAGGACATCAACCTGCTGGCCGTGAAACTGCTTACGCCCGGCGGAATCCTCGCCTCGTTCTCCTGCTCCGGCCAGGTGACCGCCGCCGACTTCAAGACCATGATCGGCTGGTCGTCCGTCGACGCCGGCCGCGACGTGAAGATCATCGAGACGCTGAGCCAGCCTCCCGACCATCCCGTCTTGGCCGTCTTCCCCGAGAGCGAGTACCTGAAAGGCGTCATTTGCCAGGTCGGGTAGCCCCCACACCACAATATATTGTGGTGACATTTTCCAAACACATGCTATATGTAGGCGCAAAACGGGGCTTCTAGGAAACCTGTTGATCGGTCACAGCGGGTTTATTAGAGTTTTTCTAAATCGTGGTTACGGTGTTCCCGGTATGAGAAGTAACGACGGTAGACCAACGGGGGAGTGTGGGGCGGATCAGTGGGTGAAGACCACGCGGCTTGTCCGGCAATGGGAGGACATGAAGCGTGAGATTTCGCTCCACAAGTACTACGAAAGCGAAAAGGCCGGCCACGACATCGGCTGGGAGCGCGCCACGGTCGATTGGATGATCCGGTTCGGCGGCAAGAAGCCGTAAACAGCCCCCTCGTTCCTCTTCTCTTCCCTCAATTTCAACTCGCCTTGCTTCACGTCTGCCGCTACTTTTCTTGTCAGCCGTAGCGGATTTCGATCAATCCACGAAGGGGATGGCTATGAGACGAGAGGCGTTCGTATTTCTGGGCGTGGCATTTCTCATCGCTTTCCTGAACGCCTGTTCCACCCGCGGCCCGATCGTCTACCAGCCGCCCCCGCTCACCGCGGCCGAGCGCGCGGAAATCCAGACGCGCGTTTTCGACGCGGAGTTCCCCGTCGCGTTCTCCGCCGTGATCGCCGTCCTGCAGGACAACGCATGGGATCTCCAGGACATCCAAAGGGAGAGCGGCGTGATCATGGCCTATACCCGGAAGCGCTCCGACACGATCGGCCCGTCGGAGGACTGGCGCCGGGATCTCGACACCAAGAAGAAGAAAAAGGCGAAGGCGCGCGAGAAGGATGAGACCGCATCGATCATCAACCAGTGGACGCGGTGGGAGAAGCTGACCGCGCACATCGAGTCGTGGGGCGCCGGCAAATCGCGCATCCGGATCTCCATCGTCAATTTCGGCGCGCTCCCTGCGGTGACGTACAGCTACCCCGTGGATTCGATGTTCTCGCGCAAGAACATCACCGTGAATGCGCAGGCCACCGAGGAGCAGGTCATTGTGGAGGATCCCGTGGCCTATTCGAAGGAATTTACGAAGATCGAGAAAGCGATCGCGGACCGCAAGACAACTTCTTCCCCGTAACAAGGTGGTGTTTGTGAAAACGACGTTGATGTTCCGGAAGACGGTTCCTGTCCTCGCGGCGGCCGCCGCCCTGCTGGCGGCGGGCTGCGCCTCGACCGACGAGGCCTACTTCCTCAACACCGAATCCAAGGCGAACGTGTTCGTCGCGCCGGTCCCGTGCCCGATCTGGAAGGTTGCGGTCATGCCGTTCAAGGCGCCGACGGAGCTGATCGGCTCGTCCGTGTCGGACATGTTCGTCACGGAGATGCTGCGCGCCGGACGCTACGAGCTCGTCGAGCGCAGCCAGATGTCCAAGGTCCTCAGCGAGTCGGAGCTGGCGCTGGCCGGGCTCTCCGTGAGCAAGGCCGCCGAGGTCGGCAACATGCTCGGCGCGGACGGTGTGATCATCGGCACGGTTGACGAATACAGCACCGTCGCGTACCGCGGCGCGGCGTTCCCGGTGGTCGGCATCACGATCCGGCTGATCGACTGCCGGAGCGGCAAGGTGATGTGGAGCGTCGACCTGGCCAAGCGCGCGGAAGACAAGAGCGTCACGCTTTCCGAACACGCGCGCACGGTTGTCCACGAAATGTCCGCCGGGGTGTACCAGAAGTGGAAAGTCCAGAGGAAGGTCCCGCGCCCGCCGGATCCGGCCCCGGGCGCCCGCGAGGAGTCGCCGGACGACGTCGTGGGCCGGACCTCCGCGCCCGTGGAGCCCGAGAAGCCGCCCAAGCCGCCGTCGGGCCTCAAGCTCTCCGACATGGGCCTGCGCGAGGTCACGATCGCGTGGGAGTCGCCGGCCGACGGAGCCAGCCAATACAAGATCGAGCGCGCGGACAAGGCCGAAGGACCGTTCACTCTTCTGTCCAAGGCGTCGGCGCGCCGCGGGGAATACAAGGATGACGAGGGGCTCGAGGATAATACCGTCTACTACTACCGGCTCACCGGGGTTTCCGACACCGGGCTGGAGGGGCCGCCTTCCGATGTGGTCGAAAGCATGACCGCGCCGCCGCCGGAGCCGCCCGCCGGCTTGAAGGCCGTCGCGCATGGGTCGCGCGCGGTGCAGGTGACGTGGGACGTGTCACCCTCGGAAGGCGTGGTGCGCTACATCGTCGAACGAAACGATCCCGAAGCGGAGCCCGAGCGGTTCGTGAAGCGCGGCGAGGTCAGGGAAATGGTCTTCCATGAAGGCGAGACGGCGCAGTCCGACCTGAAAGACGAGACGAAATACCTGTATCGCGTCACGTCCATCAACCGCGTCGGCGCCGTCGGCCAGCCGTCGCCGCCGGTCGAGGTCGTCACCGAGCCGCCGCCCGCGCCGGTCGCGGGCCTTCAGGCCGGCAGCGACGAGGTGCGGTGCGTGCCTCTTTCGTGGAGCCCGAATCCGGAGCCGGACATTGTCCGCTACGATATTTACCGGAAGGACGGCAAGGAGACGGCTGCGGCAAGAATCGCCTCCGTCAAGGCCCGCGAGACGAAGTACCTCGACGGCGGGCGCGATCCGGGGAACCTGGAGGACGATCACACCTACCTGTACGCCGTCGTTGCGATCGACGCCGTGACCGCCGAGAGCAAGAGCTGCGCTCCCGTGTCCGCGACCACGCGCAAGCCGCCGCCGGTTGTCGAAGGCGTCGCCGCCGAGTTCGGCCGTCCGCGCGAGGTGCCCGTGACGTGGATCGTCTCTCCGGATGAAAAGGTTGTCGGTTACGACATCCTGCGGGCCGGGCCTGATGGCGACACGTTCGCGGTCATTGCCACGGTGAACGGGCGCGAGACCGCGGGCCACGTCGACAAGGGCGGCGCGAAGCCGAACGCCTTCGGCCGGCTGGCCGACGGCGCGGAATACCGCTACCAGGTTGTGGCCTTCAACACCGCGCGCGCCGGCTCGGAGCCTTCTGAAATCGCGAAGGCCAAGACGAAATTTGCGCCGATGGCGCCCATCGATCTGGCCGCAACGACGAACCTGCCGAAGTCGGTGGTGATCACGTGGAGCCCGAACGCGGAGATGGATATCAAGGAGTACGTCGTGGAATCCGCTGCCGCCGGCACGGCGAAGTTCCGCGAAATCGTGCGCGTGTCCTCCTCCGAGGATGAGCGCATCACCGCGACGGAGTCGAAACTGCCGGACGGCGCCGGCCGCGCCTATCGCGTGAAGGCGATCGACAAGGACACGCTCGAGAGCCCGTGGTCGGACACGATCGAGGGCGCGACCAAGCCGCTGCCGGACGCGCCGGCGGATCTCCAGTTCGAGCTGAACAGCGAGGGCGCGCGCCTCACGTGGACGGCGCCGGCCCAGCCGGACATCAAGAGCTACAAGGTTTGGAAGAAGGGCCTGTTCTCTTCGGACCTGATCACGACGCCCGACACGGCCGAATGTCAGATCCGCTCGTCGGAGATCGGGAAGAAGATGGTTGTCACGGTGAGCGCGGTCGATGCGGATGATCTTGAGAGCCCGCGGAGCGGGATCCTGGAGATCGTGCCGCCGGTGGCGAAATAGGGCGGGGAGGCCGCCGCGATGAAGTGAAGGCCTGGATTTTTCCAAGCCTTGGAAAACGAACCGGAATTTTTTCCAACCTTTGGAAAAAAAGGAGCGCCGAATGAACTATCTGCGATACATCCTCTGCATCCAGTTGGCTGTCCTCGTTCTTGCGGCCCGGGACTCGTGCGGGCAGGGCAAGGGCCTGGCCGACGCGTTCGTAGGCGGCGCTCCCGCCGCGAAGGCCGCGCCCAGCACCCCGGCCAGCCATCGCGCGGCGGTTGACGAGCTGTTCAACCAGATCAACATGCCTGCGACGGTGGACCAGTCCGTCATGCAGATCGCGGCGACGCTGACCAGTGTTGCTGCGGAGGACGGGGAGTACAAGGACGCCGTGGACGCGTACATCAGCAAATACATTTCATGGGACGCCATGAAGGACGAGATCGCCGGGCTGTACATGAAGGCGTTCACGGAGAAAGAGATCAACGACCTGATCGCGTTCTACAACACGTCGACCGGCCGGAAGCTGCTGGCCCAGTCGCCCGAAATCGGCGCGAAGGTCGCGGCCGCGGTGCACGGGCGCCTCGTCCAGCACAGCGCGGAGTTGAAGCAGATGATGATGGAGACCGACTTCAAGGCGTTCAAGGATGCTCTCAGCGACGACACCCCGCCCGAGGATCAACGCTAGGACTTCTCCATGAAGCACATTCCTTCAAAGGAAACGATCCGACGCCGGATGTGGTGGAGCTGTCTGCTGGTCGGCCTGCTGAGCGGCGCGCAGGCCTGGGCGTGGACAGAGGCGGTCAAGAACGCGGCCTCGCAGGTCGCCGCGGGTGGGGGCTCCGAGGAGGCCCAGCGCATCAACTTCGAGAACAACCAGACGATCAACCGGATGGGCGCGCGCGGGACCCAGAACGGCGGCGTCAACAACCAGACATACCAGGGCAGCCAGAAGGCGTTCACGGCAAAGAACAACGGTTTCATAAAGGATGCAGCCAGCGAGTGCGGCTTGGATGTGGAGATCAAGGAACCCTCGGGCGATCCAAAGGCGGGTGCGGACACCGATGTGAACGTGAAGACGAAGGACGGCAAGCCTCTCACCTACGAACAGTGGAAGAAGCTGAACGACGCCTACAACCGGAGAGTGAACGAGTACCTGAAGAAGCCGCCCGGCAGCAAGGTCAATACGGGCACCGATCTGATGCCCGATCCCAAGACCACGAACCCGCAGGAGTTCCAGAAGATCTGCACGGAGATCAACAACCAGGGCGGCACGACATACAGCGATCCCGCTGCGGCCCGGGTCGAGGGCTCGATGGCCAAGGGCGAGCCGGTCGTCCTGAACGACGTCGGCAGCTACGTGAAGGAGCTGCAGGGCCAGGCGAAGACGCACTTCGACGCGGCGGCGAAGACGACGGCCGAAGCCAACGCGGCGGCCAAGGTCTACGGTGAGAACAGCCCCCAGGTGCAGGATCTGCGCGCGAAGGCGCAGATCGAGAACTCGCAGGGGGCGAAGTACATCGAGAAAATCGAGAACGTGGGCGACAGAATCAGCGGCGAAGCGGGCTCTGTGAGTCCACAAGGGGAACAAGCTCCTTCGTCCAAGCTCACTGAGGCCTTGAAGAACAACCGTGGCGCCGACACGATCGCGGAGTCGGGCCAGATCGGCCCGCTGTCGCAGAATGCGTTGAACAACGCCACGCAGAAGACCATTCAGGACCTGGCGAGGATCGGACAAGCGAATCCGCAAGCCGCTCCCGGTTGCCAGCAGGCCATTGCCGACGCTTTGCGCGACATGCCGATGAGCCAGAAGGGCCAGGCGATGGATATGATCAAAGCGAAGTACGGAAGCGATTTCGCAAAAGGCGTCGCCAAAGCCGCGCAGGGACCGACCGGCGGGGCGACTGTGATGAAGGGCTTTGAGAAGGTTATGAAAGTTCTGGGCCCGGGCTTGCTGGTCTACGACGGAGTTAAGCGTATCTACGGGGTCACGCAGGTCTCAGACGACGCGAAGACGTACGAGGCAGGGAAAGCCGCCGGTGGATTTCTCGGTGGATTGGGTGGTGCGCTGGGTGTGGGGACCCTCGCGGGAGTGGCGGTGGCGGGGATTCTTGGCGCGCCGGTGACCGTCGGCGTGGCTGGAGTTACCATCGGCGCCGGCATAATCGGCGGAATGTTGGGCTACGGAGTCGGCGACTACGCTGGCACATCGCTCGCCGGCTGGATGCTCGAGGGCGTGCGGCCGCGCGACCAGGCCGAGTACGACGCGCTCGCGGCCAAGGGCCTGCTGGACGGGAGCAAGGACATCTACGGACAGCTCATCGCCGCCGGAGTGGATCCCGCGACGGCCGCCGCCGCGGCCGCGGCGTACAAAAACGGCGACGTGAAAACGTTCCGCGACATCCTCGCAAGCGTCCGCGACAAGCTGGTCAAGGGCGCGAAGAAAATGCCGCCGCGCCGGTTCAACGAGTTGGCCACAAACGAAGTCGAAGTCCTTCTTGATTGCCTTTACTCCAAGTCGCTGGGTGCCAACCCTTGGGTGGCGCAAGGTTACAACACGGAAATTCCGAAGGACGCCGATCCGAAAATCCATTCCTGCGGAAGCCTGAAAAACGGGCCGTGCATGGCGCAGGGCTTCGGCTGCTGGCGCAGTTTCATCCGGTGGGGCAACCCCGGCATCTCGGACTGCCTGGCGTCGTTCAATCTCCCGACCAACTCCGGCTTTGTGCGCGGACAGATCGACGATGCGTATCAGAAGCCTTACGAGAAACCATTCAAGGGGGTGATGAAGGTGGAGCCGACCGAGGTCTGTCCCGGAGACAAGGTGACCGTGACTTGGGAATGCGAGGGCGGCCGTGGCGATTACCAGTATGGCTACGAGATCGGCTGGCCGTTGCAGAAGCCGGAAGGCCTGAAGACCCTCAGTACCTGGGGCGGCAGTTGGGCGAGCAAGGACTCCTCGGCAAGAAGCGTGACGTTTACTGTCGACCCGACGCTGAGGCGCGGGAACTTCGACGGGCAATGGGTCTACACGCGGCCGGCCGAGGCATATCCCACATACATCCGTGGCTGGGCGAGAAGCTTCAGCAGTCAAAACGGCGAAGAGTACCCGCTGGTGATCCATCAGAGCGCGGGCGTCCGACTCCGCTCTCACGCCGAATGCGAGAAGCTTCATCCGCCCCCACCGCCCGAGACCAAGAAGAAGCCGCCGGTCAAGAAACCGGTGACAAAGACCGGGCCGAAGGGCGGGTCGGACGACCAGATCAACGCACCCGATTCGGTTGAAACTCCGAAGCCGCCGCCGACGGTCAAGACCGGCAAGCCCACCTCGACCCCGCCGACCGGCGGCAAGACGACCTCGCCCGGAGCGAAGGGCGGGACGTCGAAAGGCGGTACACCTCCGCCGCCGCCACCGCCCCCATCGGCTGGCGGGAAAGGCGCAGGAACGCAAGGACCGCAGGAGCCGGGGAGCGCGCCGAAACCGCCGTCGGATGGCGGTGGCGGCGAAGGTGGGGCGGTCGATTGCTCGTTCGGCGGCGGCGCGACGGCCATGGACAACGGCCCGCTGAATATGTGGTTCGAGGTTCCGGCAGGGCAGCGCGTACGCGTGACCGTCACGGGATCGGATGGATACACGAAGACGCTCGAAGGCGTCGGGCGCGTGGATATTGCGCGACCGCGCAGCCCCAGCGGCGCGGACACAATTGTGATGGAGAACCTGGACGTGCCGGGCTGCAAGGACCAGCAGATGGTCCAGTACGATACAAACGGAATCCCGGGCGGCATGCCGGTGTCGACGATGACAAATGCGCCGGGCCTCGAGGGGGCCGAGGCGGGGATCGGCGGGCTCCCGCCGGATGGGACGATCCTGATTGACACAGCGGACGCCTTGGGCGGGTTCATCGGCAACAAGACCGCGAAGGGCAGCGAGAAGACGGACCAGGGCTTTGAGACGGTCAAGGTCAACACCGATTCGCAGGCGAAGGAAACCTCCAGCGATCTGGACGTGGACGCCGCCGGTCATATCGTGGATGCCGGCGGCGCTGACGCGCAGGACACAAAAGACGCGACGGCGAAGGGGACCGCGAAAGGCGATCAGGAGACCAGCTGGGGGAAGACGCTGGGAGATTCCATCCAGAAAGGATTTGAGGACGGCGCGGCGGCGGCAGCGACGGCCTTCGGTGCGGCCGCGGCCGACAAAGCCGCAGGAACGATTTTCGGAGGAAAGAAGACCGGGTCCGACGAGGAGGAAGAACCCTCGTCCAGCGAGGGTGAGCAGGTCGCCGGCGGCGCCGCGTCGTCGGGCGGGTCCTCCTCAGGCGGCGGCGGGAGCGGCGGCAGTGGCGGCGGCGCGCCCGTGCCGACGAGCCTGCCGATTTCTCCCACGAATGTCGCGGGCGGTGGGCAGGGTGGAACAGTCACCTGCGACTTCTGCGGATACACGGCTG
>CAYQYB010000046.1:0-14061 GCA_964421535.1 uncultured Verrucomicrobiota bacterium | reverse complement strand
CCTTGGCCTCAGTATCTCTACTTGCGCAGCCGGACTCCTGCGATCTACTCCCGTCTCGATCTTGAGTACTTCCCTTGGAGAGGATCCGATACGAGTCAAGCTATCAGCATCAGCTACAAGGCATGGATCAACCCCTGCGGTTCGCGAAACTTGGAGTACGAATCCGATCTCGCGGGACAGTGGCAACTGCGCAAGCAGTTAGAGCAAGAGGCAAAGGCTGACCTGCTCCGGAACAAGTACCCACCGAAACCGGACCTTCCGAAGCTGATCAAAGAAGCGAAGGAGAAGGCGGAGAAGGACAAGGGCAAGCCGTGATGATTCGGAAGATAGCAATGGTATGCGTTGTGGGAATCGCAATCGGTCGCGCGGTCTCGGGGTATGCCGAGACCGCCGAATTCACAAACCGCGCGACTGTCGCCGTGGCGTCCGATGTCATGTCTGTTGGCACATGGGCAGGCCTTGCGCTGAAGGAGCGCTTCATGGCGATAGGGCAGGCAAGCAACATCGTTCCTCAAGCTGATTCGTCCCAGGACTACCTGAAGTCCGTGAAGTCGCAGATTGCCTATCTTGCGCCTCGGTTCGTCTGTCACACAAGCGCCATCGGCGGGATGTTTACACACTATTTCTCTCTGCCGCTCACACCCGGTGGCAGCAATTATCCCACCGAATTTCCGATGTGGACCTCGGCTGGCCTGCTTCACCATGTCGGGGCTCCAACCAACTGGTTCGACGACGCCTCTTGGCGGCCGACGATGACCGATTCCAACGGCTGGTTGTTCGTTTCCAACATGCTTTCCGCTTTACGCTGGACAACCAGATCCGAGGCAGGAGGAGTGGAGGGTATCCAGAAGTACTCCACTGGGTATTCAACGAACAGTTACTCCCAAGCTCAAGCGCAGGAGCAAGCTAGCTGGAGCAGCGGCGGCTATGGGAGTAGCTCACGCGACCTCACCTATGCCGCTGCAGTGGTCGTCAATGCAAAGTCCGGCTGCGGCACATATGGGTGTAGGTACTACATCAATGGATTCCGACTGTTCAGGAAGCCAGTTCTGTCTGGTATTGCCACGTCCGTGTATCATGAAGCGTCATGGTATCTGTTGTTCGAACAGAGCAACACTGTTGACAATTCCTACATCACGACCAGTTACGATCATCCCTATTTCAACTACGACGGCGGGGATATTGATGTTGACGTCCCGCACATGGTCTATGTTGAAGCATTAATCGCTTCCTGCCGCCCGGCGGAAACAGGTGCCTATCCGTTCTATACCTGGCACGCGACGGATCCTTCGACTCATGGCTATTTGCCCGGCGCGGGATACACCTCTCTTGTTTACTACATCACTGCTGGAAAGGCGCACTGGTTGATCAAGTGGGACGTCCCGTTCGGTTTCCAGTACAAGTGACGAGATACGCTGACCGCCTCCTATGCTATCTGACCCCTACTCCTGCCGATTCCGATCTGTGAATCTGTCGAGCGCGCGGTTGAGCCACAGGATGTAGTCGTGCATCGCCTCGAAAACGGCGACAGCGTGTTCCGCGAAACTCTTGTGCCGGACCTGGGCATCCTTGAGTTCCGTCCAGACTTCGAAGCTCGTCAGTTGAAGCAGATCAATGTCCGGGTGATCCTTCGGGATGTCGCGCGGCGCGGTCTTCAGCCGACGACCGGGCAGCGTGCGGCCGAAGTGTTTCACGAATTTCGGGCGGGTGATGATCTTGCGGAGCGACGGGCTGTCGTCGAGGATCGCCTGCCGGACCGCCTTCAGCTCCCGCGACGGTGGGAAGTAGAGGCCGCCCGCCAGCATGCACTCGCCCGGCTGGACATGGACGTAATAGCCGGCGCGGTCGGCGTTCCGGCCGCGGTCGGTCATGTACGCGCCGAAATGGATCTTGTACGGCGTCTTGTTCGGCGAGAACCGCACGTCGCGGTGAATGCGGAAGAGACAATCCTCGGGCGCCAGCTCGATGATCGGCGGATCGAACCCCGCGATGCCGGCGATGATCCGGTCCACGAGGTCCAGCACGTTCGCGCGAGCTGCCTCGTACTCCACGCGATGCTGCTCAAACCACCGGCGGTTGTTGTTCTGCTTCAGGTCGCGCAGGAACTTGAATGTGGAGGGTTCGATCATATTCTCATGCACAATACCATGGGGTTGCGCTTCCCGCCAGCAGCCGCATGCGTTTGCCGCGCAACGCCACCGGCTTGCGCCGGCGGCTACGAAGGAAGCGTAGCCGCGTCCGCAAGGACGTGGCGGGATGAGGGGTCACGCCGGGACGGAACGCCAGGGGAACGGCCGGAAAAGCACGCTCAATATCGCCTTGAGATTTGGGCTTGAAAACAACCGGCAGGTGACTATTGTATCTGCCTTGCTTCTACCAGCGGGGACGTAGCTCAATTGGTTAGAGTACCAGATTGTCGATCTGGGCGTTGCGGGTTCGAGTCCCGTCGTCCCCGCCACTTCTTTTTCTAATCCAACAAGTGGATTATCAATCCATCACGCAATTTGGGCTCAAACCACGTGCTTTTTGGCGGCATGATTTCGCCGGCGTCGGAAATGGCCATTAGCTGATCCACCGTCGTCGGGTACATCGAGAACGCCACGGCCGCTCGGCCCGACTGAACGCGTTTCTCCAGTTCGCCGGTCCCGCGGATGCCGCCGACGAATTCGATGCGCGGATTCGTTCGCGGATCATCAATGCCGAGGACGGGCTTCAGGAAACGATCCTGCAGAACGCTGACGTCGAGGGCCGCGACGGGATTCGAAACTTTCTCGGGAACCCAGCTCAACCCCCGCCACTTGCCCTGGAAGTACATGCTGATGTTCGCCGGCTGCTTCGGGGCGGGCGCGGTGTTCTCGCAGACCGTGAAGGTCGAGCGGACTGCCTCCATGAACTGCTCCTCGCCCAAGCCGTTGAGGTCTTTCACGCAGCGGTTGTACGGCAGGATGCGAAGCTGGCTGGCCGGGAACAAAACCGCCTGGAACCAGTTGTATTCCTCTTTGCCGCTGTGCTTCGGATTCGCGGCTTTGCGCTCGCGCGCGACGCGGGCGGCGGACGCGGCGCGGTGATGGCCATCCGCGATGTACGCCACGGGAATCCGGCCAAACGCGGCAACCCACGGCGCCGTATCGGCGACTCGCCAGATTGTGTGCTGGACGCCGTCGGGCGCGGTCAGATCGTAGAGCGGCGCGGTCTTCGCGGCCGCGGCGGCAAGGGCGTCGACTTCCGCGCTGTCGCGGTAAAGAAGGAACACCGGGCCGGAGTGGGAGTTCGTCACGGAAATATGCTTCGTGCGATCGTCCTCCGGCGCCTGGCGGGTCTTCTCGTGCTTCTTGATGATCTCGCGCTCGTAGTCCCCGACGTGGCAGACGGTGATGAGCCCGGTCTGCGAGTGGCCTTGGCGAATCAAGCGGTAGAGGTAAAGCGCGGGCTCGCGATCCTTGACCAGCGTGCCGTTTTTCTGGAACTCGCGGAACACCTCGCCGGCTTTCTGGTAGACCGCCTCGGAGTAGAGGTCGGTTCCGTCGGGAAGCGCGAGCTCCGCGCGCGAGACGCGGTAGAAGCTGTAGGGGTTGCCCTCGGAAAGTTTCCGGGCCTCGGCGGTGTCGATCACGTCGTACGGCAGGCTGGCGACCTTCGGGGCGAGTTCGACCGGCGGCTTCAGCGCTTGAAAGGCTTTGATGAGCATAAGTTGAATCCTCTGTTCGAGTTCGCCGCATTGTAGACGAGGCTTCCAGCCTCGTCGAGACCGAGTCCCGCCGCTGCACCGGGTAGAACAACAGTGGGTCAATTCACCGCATAGTCCACCGGCTTGCGCCGGCGGCTACGGAAGAAGCGTAGCCGCGCCCGCAAGGGCGTGGCGAATGGGGATGAACCCGGAAAACAGATCCGCTGCCGGAAGAACGCCTTGGTTGACAGCCAATCGGGGCGCAGGCTAGCATGCCGCCCTTGTAACCCAGAGAGGATGTCCCATGAATAGAAAGCCGTCCGCGTTTTTCGCTCTCGTTGCAACCGCTCTTCTCGGCATCTCGTTGTGCAGTTGCCAGAGCCCGATCAAGGAGGAGCCTGCAAAAGCCGAACCCGCTCCGGGTGTGTCCGGCTCCGAGCCGCCGCCGAAGACCGAATGGAAGGTCACCGCCTCCGGAGTTCAGGAGGACATCTTCCCTGCGGCGTTTGCCGGCGATGGCAAAACCGACACGCGATGGAGCAGCCCGCAGACGGATCCGCAATGGCTTCAGATCGATCTCGGCCGGCCGGCGACCCTTTGCGGACTCAGCATTTTCTGGGAGACAGCCTTCGCCAGCGAGTACACTGTGCTGACATCGCTGGACGGATCCCGATGGGATGAGGTGTATTCGACGACGTCGGGAGACGGGCAAACGGACGAGATCTACTTCCGGCCGACCAACGCGCAGTTCGTGAAAATCATCTGCCTGAAGCGCGGGACCGGCTGGGGCAATTCCATCTGGGAGGTGGACGTCAAAGGCCTGGCCGAACTGCCCGTGATCCAGACGCCGGGAGCGACCCAGACGGACAATCTTTTCGACGGACGCAAGTCAACCAGTTGGACCAGCGCGACGCTCGTGCCCACCACGCTGACCATCGACCTGCGGCGGGAAATGGGCCTGGGCGGAATCCGCCTGGACTGGGGCGAATCCTATGCCACGGAGTTCGCGATTCTTTACTCCCGCGACGGCTCGACATGGAACAGCATGGGCGAAGTGAAGGAAGGCACCGGCGGTTTCGATTACGTCCTTCATCCCCGCTTCATGGCGCGTTATCTCCGGATCGATCTTCAGAAGAGCGCCCTGAACAAGGCCATCGAGATCAAGGAAGTCAGCCTGCGCGGGCCCGATGAGACCATCAACCCGCTGGCGCTTTACCAGATCGCCGCCGAGAAGGCGCGGCCCGGCCTGTACCCCGACTCGCTCCGCAAGCACCAGGTCTACTGGACCGTCGTCGGCCAGCCCGGCGACCGTTCGGAAAGCCTGCTCGACGAGTACGGCAACCTGGAGCCGCTCGCCGGGAGCTGCTCGATCATGCCCTACGTGTTCACCGGCGGCAAACTGCTCTCGGCGTTCGACGCGAACCTCGTGACGCAGGCGCTGGAGAACGGCTACCTGCCTCTGCCGTCCGTGTTGTGGGACCTGAACGGGCTCAAGCTGACGGTCGAAGCGCTGACGCACGGCTCGGTCGAGGACTCGATCACGTACGCGCGCTACACGCTGGCGAACGAAACGAAGTCCGTCCAGAAGGGCACATTCTTCCTCGCGATCCGCCCGGTCCAGGTCAATCCGCCGTGGCAGTTCGGCGGGCTGTCGACCATCACGTCCATGGAGTACGTGCCCGCCGGCGAGTGGCCGGCCACGGTGAAGGTCAACGGGTACGAGCAGTTCCTTTCTTTGATGCCGCCAGACGGGTTCGGCGCGCGCGCGTTCGATGTCGGCGACGTGATGCGCGAGCTCGCAAAGGGCGAACTGCCGCCGGATCAGAAGCTCGAGAACGCGGGCAACCTCATCTCGGGGGCGCTGGCCTACGAATTCGAGCTGAAGCCCGGCCACAGCAAGAGCGTGGTGATCGCCGCGCCCCTTCACGGAAGCAAGAACGGCGTCGCCTCGTTCCGGAAGCGGGGATTCGCCGATCTGTACACCACCGACGATGCGTTCCAGGCGCGGCTCGCGGACAGCCGCAACGCGTGGATGAGCCTGGTCGACGGCGTGAAGATGTCCCTCCCGGATCCCAGCATCGCCAACACCGTGAAGTCTCAGCTCGCGTACATCCTGATCAACCGCGACGGCGTCGCCATCCAGCCCGGTTCGCGAAACTACAAGCGCACGTGGATCCGCGACGGATGCCTCACCTCAGCGGCCATGCTGCGGATGGGAATCATCGAGCCCGTCCGCAACTACCTCGACTGGTACGCCGAGCGCGTACTGCCGGACGGCCTCGTGCCGCCCATCCTGAACAACGACGGCGCGGTGAACACCGGGTTCGGCTCGAACCTGGAGTACGACAGCCAGGGCCAGTTCATCTATGCGATCATGGAGTTCTACCGGTTCACGGGCGACAAGGCCTTTCTCGAAAAGCATTTCGGCAAGATCAAGCTGGCGCTCGAGTATCTCGTGGCCCTGCGCGAGAAGACGCTCGCGCCGGATTACATGAAGGACGAGCCCGCGCGCGAGCGGTTCGTGGGCATCCTCCCTCCGTCCTTCAGCCACGAGGGCTACGCGCCGCCGATGCACAGCTACTGGGACGATTTCTTCGCGCTGAAAGGCTGGAAGGACGGCAAGGAGGCCGCCGAAATCCTCGGCAAGGCCGACGTCGCCGCGTGGGCTGATCAACAGTACAACCTCTTTCGCGAGTCGCTGAAGGCGTCCATCGAGAAGACCATCGCGTTCAAGGGCATCGATTATGTTCCCGGCTGCGCGGAGAAAGGGGACGCGGACGCATCCTCGACCACGATCGCGTTCTTTCCGTGCGAGGAGCAGGACCTGCTGCCGTCCGCGGCGGTCCAGAACACGTATGACGCGTACTACAGCTACTGCACCGGCCGGCTCAGCCCGACCTGGGCGGGCGGCTTCACCCCGTACGAGATTCGGAATATCACAGCATTCGTCGACCTGGGCCAGAAAGACCGCGCCAACTTCCTTCTCGACTACATGATGGGCTGCCGCCGGCCGCCGTCGTGGAACCACTGGGGCGAGGTGGTCCTGAGCGACCCGCGGATGGGCAGCTACATCGGCGACATGCCCCACACGTGGGTTGGCTCCGGATACGTCAACGTCATCCGGGACATGCTGGCCAAGGAGCGCGGCGGCAAGCTGGTCCTGCTGGAAGGCGCGCCGGAGGGCTGGGTGCGCGAGAAGAGCGGGCTCCGGATCGAGAACCTTCCCACGCACTTCGGCACGCTGGACATGAAGGCCCGCGCGGCCGACCACACGCTCACCGTCACCCTCGGCGGAAAAGCCAATCCGCCGAACGGCGTTGAAATCCTCTGGCCCATTCCCGGCGCTCCGGGCCGCGTTTCCGTGGACGGATATAAGTGGACGGAGTTCGACGACAAGGCCTGCCGCCTCCCCGCGATGGCGAAGGAAATCGTCGCCGAGTGGGCGAAGAAATGATGCGGCGGGGGGATCGGGAATGTCCGTCCAAAATTAGTCTTGTTTCCCCGCGCGCTTTTTCTAATTTCCTTTCCGGTCCATCAAACAGGAGGTCATGATGAAGATAAGGTCTGCTCTTCTCGCGTTGGCGTTCTGCGTTCTCGCGCTCACCGGGTGTTCCAAGCCGCAGCCTGTCCTCCACCTCTACAACTGGGTCGACTACGTGAAGCCCGAGCTGATGGACCAGTTCGCGAAGGAGAACAACTGCAAGGTCGTTCTCGACACGTACGACTCCAACGAGGCGATGTACGCGAAGCTGAAGATGGGCGCGAGCGGGTACGACGTCGCGTATCCCAGCAGCTACATGGTCCAGATCATGAACCAGCAGGGGATGCTCCAGAAGCTGGACAAGAGCCTGATTCCGAACGCCGGCCACATCGATCCGTCCTCGCTCAAGGTCTCGCTGGATTCCGAGATGGATCACTGCATCCCGTACACGGTTTCCTACACCGGCGTCGGCTACCTGAAGAGCAAGGTGCCCAACGTGGTTGAATCCTGGGCGATGTTCGACCGGGAGGACCTCGCGGGCCGCATGACGATGCTCGACGACATGCGCGAGACGATCTCCGCCGGGCTCCGCTTCCTCGGCTACAGCTCGAACACGACGAAGGAAGATGAGTTGGCGAAGGCGCGCGATGTGGTCGCCCGCTGGAAGAGGAACCTCGCGAAATTCGAGAACGAGCAGTACAAATCCGGCCTCGCCAACGGCGAGTTCCTGCTCGTGCACGGCTATGTCGGCGACCTGCTGCAGATCCAGGCGCAGAATCCGGACATCGGCATCTTCTTCCCGAAGGAAGGCTTCGTCATGACCTGCGACTGCATGGTGATCCCGCAGGGCGCGAAGAACGTGGAACTCGCGCACAAGTGGATCAATTTCATGCTCGATCCGAAGATCGCCGCCGAGAACACCGAGTTCATGCAGTACCTCTGCCCGAACAAGGACGCGTATCCTCTGCTGAGCGAAGCGATGCGGAACAACCCCGCCATGATTCTCCCTGAGGATGTCAAAGCCAGGGGCGAGGTGAACCTCGATCTCGGCGAAGAGAACGCCAAGTACTCGAAGACGTGGGACGAGATCAAAGCGGCGAAGTGATGTACCGTCTGGTCTTTGTTTTGTGTTGTGCCTGCGCGAGCCTGGCGGCCGCCGGCGGCCCCGGCGACGCAAGCCGGGCGTTTGAGGAGCGGCGCGACGAACTGCGCGCCTGCTGGACCGGCGAGCTGGACCGCGTCACGATCGATCTGCCTGCGAATGACGTTTCGGACATCCTGAAGGCGCAGCTTGCCTACATCCTGATCAACAAGGACGGGCATGCTCTTCAGCCCGGCTCCCGCCAGTACGAGCGCTCCTGGATCCGCGACGGCAGCATGATCGCGCCGGTCCTCCTCCGGATGGGCCATGCGGACGACGTCCGCGACTTCATCGACTGGTATGCGCACTTCATCACGCCCGAGGGCAAAGTGCCGCCGAGCTTTCGCGCGGACGATCCGCTCGACGCCGGCCCCGGCTCGGGCATCGAGTGGGACGGGCAGGGCGCGTACGTGTACCTGATCATGGAGTACTACCGCTACACCCGCGACCGCGAGTTCCTCGCGCGGCATTTCCCGAAGATGCGCCGCTCGCTGGAGTTCCTCGTGGCCCTGCGCGAGCAGACGCTGGCGCCGGATTACCTGAAGGACGAGCCCGCGCGCGAGAGGTTCGTCGGCATCCTTCCGAAATCGTTCAGCCACGAGGGCTATTACCCGGAAATGCACAGCTACTGGGACGACTTCTGGGCGCTGAAGGGATGGAAGGACGGCAAAGCCGCCGCGGAAGTCCTCGGCGACACGAACACCGCCGCGTGGTCCGAGCAGCAATACGGGCTCCTGCGCGAGTCCGTGCGCGCGTCGATCGCGGGAACCATCGCGTTCAAGAACATCGGATTCATTCCCGGCTGCGCGGAAAAGGGAGACTTCGATCCGACGTCCACCGCCATCGCGATCTATCCGTGCGAGGAGTGGGAATGGCTGCCGCAGGACATCCTGCGCGCCACGTTCGACCGGTACTACGACGACGTGCAGGCGCGCCTGGAGCCGGGATGGAAGGGCTCGTTCACGCCGTACGAGGCCCGGAACATCTCCGCGCTCGTGGCGCTCGGGCAGAAAGACCGCGCGAACTTCCTGCTGGATTACCTGATGCGCTGCCGCCAGCCGCCCGCGTGGAATCACCTCGCCGAAGTCGTCCTCGGCGATCCGCGCATCGGCTCGTACATCGGCGACATGCCGCACACGTGGGCGGGCGCGAGCCTCGTCAATTCCGTGATCATGATGCTCGTACGCGAATCGGGCGATCGCATCGTGCTATTCGACGGCGCGCCGGAATCGTGGTTCCGCGAGGGCGAGGGGATTCGGATCGAGAACGTGGGAACTTACTTCGGTCCGCTGAACGTGACCGCCGGAATGAAAGGCAAGACGCTGAATGTTCGTGTTAGTGGGCCGAACCCGCCGGCCGGATTCGAGATCCGCTGGCCGGTTCCTGTCGCGCCCATGAAGGTCGTTGCGGATGGCCGGGACGTGACGGACTTCGATTCAACAGCCTGTAAGGTGCCTGCCGGCGCGCGGGAAATCACGGCGCAGTGGTGATTCTGAATTCCCCTCACCCCATCCCTCTCCCGGAGGGAGAGGGTGCCGGATTCTTCTCCCTCTCCCCGTGGGAGAGGGCCGGGGCGAGGCCTTTTCCAATCCTTGGACAAAATTCCGAGCAGTTTTCCAAACATTGGAAAAAACCGGCGTCAGCCCGCCGGTTTCGCCGTTGAAGCCCTGACAATCAGCTCCGAGTGGAGCGCGATCTGCTGCGGCGGGCGTGTGGGATCCTTCAAGACGTCCATCAGCAGTTCGACGCTGCGCGTGCCGACATCGGCAAGCGGCGGACGAATCGTCGTGAGGGGAACGTTGATGTAGCGGCTCGTTTCCAGATCGTCAAAGCCCACGAGGCTGATATCGCGCGGCACGCTCAACCCCTTCTCGCGGATCGCACGCATCGCGCCGATGGCCATGATGTCGTTGGCGCAGAAGATCGCGGTCGGCCGCGCGTCGCCCTCGAGCATGCGGAGCGTTTCCTTGAACGCGTCGTCGTCCCGCCACATCCCGCAGAACTCCAGGCGCGGGTCGACGGGAACTCCCTCTTTTCGCAGGGCCTTCTCGAAAGCGTCCTTTCGCTCGAAGCCGTCGACCGAAGTCACATCGCCGTAGAAAATGCCGATGCGGCGGTGGCCCAGCGCGACAAGGTGCTCCACGGCGAGATTTACCGCGTGGTAGTTGTCGACGCCCACGGCATTCATTTCCGGCTCGCGCAGAAACTTGTTGATGAAGACGAAGGGGGAAATCCGGGACTTGAGCTTCATGATTTCCGGCGGCACTTCCGGGTGACGGATCAGGTTGTAGACCAGCATGCCGTCGACCAGCCAGTTCTGCGCGACCCACTCGAAGGACATCGCTTCCTTGATCCATGTGTTCGTTGAAAACAGCATCATCGCGTAGTCGCGGCTCGCGCAGCTTTCCGCGACGCTGCGGATGATCGGGAGGAAGAAGTTGACGACCTCGGGGCCGATCAGCGCGACCACCTGGGTCCGGTTGCGGACCAGCCCGCGGGCGATCAGGTTGGGCTGGTAATCCAGCTTCTTCATGGCGCGCAAGACGCGTTCGCTGGTCGCCTGCGTGATCCGGCTGTCCTTGTTGATCACGCGGGAAACGGTGGTGTGGGCGACACCCGCAACCCGGGCAACATCCTTGATCGTTACGTTTCGTTTCACGGCGCCATAATAGGCTTTTCATGCACACGTGCAACCTGATACGCGAAAAACAGCCGATTTAACGGCAGTTCCTGCACTGAATCGCGAGTATAAAATACAAGTTGACACTTAAGATGCACGTGTGCATATTAGTAAAGTAACGTGTGCATAACATCGGGCCTCTGTCGGTGGCCGGTGCAGCTGAAAGTGGTTCTTCGATGTCTCAAATGAGCCCATTTTGGGGGTAATTGCGTTGACTGTTGAGATCGCTCTCAGTAACATCTGAGCGCCATCAGCAGTTCGCAGGTTGTCCGACTAGTTGTTGCCTGAAGTTACCGCCCGAGATGTAGCAGGGAGCGATCGAGCATGACGCGTATCTATGTCTGCATGCTGCTTTTCCTGTGTCTTTCCGGCGCGGTCTTTGCCGAGATGCTGGACGACTTTGACGGCAACGGCATCGTGTCCGGCTGGTGGGGCAGCGACTCGATCGCGCCGTTCTGCTACACCCTGGATTTCACGAGCACGCAGCACATCCACTCCGGCGCGCACGCGTTGCGCGTGGACTACGACAAGGGGAACGATTCCGGCAGCCCGTACAGCTTCTTCTCCGCATCCGGCGGCTACAACCTGCGCATCTTCGACTACCTGTCGTTCTGGGTGTACAACGACGGCAGTCCGCTCTGGATCAAGATTCGTTTCGAGGAGAGCCCCGAGAAGGCGTGGGAAACGGATTGGGCCGGCATCTTCCCGGAGACGCAGACAACAAACGCCGACTGGGAGAACCTCGTCGTTGACCTGAGCCGGACGTTCAGCGCGACCAACGTCGATTGGACGGCGGTCAAACAGATCATCTTCATGGTCCAGCCGGGCACGAATGTCGGAACGGGCACATTCTGGTTGGACGACGTCTGTCTCCAGCGCGGTCCGGGGTCTGCGCCGCTCGATCCGTTCGAGTCGGACTTCTACGGCTGGGCGGCCGGCGGGCCGTTCTCGGTCTTGCGCGTGACGAACGAGTTCCACAACGCCGGGACGGCCGCGGGCCTGGGCCAGTTCTCCTTGAGGGTCACGTGGACGGCGAAGGCAAACGGCGACTACTCAAACTTCACGTACGATCCGCGGCACGACACGAATTCCGCGCCGGTCGGCCGCATCGGTAACTACCCGAACTTCAAGCTGCGCACGAACAACACGCTGGATGTTTGGGTCAAGAGCCCGACCGATAACAACATGCCGATCCTGGTGAAGCTGGACGATGCCGACCTGGCGACGCTGAACTACACGGGCGCGGGCGCGTGGCAGAAGCTGTCGTTCGGCTACGCGGCCATCGCGGGCGCGACGGAGGTCGGGCAGGTGCTTTTCATGCCGTATCCAGGCGCGGCCGACAACGGCGGGACGCTGTATCTCGACGATGTGAACCTGACGGGCGGGAGCGTGCCGCCGATCCCGCTCGCGCCGACCGGGCTGGCGGCCACTGCGTTTGCCGGCGGCGGTTACACGGTAAGCTGGAGCCGGGCGACCGCGGGCTACCGATACCAGCTGCAGGAAAGCCGCGATCCGAACTTCGGCACGGTCTCGAATGTCTTCACGACGAATCTCACGGTGTCGTTCCAAAAAGATCGGGCGACGGAATCGGGAGCGTTCTTCTATCGCGTGCGGTCCAGCGTCGAGGACGGCGTGACGGAGATCTTCGGCAACTTTTCGAAGTGGATCCGCGTGGACGTGCCGCCGGACCCGGTGCGCCGCTGGGAGATCGTTGAGTCGTTTGACGCGGACGGCCTTGTCGCCGCATGGTGGGGCAGCGATCCGGCGGAGCCGTACTGCTACCAGCAGGACTTCACGAGCACGCAACACGTTCACTCCGGCAGCTACGCGCTGCGGATCGACTACAACAAGGCCAACGACACGAACAGCGTGTACAGTTTCCTTGCCGCGTCGGGCCTCTATAACCTGGAAAATTTCGATTACCTGTCGTTCTGGGTCTATAACGACGGTTCGCCGCTCCACATCAAGGTGCGGTTCGAGGACGCCGCGGGCGAGCCGTGGGAAGCGGACTGGGCCGCGATCTTCCCCGCGACAATCACGCCGGAAGCGGATTGGGAAAACATGGTCGTCGACCTTACGCGCACGTTCAGCGCAACGAACGTCAACTGGAAGCAGATTCGTCACATCATGTTCATGGTGGAGGCGGGAGACTCGAATGCGGTCGGCACGTTCTGGCTCGACGACATGGAGCTCCACCGGTCGGTGAACAGCGCGCCGCTCGAGACGTTCGAATCCGATTTCTATGGCTGGGCGGCGGGCGACTTGTTCACCGTTGGCCTCGACTCCAACGTGTTCCTCAACGACGGGACCGGGGCGGGCATCGGGCACAAGTCCCTCCGCATGGCATGGAGCAACAAGACGCCCGACTACTCGAACATCACGTACGAGCCCGCGCACGACACCCTGTCGCCAACCGGCCGCATCGGCAACTACGCGGACTTCACGGTCGACAGCAACCACTCTATCGAGCTGTACGTCCGCAGCTCGACGGAAACAAGCATGCCGATCCTGCTGAAGCTGGACGATGCCGACGCAGGCTATCGCACGTACACGGGGACGGGCGAGTGGCAGCGGCTGATCTGGGGCTTCTCGGGAATGGGCGGGGCCACGCATGTCGGCAAGGTCTTCGTGATTCCGTATCCGAACCAGGGCGACGACGGCGGCGCGTTGTACATGGACGACATGAACATCACGGGCGGCAGCGGACCGGCCATTCCGTACGCCCCGCAGGGCTTGAGCACGACGGCCGACGCGATCGAGGAAGACGGGCGTTACGCGGTGGCGTGGGGCGCGGTCGCGGGCGTCAGGGGCTACCAGGTTCAGGAAGATACCGATCGCGAATTCCGCAGCCCGACGACGTATCCCTCAGTGGACACGAATCGGATTGATCTGGCCAAGAACCCGAAGATGGAGCAGGGGACGTACTTCTACCGGATCCGCTCCTTGGTTGTCAGCGGGTCGGTGACAAACTACGGCAGCTTCAGCAAGCCGATCGGTCCCGTGAAGGTGATCCCGGGCCCCGTGGACAAAGGCGAGATCGTCGAGGACTTCGACGGCCGCAGTCTGGTGTCGGCGTGGTGGGGCAGCGATCC
>CAYQYB010000045.1:0-14223 GCA_964421535.1 uncultured Verrucomicrobiota bacterium | reverse complement strand
CGCTCGATCCCGCTTTTCCTGATCAGCCTCAAGGCCGGCGGCACCGGGCTGAACCTGACCGGCGCCGACATGGTGATCCACTTCGACCCGTGGTGGAACCCGGCCGTCGAGGACCAGGCCACCGACCGCGCGCACCGCATCGGGCAGAGCCGCACCGTGTACAGCGTCAAGCTCATCACGCGCGGGACGGTCGAGGAAAAGGTTCTCGCGATGCAGAAGAAGAAGCAGGCCGTCATCAGCGCCACCCTCGCGCGCGACGAGCACGCCGCCGCGAAATTAACGTGGGATGACGTGAAGGACCTGTTAAGCTTGTGACGGGAAAGCCATGGGCAAGGACCTGAAAAACGAATTCTCCTGGTCGAAGTCGCGCGACCAGACGTTCCACGAGTGCCTGCGGAAGTACTACTTCCAGTACTACGGCGGCTGGGGCGGCTGGCTGAAGGACGCCGACGCGCGCATCCGGCAGATCTACGCCCTGAAGCATCTCCAGACCCGGCAGATGTGGGCCGGCGATCACGCGCACCAATGCATCGAGCGCCTGCTGGGCTTCATCCGCCGCGGCGCCCAGCCCCCGGCCGAGGACGAGGCCGTGAACAAGATGCTGGAGAGCATGCGCAAGGATTTCAAGGATTCGCGCGCGGGCAATTACCGCAAGGACCCGAAACGCGTCTGCGGCCTGTTCGAGCATGAATATGAAATCGCGGTTGCGGACGATGTTTGGAAGGCGACGGCCGCCCACGCGGAAAAATGCGTGCGGAACTTCTACCACGCGCCGGTGTTCGAGAAACTGCGCAAGCTGCAGGCCGCAGATTGGCTGGAGATCGAGGAGCGCGCCACGTTCCAGCTCGACGGACTGAAAGTTTATGTCCAACTCGACTGCGGGTTCCGCGACGGCGACACGGTAGTCATCTACGACTGGAAAACCGGCAAGACCGACGCCGAGCGCAACGACATCCAGCTCGCGTGCTACATCCTGTACGCGATCGAGAAATGGAAAGTGACGGCCCAGCAGGTCACGGCCGTCGACCTCTACTTGACCGACGGCAGCGAAGTATCGCGCCAGCTGGACGGGGAGCAGTTGGAGAATGTGAAGGATTACATTCGCGACTCGGCCGACGAGATGTTGTTTCCCCTGTCCGACCCGGAGCAGAACTTTGCCGAAGAAGAAGCATTCGACGTCACAGAAAACGAGTCCGCCTGCCGCCGCTGCAACTTCCTGAAGGTCTGCCCGAAGTGGGCGAAGTAGACGCGATTCCGAAATCGCGTCCAGCCCGCCGCGAACCGTATTGACCCGAACCGATGGCCTGCGTAACTTGCCTCTGTAACCTTAACCAACGGGGCTTATGAGAAATCGATTCTGGTTGGCGGTCTGCGCGCTGAGTGTTCTCGCGACGTCTTCGTTCGCCACGACTCGCTACGTTTCGTTGGCGGGCAACAACACCCCTCCGTACACCAACTGGCTCACAGCCGCGACGAATATCCAGTACGCCATCAGCGCCAGCACGAACGGCGACATCGTGGTCGTGACCAACGGCACGTACAACACGGGCGGTGCCGTGGTGTACGGAACCATGACGAACCGGATCGCGATCACGAACGGCATCACGGTCAAGAGCTTCAACGGCGCGGCGGTCACCACGATCGTCGGCAAGGGGCCGCTCGGAAGCGATGCAATCCGCTGCGCGTGGATCGCGAGCAACGCGGTGCTCGATGGCTTCACGCTGTCCAACGGCTTCACGCTGGCTGAAGGCCACTCCGTGAACGAAACCTGCGGCGGCGGTGCATGGTGCGAGTACGACGGAGCCATCCTCTCGAACTGCTTCATCACCACCTGCGAAGCCGCGAACATGGGCGGCGGTTTCCATTACGGCCGCGCCGTGAACTGTGTCATCTCGAACAATACAGCGGTGTACGGCGGCGGCGGCGAGGGCTCGAGCGCAGACGCGGACCTGATCGACCATTGCACGTTTGTCGCCAATCGTTCCGTGAGAGACGGCGGCGGACTGTACAGCGGCAAGGGCGTGCGCAATTCGCATTTTGCGGGGAACAAGGCCGGGGAGCGGGGCGGTGGCCTATACGGAGTCTGGAACGCAGAAAGCTGCACGATAGCCGGCAACTTCGCGCAGGAGGGCGGCGGCGTCAACGGCACAACCATTTCAAACAGCGTGGTGTACTACAACAAGGACCAGTTTGGTTCTCCGAATCATGGCGGCAGCGTCATCAGCTACTCATGCACGACACCTCTTCCGGGGGGTGTTGGAAACATCACCAACTCGCCCGGCCTCGCCGGGCTGTGGAATCCGCACCTGGTGACCAACTCGCCGTGCCTCAACAAGGGAACCAACTCGGGCTGGATGGCGACGGCGGGGGATATCGACGGCGAGGCCCGGCTGTCCGGGTTTGTCGACATGGGCTGTGACGAAATGTACACCGCCGGCATGGGCACATCGATCTTCGTCGTGGTGACGATGGACTGTACCAATGCCGTGGTTGGAATGCCGATCCGCATCGGCGTGGAGATCAGCAAGCGCCCGCGGCATTTCAGCTGGAACTTCGGGGACGGCAGCGGCGCGCTGAGCGAAACCGTGGTCGAGCATGCGTACGCTCAAGCTGGATACTACGTCGTCACGAACCGTGCGTGGAACAACATTGGCTACATCGAGGTCACGCGGGGTGTTCGAGTTTACGACGGCTTCACCAACTACGTCGCAAAGGGCGGGAGCGACACGCCGCCGTACGACACGTGGGCGAAGGCAGCGTCGAACATCCAGGCGGCCGTCGCGGTGTGCGCGAAGGGCGGCACCGTGCTGATCTCCAACGGCGTGTACAGCCTCGGCGGCGTGGAGCTTTTCAGCTCCAACCGCGTGGCCATCACGAACGCGATGACGGTTCGCGGGGTGAACGGCGCGGCGCAGACGGTGATCGTCGGCGTGCCTTTGACGACCCTCGCGGCGATGCGCGGCGCGTACGTCTGCGGCGGCGCGCGGCTTGAAGGCGTCACGCTGTGCGACGGGCGAAGCCGCGGCAGTTCTGTTCCGATCCAGAGCATCAGCGAGACGCTCGGAGGCGGCCTGTTCGCGGAATCCGGGGCCGTTATTGTCGATTGTGTGATCTCGAACAACGGAGCCCTAAACGGCGGCGGCTCGGTCGGCTGGGGAACCTTCAGAGGCTGCACGCTGGCGAACAACTCGTCAGCCAACTCGGGCGGCGGCGCGCTGTATGGCTACTTTACAAACTGCACGATCGGCCCCGGCAACGAGTCCGACTACGGCGGCGGGCTTTCGCAAGCCGAGCTGGATGGCTGCCGGGTGTTCACCAACCACGCCTACGAATTCGGAGGGGGCATGGCCTACGGCACGGCCCGCCGAAGCTGGTTCGAGGGAAATTCGGCGAACGACTATTCGTCCAGCGGCGTCGGCGGCGCCACGTACTACTCGGTTCTCGAGAACTGCCGCGTGCTCTGGAACACCGCTCGTAACGCGGGGGGCGGGACATACTTCGGCACGGTTCGCCACTGCACGCTCCGCGGAAACGACGCCGTGTCCGGCTCGGGTGGAGGCGCGTATGGCGGCTCCATCGTCAGCAGTGTCATCTGGCAGAACTACGCCGTGTCGGACAACAACGTGTCTCTCTCGTCCGGCTCGTTGGATTATTCCTGCACGACGCCTGATCCGGGCGGCACGGGGAACATCACGGACGATCCGCAGTTCATAAACGATTTCGTCGGCGACTACCGTCTGCTTTCCACCTCGCCCTGTATCGACAAGGGCAGTCCGACCTCCACCGTTTCGAACGACTACGACGGCGTGTGGCGGCCGCTTGACGGAAACGGCGACGGCACAAACCGCGTCGACATGGGCGCGTACGAATTCGCCACCACGAATGTAGACCTCGATGCCGACGGGTTGTCGGACAGCCTTGAGGTGTACACGTACGGCAGCGACCCTCATAAGGCGGACACGGATGCCGACACGCAAACCGACGGCGAGGAAGTGCTCGCCGGTTCGAACCCGACCAGCCCCACGAACTACTTCCGCGCGGGGACGCTCGGCCGCGGCCCGTCCGGCGCCAGCTACGTCGTGAGCTGGGACAGCCTGACCGGGCGCGTCTACACGCTGAGAGAAGTCTCCCCCATCGGCGGCGTCTGGAGCAACGTGGCGGGCTACGCTACCGTCACCGGCACCGGCGCGAGGATCAGCTACACCAATCCGACCCCGCCCAACCTGAAGTTCCACAGCCTGCGCGTGCGAAGGGTTGGTCCGTAAGCATATTCTTCCAAGGTTCGGAAAAATGCGCCGGAAATTTTCCAATGTTTGGAAAAGCCGGACCTACGGATCCTCGGTAAGCCAGATTCGGAGAGTCAGGTTTTCGCTGGGGTAGATGGCTGGACTCTCATAGCTCATGGCGGAACCTGTGCCGGGCACGTTGGTGAAGGTCGTGTCAGACCATGTTGACAGAAGGTTCGTTGAAGACACCACGGAATAGATCCGGCCCGTCACGCTCACCCATGAGACCACGACACGGCCCGTCGGGTCTCCTTTAAGCATGTGAAAAGGCCCCGTGCCGAGGGAACCCAGCTGCGTCCGGAAGAGATTGCTGGCTGCCGTGTACCCCGTTGGATCAGTTCCCGTGATGTGTTCGTAATTGTCGTCCGCATCATCACCATCGGTGTTGTTCGAGAGAGGGTCGGTGCCGATCCGGGTTTCGGTCTGGTCGTTGATTCCATCGTGGTCGCTGTCGGAGAAGTGGCTTGTGAACTCATATGCGCCCATGTCGTATGAATTCGTGCCGTCGCCGTTGCCGTCGAGCGCCCGCCGCACGCCTTTTAGATCGCGTGGAGCGGTGGAACTGCCGGCCGTGTCGATGCAGGGCGAGTTGGTCCCAAGCTCGTAGTTCCCGGCGCCGGGATTTCTGAACAGCGGATCCTCGTACCGATTGCCCACGAGACCGGCGGTTCCTGTCGGCGCGGGGGCGAGGCACGAGTACGAGGCGAAGTAGTTGGTCGAGTTGTTGCCGGTAAGCGCGTAGTTCGAGTAGACCGTGGACGCGTAATTTCCGAACACGATACAATTCTCGAGCGCATACTGATCGCCGGCGCGGAAGACCCCGCCGCCGTTCGACGCCGTGTTGCCGGAGATCGTGCAGTAGTAGAGCCGTGTGACCGGTGTCATCATGTAGACTCCGCCGCCGCGGTTGGAGGCCGTGTTGCCAACGATCAGGCAGTTCGTGTAGTGGCCGCTGAAGTAGATTCCGCCTCCGCCGTCGCCGGATCCCGATCCAAACGCGGTGTTTCCGTTGATTACGCATCTGGCAATCCGCCCGCCTCCGCCCGAGTATATCCCCCCACCCGACATCGACATGTTTCCCGTGATCACGCATCCCGCGAGGTTACCGGCCCCCTGCAGTGCGACGCCGCCTCCCTGGTAAGTGGCCCAGTTTGCGGAGATGGTGCAGTTGGTGATTCCGCAACCTGCCGCGTTGCACCAGACACCCCCGCCCTCGTTGGTGGCAGAGTTCCCGGCAATCGTGCAGTTGGCAACGGCGCCCGCATCGTAGCAGTAGATTCCGCCGCCTCTCCCCGAGGATGCGTTGGTCGCGGCGTTGTTGATGATCGTGCAGTTGAACACGCCGCCCGACGTGCACTGATACAGATACACTCCGCCGCCGTTGACCGTGATCATGTTCCCAACGATGGTGCAGTTGGAAAGGACGCCTTCGTAGTACAATGAGACCCCGCCGCCGCGGCAATCAGATGTCCCGTAAGACGCGGTATTGGTGGCAATCAGGCTGTTCAGCACGGTGCCGCCGTAGTAGGTCCTCACACCCCCACCTCCATCGCCCGACGGCCCCGCATGGTTCTCCGCGATGACGCAGTTCGAGACCAAACCGCCCCGATTCATGTCCACTCCGCCGCCTCCGCCCGAGGCGCGGTTCAGGGTGATCGTGGAGTTGATGATCGTTCCACCGTATCCGCAGCCGATGCCGCCGCCCCTGTTGGCTGCGTTTCCAGTGACGAGACAGCCGTCGACCACGCCGCCCTGGTCGAGGAAGATTGCGCCGCCACTACCCGACGTGTTGCTGGTCAGCGTGCAGTTGCGGACGGTTCCGCCCATGTAGATGTAGACGGCAGACCCGGAGTCCGGATGCCAGCAATTGGTGATCGTGAGGCCTTCCACGACGGCGTTCGAGTGCTGGAGCTGGAAGCCCAGCCAGCCGCCGCCGTTGATGAATGTGGATTCGCGGCTCCCGAATCCCTTGATGGTCAGGCCGCGGTCAATAACGGCCTGCTGGGTGTTGTGATACACGCCGGTGGCGAGCCAGATCACATCGCCGTCCTGCCAGACCGCAGTCAGTTGGCTGAAATTTGTCGCCGCGGTGGCCCACGAGGTGAATGGCGAAGATGCGCCGGCGTTGACAGGGCGCATGAAGCGGTCCGCGGCAGAACTCGGAACGGAAGAAGAAAGCACAGCCGCTAGAAGAAGTACGACGAGTTTGCCTTTCGACATTGCGCCTCCCTTCAGAGTTGCTTCAGCAATGTTGACCTGGCAGAAGAAATACCCTTGCACCGTTATACAGTCGAGCTACGTAGACGCGATTTCGCTTCGGCCTGAGTCTCAGGGCGCGGGCAAGATCGCGCCCAGCCATGCTGATATCAATCTGGTCGCCATCCGATAAAATATACAGTATTGGTGTAAAACATTGTTGCGGAATACTTTAAAGAGATGACGCGTTGAGAGCGATTGCAACTTTACATTTTGGCACCATTTTGACCATAATATGACGCTGTTTCAGGTGTTTTCTTTTTTTTTGTTCTTAACTGGGAGCGCTCACAATGACCAGAAAATGGATGTCGGTTTGGCTGGTGTCAGCGCTGGCTTCGGCTGGAGCATGGGCGGCGACTCTCCAGAATCCGGACTTCGAGGTCGGGGGCTTGTCGAAGTGGGATGTTGTGGCGGACCAGCTGACCGTCGAGGCGGCGACAAACGAGACATTCAACCGCAATTGCGCGGCGCGCATTCACGGCTCCTATTCCGGCGACGGCAGGATCACCAATTCAATCTCGCAGAACATCCCCTCCTCCGCCGGCGATATCCTCAACGCGGTGGGTTTCATCTACTGGAAGTCGAACACGACAACTTCCGCGGCGGCAACAGGAACGCTCGAGATCGCGCTCGAAGGTCCGCTGACGCGGGTAGCGCAGACGTGGACGGCGAAGCAGGACAGCTGGGTCTACTTCGATCTCACCAGCTCGCTCTTCGGCTTGAACAACCCGGGGTTCGAGATGGGCGCCACGAACTTCTGGCAGCTCGGCGCGGATCATCTCCCGATCACCATCGATGGGCGCGTCGCGGCCGAGGGCGCATTTTCCCTGAGGATGGCGGGCACGTGGACCAACGGCTGGAGTTTCAACCAGGCCTACCAGGTCCTTCACCTCTATAATGGCGATGTCATCACCGCCCGCGCGAAGATCAACGCGAAGACCCTGCAAGCTTCCGCGACGAACGGGTGGATCGCGGCGGGAATCAAGCTGGAGGAGGAAGGGACGGGCTTCGGGCCCGAGGCCGCGCTTCACGCGAACGTCTCGAACACCGGCTGGACGAATCTCGAGTTCACCACGGTCATCACGAACGAGGGCTGGTTCGTGTTCCGCTGCATGGTGGCCGGCGACAGCAAGGGCGGCGAAAACTTCTGCGACGTGAACTTCGACGAGGTGCGCCTCTCGCGCTGGCCGGTCGGCGTGTACGACGGCGGCTTCGAGTCGGGCGAGGGCTACACCAATTTCTGGGGCAAGGACTCCGGCGCCCTCACGTTCGGCATAGCGACGAATCTCGTGAGCAGCGGATCGAATTCCCTGCGGATGTCGGGCGGGTGGTCGGGCTGGAATTGGAACCAGGTCTACCAGGTGGTTCACCTGCGCACGGGCGACGTGGTTCGGGCGGGCGGGCGCATCTACCTGGACAAGCTGGACACGACCGCGGGCTGGCTGGTCGCGGGCATCAAGCTGGAGAAAAGCAGCGGCGGATCGGGCTTCGAACACGTCTACGACTTCTACTCCGACGAGGACACGTGGCAGCCGCTGGGCTTCACCGCGGTGATCACGAACGCGGGCGAGTATGTCTTCCGCTGCATGGTCTGCGGCGACAGCCGCGCCGGGCAGACGACGAACGACGTCTACTTCGACGACATTACGCTGACGCGCGACGGCCAGGCCACCGGCGAAGTCGTGGACGTGACGCTCAAGCTCACCTACAGCGGCTTCTCCGGCGGCGCGACGAACGAGACGACGACGGACATCTACCTCGACTCGCTCACGGTGGACGGCTCGACGGCGAACATCCGGCCGGTGGAGGAGATTTTCACGGAGCTGCGCGGCGAGGCCGGGGCGATCGCGGCGGCCCCTGCGATGGACGACGTGCCGAAGCTGATCTATCCGCCGATCTACACGTTCGGGTATCCCGGCGGCGACACGAACGTCATCAAGTACCCGTCCCACATCGAGGCGCTGGTCGCGGGCTGGCGGTTCCGCTACCTGACGAACGACGTGGTGCTGACGGTGACGAACAGCGTGATCTGCTACCCGCTCGGCGGCGCCGGGCCGGGCTTCATGGAGCTCGACCAGTACCAGTACTGCTCGCGCAACTGGTCCGTGCCGCGCGGCACGCCGGTGACGATCCACACGAACCCGCCGTACTTCATGCTCGGGGCGAAGGACGGAAGCAGCGCGGAGTTCGGCGATGGGCCGTTCCCCTCGGAGCACACGTACGTCGTGGGCGATTCGCTGACGAACTTCCCGCGGCGGATGGTGACGCACTACGACGGGCGCTGGCCGACGAAGCTGAACGTGGTGTTCGAGGAGAACCTCGGGAAGTTCGACCGCAACCAGGACAAGTACTTCGTGCTCACGACGCTGGCGTCAAACGGGCCGGCGTCCAACGCGAAGGCCGTGAAGATCCAGTACAACGCGAACGACCCGGGGCACACGAACCTCGAGTTCCAGACGCACGAAATCCACATGGGCTGGGCGACCGAGCAGGAGTCGGCCGGCAAAATCGACTACCCGAACTGCACGTACCAGGACCACAACGAGGTGGCCCTGCGCGCGGGCTGGCTGTACGGCCTGCTCGACAAGGACGGCTGGTTCATGAACCAGGTCGCGCGCGGCAGCGCGACGATCGAGCCGATGGATCTCTACCCCTTTAAGAACGGCAACTGGCTGAAGAAGACGTACGAGGAGTACCTCTTCACGTGGCCGAGCGCCGCGTCGGGCGTGCGGTCGATCTTCGAGGAAGACGGCACGGACGACATTCCCGGCTCGGGGTCCTACTCGGTCGGTTTCAAGATCGGCCACCAGTACGGCACGAACGAGTTCGGCGAGCCGAAGTACCCGCAGGTGATCGAGATGCGCGGCAACGGCTACTTCCGCATGACGGACTACGACGGCGTGATGGGCGGGAGCTTCCGGCCCGTGGCGCAGGACGTGTTCGGCATCTTCAAGGACAAGGAAGACGCGCCGCTGATGCCGGAGGCGTACACGCGGCTGGTCAGCCGGTCGACGCGCGCGGGGCAGTTCCCGGACGACAGCTACGTGCAGGTCTACCTGCCGGTCCACTCGAAGACGAACAACCTGCTGGCGGGCGTGCTGAAGGTGGACGGCCACTTCACGCCGGACGAAGCGGGGACGAACGGCGCGTACATCGAGGTCGAGGCGGACACGTACGCGAACAAGCCGATCGTGGCGTCGAACGACGGGCCGCTGGCGTACTTCGCGCAGGTGGACATGTACTGGCGCGGCGGGTCGGCCGTGAACGACTACAGCGAGGGCCATGACTTCGACGCGGTCATGGTCAAGAAGACCGACGGCGAGTGGATCACGCACTTGCCGATCAACCCGCCGACGAACATCTACCACCGAACGCTCGGCACGCTCCGCAGCAACGACACGGTCTACCTGATGCAGCAGGACCGCGGCCCCTACTCCTACGGCTTCTCCACCGAGGCGCCGTACCGGAAGGTCAGCTCGTTCGAGATCACGATGCTCGACGACGGCGGGCGCGAGGCCACGCTGGACCTCTACGAACAGAACACGATCTCCGAGATCAACGACAACATCGACATCGCCTGCAACATGAAGGGCGACCTCGCGCAGGGCGAGCACGTGCGCTACAAGTACCGCTATCGCGGGCTCTACGCGCCCGGCGTCACCATCCTCAACCCCAACGAGACGTGCGGCGGGGAGAACTGGAGCAACAACACCTACCGCATCGACTTCGTCGCGACCGACGGCGAGGACCGCCCGCTCGAGGCGGACGTGTACTACGGCAGCGGCCGGGACGGCGAGTGGGTGCTGATCAACGAGGGCGAGCAGATCACGGTGAACACGAACACGCACCGCGCGTCGTACGTCTGGAACGCGTCGGGCGTGCCGGCGGGCGCGTACTACATCAAGGTCGCGGCGCGGCGGATCGAGGGGGGGAAGGCCGGGTTCGACGTGTCGAACACGCGCATCCAGGCGGGCGCGGTCCGCGGCTTCCCGAACAACGGCGCGACGACGGAAACCGTGGTCACGAACGAGGTCGGCTATCTCGGCGAGAACATGGGCTTCGAGTCCGGGAGCGTGCTGGGCTGGGCGTCGGCCGGCGACAATCTGAACATCTGGGCCGACACGGCGCGAAAGTTCGAGGGGCGGTACGCGGCGCGGATGCGCGGGACGGGGTGGTCGGGCTGGAGCTGGAACAACCTTCAGCAGGAAATTCCGTGCGCGTCGGGCGAGGTGCTCCGCGTGACGGGCAAGGTGTACATCGGCAAGCTGCTGAAGACCGGCACGAACTGGGTGGCGTGCGGCGTGAAGATGGAGAGCACGAACGACGCGGGCCGCACGTCGGCGGGCACGGAGTGGCGCGTGCCGGCGATGACCGGGCTCTGGCTGAACGTGGATTTCGAGCGCACCGCCCCCGTGAGCGGGACCGACCGCCTGCTGCTGTTCGTGGCCGGCTTCGACTGCAGCGGCGCGGACGTGTACTTCGACGACCTCAAGGTGATGAGCACGAACACGGGGCTCGTCGTCACGAACCGCATCCGCGGCGGCTACTGGGAGGGCGACGAGCCGGCGGACGTGCGCGGCCACGACGCGCTCAGCCTGTGGGCGTCCGACCCGCTCGGCGCGTCGAACGCGCAGGTGTGGGTGGCCGACACGCTGGGCCGCACGAACTCCGTGCGCCTCATCAACTACGTCGACCGCGTCTACTCCCTGCCGCGCCGCGTGGACATCCCGTGGAGCAGCTTCCCGGGGATCGACCGCTCGAACGTGATCGCGATGGGGGTCGCCGCGGCGGACAACGCGACGGTGACGCGCGTGCGCTCGATCGGCGAGCCGCTGAAGATCACCGCGCAGCTCCACACCGTTCCGCAGGTGGACTACGAGGGCATGCCGCACTACAACCCGGGGCAGACGGTCTACAACATCGTCACCCTCCAGAACACGTCGGGGTCCGCGCTGACCGGCCTGTTTGTCCAGGCGATCCAGGAGTACGGCACGAACGTCATGTGGCTGGACAAGTCGCCGGCCGTTCCCGAGCGGTGGAGCGAGAAGACGCGGACCGGCGACAGGCTCTGCGGGGATTTCGAGCAGGTCTGGACCGGCGTGACGATCCCCGCGGGCGGGACCGTGGTGCTCACGAACCGCTACTTCGTGCCCTTCGGGAGGATCATCGACCACACGCGGTTCGCGATGCCGTCCGCCGAGGACTGGGTGATCTTCCGGAACTACGAGAGCCGCGCCCAGATTCATGTTGCGGTTCGCGACGCGGCGGGCCGCGGCATCGTGGACCACGAGCAGGCCGCGTGCTACTCGATCGACGACAACTTCGACATCAACGACAACGGCCTGCCGGACGCGTGGGAGATCCAGTACGGCGGCAGCTACGACTCGATGGACCCGGACGAGGATCCGGACGGCGACGGCTTCAGCAACCTCGCCGAGTACCAGGGCGGCACGGACCCGCAGGACCCGCTCTCGTATCCCGGGTCCGGCGCGCGCTACACGGTCCATCTGGCCTCGACGAACGGCCAGGACCTGTTCCCGCGCGCGACCGCGGAGCGGTCGAACTACACCGGCGCCGCGTCGTGCTGGATGATCGCGCGGTACCTCAACGGCGAGTCGTTCGGGCAGTCGCAGACGGAGATCTACAACGCGAACACCTTCGACGCGGCGCACAACAGCGAGATCACGCCGCAGAGCTGCGCGTCGTGGATGTGGCAGAACATCGTGCCCGGCTACTTCTTCAGCGCGCGGAGCCGGACCAACCTGCTCGAGGCGCTGCGCGAGAGCGTGTACTGGATGGACTACGTTCCGGCGGGCGGGAAGAAGACGCCCGTGTACATCCTGTCGGGGACAAACTGGTCCTACAAGGTCATGCGCGGGTTCCAGACGGACGTGAAGCCGTACGACGGCGGGTTCGGGGTGACGCCGTCGGGCACGTTCACGGTCTACGGCGCGTGGATCAACGACCCGCGCGTCAGCGGGCTCGGGTACGACGTGTACGCCGCGGCCGGGGAAATGGCGGCGGTCTACAGCCCGTCCGAATCGGACGGCCGGTACAGCCTTGTCGCCGAGCCTCCGCAGGATGCCGAGGAGATGGCGGAGGCGACGGGCGAGATCGACCGGGCGAGCATCAGCCTTGCGCCGTCGGCGGGCGAGCCGGTTCTCGCCTCGTACCTGCAGTCGCTCTTCCCGGCGCTGTACAAGTCCGCGGCGCGCCCGTCCAAGCGCGGGCTCAATCCGGCCGCGGACCCGCCGCAGGGCTCCGCCAGCCTGCTGACGATATTGCCCGGCGCGCTGCGCGAGGACGAGGGGTTCATGGAGCTGTTCAACACGGTCACGCTGACGAACTACTACGCGGTGAACGCCACGAGCGCGACCGGCGCCTACGTGCTTGCCGCGGGCGGCCGCCGCGGGCCCGGAAGCACCGTGTACGTCCTGAAGCTGAGCCCGACGAACGGCGCGTTCCAGCAGGCGACGTGGGACCCGATGCCGTCGCTCTATCCGATCATGCCTCTCGAGGCGGCGGTATGGGCGGCGAAGCGGCACATCAACGCGTCGCCCGTGGTCAGCGACAACCTGCTCCTGAATAACAGCTTCGAGACGAACTCCGGCGCGGGCGGCGTCGTGGAGAGCTGGCCGTCGGGCGGGTCGGCGCGCCCCGAGACGTGGGCCGTGAAGACGGGCGCGTGGGGCATCGCGGTGGCGGCGTGGTCCGGCGCGACCGGCTACTTCTACCAGGACTACGCCAATGCCCTCGCGGGCGAGACGTACTCGTTCTCCATCGCGGTGGAACGGGATGCGGGCTTCACCGCCGCGGCGATCGACCTGAAGCTGGAGTGGTACGGCCCCGGCATGATGTCGCTCGGCAGCACGGTCAAATCCATCGTCTCGAGCCTGAGCAACGGGACCTGGAAGGTGTGCTCGGTCGTCGGCGAGGCTCCCGCGGGCACGGAGTTCCTGCGATGCACGGTGTGGGTCGACGGCGTGATCAACAGCGGGCAGGCGCTGAAGTTCGACGATGCGCAGCTCACGGAATCCAAGGGCCCGCAGCTGATCGACGCCCAGCTTGTTTACGATCCGGCCGTGGATGTGTCCCCCTTCCTTCCGCGCTGGTCGCTCAAGTTCGGCGTGGGCGGCAGCCTGGTGACGCAGGAGGTCTGCCAGGTCGGCGACATCAACGAGGATTCCGATGACGACGGGATGAGCGACCGGTACGAGTGCTACGCCGGGTTCAACCCGTCGGATCCGAACTCGGCGTTCGGCATCGACGGCGGCTGGGTTCGCGTGTCCGGCGACGAGCGGTTGACGGTGTCCTGGCCGAGCACGTTCGGGAAAACGTACAGCCTGCAGAAGTCCACCGAGTTGAGAAACGGATTCAGCCTGCTGAGCGTGAGGATTCCCGCAACGCCGCCGTTGAACACCGCGACGGATGTCTGGACCGGCGCAACGAGTTGCTACCGGGTGGAAGTGGAGTGATCCCTGCGGCAGGGCGGTTTCGCTGAACCCTCGGGAAGTAGACGCGATTTCGAAATCGCGTCTACGTCCTGCCTTGAGTTGGCTTGACGGCGGCGCCGTTTTCGTAGATCAACTCTGTTCCCTTGAAGCATCGACGATACATACTGCCCGAAGGCAGCCGCCAGCCGCGCGAACCGCGCGCGCGCAAGCCGTTCACTCCGCCCCGC
>CAYQYB010000044.1:0-14341 GCA_964421535.1 uncultured Verrucomicrobiota bacterium | reverse complement strand
CAAGGACCTCTCCGAGCGCGACAGCCGCGACTGCGAGGAGGCCCGCAGCCGCCTGGAGCAGCACCGGGTGTCGCTCGAGGAACTGGTGGTGCAACTGCAGGAAGTGGTCGCGGCCCGCGACCTCGCGGAGCGCGAGCTCCAGGCGCAGAACGACCAGCTCGTGAAGCTGGACGGGGACCTCGAGCAGGCGCGCCGGAACCTGCACGACCTCGGCGCCGAGTCCGTCGACCTGGAAAGCCGGTTCTCGAAACTTCAGAACGAACTCTACACCCTCGACGCGCAGGAGCGCTCGTCGGCCATCCGCAAGGAGCGCCTGGCCGCGGAGCAGGCCGAGCTCCAGCGAAGCGTGGAGACCTACCAGGGCCGCCAGACCGACATGGCCGGGAACCTCCAGACGCTGCGCGACGAAGTGGAAACCGTGGCCCGCCGGATCAAGGACCTGACCACCCAGCGCGGCAACAAGGCACAGGCCATCGAGACCATCCAGAATGACCGGAGCGAGCTGCAGGCGCGTATTGCCGCGCGCAAGGCGCAGATCGAACTCCTGAGCCGTAACGACGCGAAGACCGAGGGCTTTCCCGGCGGCGCGCGCGCGCTCCTGGACCCCGAGAGCGGGATCGAGCTCAACCGCGCGGTCGTTCTCGGCTCGCTGGCCGAGCAGATTCAGACCGATCCGCCCTACCGCACCGCCGTCGAATCCGCGCTGAGAGCGTGGCTCGACGCGGTCGTGGTTTCGGACGACGCCTTTGCGCTGGAGATTCTGCAGGCTCTGCAGGCGCGGGCCGAGGGTTCGGCCCGCGTGGTCGCGCTCAAGTGCCGCGCACCCGCTCCGGAGGCATTCCTCGAAGGCTCCGGGTCGCGCCTGATCGACCATGTCAAGTGTTCGGCCGAGATACGCCCCCTGATCGAGCGCCTTCTCCACAACGTGCGCGTCGTGGACGACGTGATCGAAATCCCCGCCCCCCTGCGGCCGGAAGCCGTGTATGTGACGCGCACCGGCGCCGTGGTCCGCGGCAGCGGATCGTTCGAGCTGTGGATGCCCGGCTCCGGCGAGGTTAACCCCGTCGCTCGCCAGCACACGCTGGCCGAATGGGCCCAGGAACTCGCGGTGCTCGAGAAACAGCGTGACGAGCTGGACCAGAATTTGTCGATCCTGCTCTCCGACGAGAAAACGTTCGCCGATTCGATCGAACAGGCCCGCGCCCAGCTCGAGGAAAGCCAGCGGAAGCTGGCCCAGGGCGAAGGCGAGAACCATATCATCACGCAGGAAGCCGACCAGGCGCGCGAGCGATCCGAAACGGTCTCTTGGGAGCTCGGGGTTCTGAAGGAACAGCAGGTGTCCGGCGGCGACCGGCGCTCGTCCATCCACCAGGAAATGGAAGCGGTCCGGACGCGCCAGGCGGATGTGCGCGCGGCGGTCAACTCGAAGACCGAGACGCTGCACGCCATTGAACAGGCGCGCTCCGAGCGCGTGGCCGAAGTGACCGAGCACCGCGTGCGTTTTGCCGAGCGACGGCAGGAAGTCGAGCACATCTCCACGCGCAAGGAACCGATGGAGGCCCGGATCCAGGAGCTTGAGAATCTAATCGCCAACCGCTCCGACGGCATCAGTTCCTACCAGTCCAGAATCCAGGAGCTGCAGACGTCCACGGCGGCCACCGAGGGGAAACTGCAGCCGCTCCAGGACGATGTGGCCCGCCTGAACAAGCAGCTCGATGCGGCCCGCAGTCAGCGGTCCGAAAAAGCCACGGCGCTGGCGAGCTGCGACGCCGTCCTCCACGAGAAGCGCTCCGCGCTGGACGAAATCCGCACCCGGAAGTCGCAGCTCGACGTTGAGCTGGCCGAGCAGCGCATCCGCCGGCAGAACCTGGTCGAACGCATCTCGGCGGAGTACCACATCACTCCCGAACAGATGGTCTCCGAGCCGGAGCCCGCGTGGGAGAACGGCCAGAAGCTCGACCGCGACGCCCTTGAAACCGTGATCGCCGAGATCCGGGCGAAGATCGAGGCCATGGGGCCCGTGAACCTGGTGGCCATCGAAGAGCACCGCGAGCTGGAGGAACGCTTCACATTCCTCACCCAGCAGCAGGAAGATCTCGTCAAGGCCAAGACCCAGCTGATGGATCTCATCCGCAAGATCAACAAGACGACCACCGAGATGTTCTTCCAGACTTTCCAGCAGGTGAACACGAACTTCCAGGACATGTTCAAAAAGCTCTTCGGCGGCGGCTCCGCCAAGCTGGTCCTCGTCAACGAGGAGGACGTCCTCGAGTCCGGCATCGAGATCATCGCCCGGCCGCCCGGAAAGAAGCTCCAGACGGTGTCCCTGCTCTCCGGCGGCGAGCGCACGATGACCGCGGTCGCCCTGCTCTTCTCCCTCTACATGGTCAAACCCAGCCCCTTCTGCCTGCTGGACGAGTTGGACGCCGCCCTCGACGAGTCCAACATCAGCCGCTTCATCAAGGTCGTGCAGGGGTTCCTCTCCAACTCGCAGTTCGTCGTCATCACGCACAACCGCCAGACGATCGCGGCGGCGGACGTGCTCTACGGCGTGACGATGGAGCAGAACGGGATCTCGAAGATCGTCTCCGTCAAGTTCGCGCAGCACCAGCGCGACCGGAGCGCGGACGAGAAAGTGGCCGAGGCCAAGCAGCAGGCGATCCTCGAATCCATCATTCCGGAAGATGCCGCCCAGGCGGACGCACCGATCGACGACAAGGATGTGGCCGTTGCGGAACTGCCGGACACCTCGCCGCCGATCCATGCCCCGGAGCCCCCGCCCGAGCCCGAACAACCGGCCCCGTAAGGACGCCTCATTCGGTTTGGCTCGACCGGCCTGTCCGCGTATAGTCTTCGCATGACGCAGGACGATTCATCGCGCCGCCTGATCTTCGGGGCCAACGCCGACGGCGGCCTCGTCGCCGCGGAGCACCTTGCGGGCAAGAAGGGACAGGATGAAATCCTGTTGTTCTTCCGCAACGGAACCGAAACCGCTCAGGTCCGCGAGCCCTTCTCCCCGTTTCTCTGGCTGGAAGACAAGAGCCTGCTGGGAGACGCAAGCAACGTCGAAATCCATACCCTGTCCGGACACAACGCGCTCAAGGCCCTCGCCCGGTTCCGATCGTGGAAGGAGTTCCAGAAGTGCGTTTCGAGCCTGAAGGCGGCGACCGGAAGAAATCCGTCCGACCCGTCGGCGCCCTTCTTTCTCCTCAACGATCCCGTCCAGCAGCACATGCTCGCGACCGGCAGGACATTCTTCAAGAACATGAACTTCGGCGACCTGAAGCGCATGCAGGTCGACATCGAAACCTACACAGCCGGCGCGTACGAATTTTCGAATCCAACGCGTGAAGGCGACCGCATCATCGCCATCGCGCTCGCGGGCCAGGACGGCTGGCACGAGGTGCTTTCCGGAACAAAGCTCGACGAGAAGGCGATGATCCAGCGCTTCGTGGAGATCGTCCGCGAGCGCGACCCGGACGTCCTCGAGGGACACAACCTGTTCAAGTTCGACCTGCCGTACCTTGCGGCGCGGGCGCGCCTCCACAAGGTCAAGCTGGCCCTCGGCCGCGACGGCAGCGTGCCGGACTCGCGGCCCAGCCGCTTCAGCGTCGCCGAGCGGACCATCTCCTATCCGCGCACCGAGATCTTCGGGCGCCACGTGGTGGACACCTTCTTCCTCGCGCAGATCTACGACGTCAGCCAGCGTTCGCTCGAGGGATTCGGGCTGAAAGACATCGCCGCCCACTTCGGCGTGTCAGCGCCCAACCGGACGTACCTGGAGGGCGGCGAGATCGCGCGGACGTTCGACAAGGATCCGGAGACCGTCATGCGCTACGCGCGCGACGACATCCTGGAAACGAAGTCGGTCAGCGACCTTCTTTCGCCCACGTACTTCGTGCAGGCCCAGATGCTGCCGTTCTCCTACCAGAACGTGTGCGTCCGCGGTAACGGGATGAAGATCGACGCCCTGCTCCTTCGCGAGTACCTGCGCGAGGGACGGTCCGTCCCCCTGCCCGATCTCCCCCGGGAGTTCGAGGGCGGCTACACGGACATCTTCTTCACGGGCGTCGCGAAGAACGTCCACCACTGCGACGTGCGCTCGCTGTATCCCTCGATCATCCTGAAGGACAAGCTCAGCCCGCGCACCGACGAACTGGGCGTCTTCCTGAAGCTGCTCACCTACCTCCGCACCCTTCGGCTCGAAACCAAGGAGCGGATGCAGAAGAGCCGCGCGGCCGAGGAGCGCCACTTCCTCAACGCCATGCAAAGCACGTTCAAGATCCTGATCAATTCCTTTTACGGCTACCTGGGGTTCAGCCAGGCGCGATTCAGCGACTTCGCGATGGCGGAGAAAGTGACCGCGGAGGGCCGGGCGCTTCTCCGGCAGATGATCGACTGGCTGAGCAAGCACGGCGCGCAGCCCATCGAAATCGACACCGACGGCATCTACTTCATCCCTCCCAAGTTCCCGAAAGCATCGGATATGGAGAGCTTCCGGACAGCGTTCCAGGAATCGCTCCCCGAGGGAATCGACGTGGAGTTCGACGGCGAGTACCGCGCGATGTTCAGCTACAAGATGAAGAACTACGCCCTGCTCGACGATCACGGCGAAATCGTCATCAAGGGCGCGGCTCTGAAGTCGCGGGGGCTGGAGCCGTTCCAACGCTCGTTCATGGAGGAGTGGCTCCGCCTCAAGCTGGAGGAACGCGAGAAGGAGATTCCCGGGCTCGTGCGGAAGTACCGGTCCGCCATCGAGAACCGCGAATGGCCGATCCAGCAGCTCGCCAAGACGGAAACGCTCCAGGACGCGCCGTCCACCTACGCGGGCAAGATCAGCGGAGGCGACCGCGGCCGCAACGCGGCCTACGAGCTCGCGCTCAAGTCCGGCCGCGAGTACCGCGCGGGCGACCTCGTTTCCTACTATGTCACCGGCAACAAGAAGAGCGTGGCCGTGCATTCGAGCGCCAAACTGGTCTCGGAGTGGGACCCGGCGAACCGAGACGAGAACGTCCCCTACTATCTTGCCAAGCTTGACGCGTTGGTCGGAAAATTTGATTCTATGGCCGCGGCCGATACGGACCGCAACCTGACGTTGGACTTCGGCGGGGAAAAGAACGGAGAGCCATGACAAGCATACATCGCGACAGCAAATCGGGCTTCACCCTGATCGAGATTCTCGTCGTCATCATCATCATCACGATCCTCGCCAGCATCGTCAGCGTCAACGTGCTGCGCAAGCCCGGCGAAGCCCGCGTCTCGGCCGCGAAGCTCCAGATCAAACAGCTTCAGACCGCCGTGCAGCTGTACAAGACCGAGCAGGGACGCGCACCCACGCAAGCTCAGGGACTCGAAGCTCTCGTCGTCAAGCCGACCACCGATCCGATCCCCCAGCAGTATCCCGCGGACGGCTACATGGAATCCCGGAAGCTGCCGAAGGACCCGTGGAACAACGACTACATCTACCTGATCCCCGGCCGTGCCGGCGAAGTGTTCGAGATCATCAGCTACGGAAGCGACGGGGAGCCCGGAGGCGAAGGCGACGCCGCGGATATTTCCAGTTCCGAGCTCTAAAATGAAGTCCGGCTTCACCTTCGTCGAAGTCATCATCGCCCTGCTGGTGACGGCTATTCTTGTCTCCGTTGCGTGCAGTTCCCTCATCACCTCTTTGAAAGCCGAACAGACGGCCAACTACCAGAGAGACGCTTCGCTCCTCGTGAACCGGCTCGCCACCGAAGCCCGGATGGAGAGCGCATCGACCGGACTCGTCACGAGCGCGGGATCCGAGTGGGAAATCACATCGGATGATGTTGAGACGGGAGAAGGGCCCGCGGCGATCAGCTGGCGGGTCTGGATCCTGTATCCGCGCGAGCGGCCGTCGCTGACGGTGACATTTTCGTCGCGGCTGTAATTCGATCCCCTCCCTTGGGAGGGGTGGCCGTCAGGCCGGGGTGGGTTCAGCGCTAATCACGGCAGCACGCTCACGACAACTTCCCTCAACGCGTCGTGAATCTTCCCGTTCGTGCAGAGGTACCGGAAGCGCACGTCGCTGAGTTTCTCGACCACTTCCGTCCGCGCGCCGGCCCGGCGCGCGATCAGGCCCGCGGCCGCGATATCCCAGAGGTAGATGCCGGCTTCGATGTAGGCGTCCGCGCGGCCGGACGCGACGTAGCAGATGTCGACGGCGGCGGCGCCCATGATGCGCGCCTTCTGGACTTTCAGCGACACGGCCTTCAACACATCGAAGGTATGGAGGTTCTCCCCCACGTTCTTGGACAGACCGGTCAGGACAATGGCGTCCCCGAGCCGGTCGGTCTTCGAGACGCCGATCGGTGCGCCGTTGCAGAGCGCGGGACCCTCCAAGGTCGCGGTGTAACACTCCTTCATCGTCGGCAGGTAGACCGCGCCCGAGACCACTTCGCCGCCGGCGCGCACGGCGACCGACGAGCACCACAACGGCAGGCCGTGCATGAAATTCACGGTGCCGTCGATCGGATCGATGATCCAGAGCTTGTCCGCTTTCTCGTCGAACGATCCGCCTTCCTCGCCGAGGATGAGATGCTCGGGATAGGCGTTTCGGATCACTTCCTCGGCTTTCTTCTGGCACTCCAGGTCGAGGAGCAGCTTGACGTCGTGATCGAACTTCTGGGCGATCGCGTTTCGCCGGTGGATATTCGCGAGCGCGTGATTCCCGGCGGCTCGCGCAGCGGCAACGGCGCAAGCGAGTAGATCGCTGTGGCTGGGAGCGTTGTTCATCAACCGTGCTTCAGGAACCATTCCACGGTCTTGCGCAACCCGGCGTCCAAGTTCACCTGCGGCGTCCAGCCGAGAAGCTTCTTCGCCCGGGAGATATCGGCCTGGGAGTCCCGAACATCGCCCTTCTGAGGAGCGTCGTGCGCCGGCTTGATGTTCTTGCCCACGATAGTCGCTATCCGGGTCGCCAACTCGTTGATAGAAATCCTGTCGCCGCATCCCACATTGCAGACCGAGCCAGCTGATGTTTCCGGCGCAGTGCAGCAGCAGAGGTTCGCGGCCGCGACGTCCTCGACAAACGTGAAGTCGCGGGTCTGGTTTCCGTCGCCATGAATCACGGGACTCTGGTCGTTCTTCACCGCGTCGATAAAACGCGGAATGACCGCGGCGTACTGGGACTTGGGATTCTGCCGGGGGCCGAAGACGTTGAAGTAGCGCAGGGAAAACGTCTTCAGGCCGTACAGGTCGCGGAACATTCGGCAGTAGTATTCGCCGGTCAGCTTTGACAAGGCGTACGGCGACAGCGGCAACGGGTTCATGTCCTCCTGCTTCGGCAGAGTCGGCGTGTCGCCGTAGACCGACGAGGAAGACGAGAAGACGACCCGCTCCACGCCCGCATCGCGGGCCTCGATCAGCAGCTTGAGCGTGCCGCACACGTTCACGCTGTTCGTCGAGATGGGATCCTCGACGGAGCGGACGACGGAAGGGATCGCCGCCAGATGCAGGACGTACCGAACGCCCTTCAGCGCCTTCTTCAGAGTGGGGTTATCGCGAACGTCGCCTTCGACCAGTTCAACATCCTTTTCGATTCCGGAGAGGTTCTCTCGGCGCCCGGTGGAGAAATCATCCAGGATGCGCACGGCCTGCCCGTCCGACAGGAGCCGCCTGACGATGTTCGAGCCAATGAACCCGCCGCCGCCGGTTACAAGATATTGAGCTTTCATGGGAAGAATCGATTATCGCCCGAGGGCGACGTTGGACTTCGGGAACGCGGTCAGCCAGACCCGGAACCAGGCCTGCCAGTCCTCGTCGACTTCCTTGAACCCGACTCCCCAACCGACGCAACGCCCCTTGTGCTCGACGAAATAGGACTGCTCTTCAAGCAGGGACTCCTCGAACGAGTAACGGCCGTAGGCGTTGAACGACCACCGGCTGTTCGGGAACAGGGTGAGCTCGGAGGCCAGCTGGTTGTACGAGTCGAAGCCGTACCGGTAGTCGACGGCCAGCCGGGTCTGGTCCGGCCAGATGACGGCAACCTGCGTGTCGAACTCATCGAGGTTGTTCTCGTACTCGTCGTAGGCGCCCTTGAAATCGATCGGCAGCCAGTCGATGAGGCGCAGCTGCGTCTTGAAGAAGATGTCGCTGAAATCGTTCTCGGTGTCTTCCGGCTTCTCCACGTAGTAGGTGGACCACACATTGAGATCGACGAGATCATGAACCGCTCCGCGGCGCTTGGTCTGCAGCTTGTTCCTCACGCCGAGCAGGACGTCGTTCCGCTTGTTCAGCGTGTCCACGTCGTCGAACTGCGGCAGTTGGTCGGGGGTGAGATTCGGCTCGGGCACGTAGGTGTAGTCCGCGTAGGGCTCGACGACGTGCCGCAGGCCCTGATCGTCGCGGGTGATCCAGTCGTTGTTCAGCACGCCGAACGACTTGAAGGAGGTCTCGACGCCCAGTTCATAGAGGTTCCGGAGGTCAGCGCCCAGGTCCTTCGACTGGGTGACGACCTCGTTGGTCGTGCTGGAAACGCCGTTCGTGTCGGTCACCGTGGTCAGGTTGGTCACGGTGAAGTACTCGTACGTCGTCGAGTAGTAGGTTCCGCGGTAGCCGGTCCTGGGAATGATGTTCAGGAAGCCGAAATGCTTCGTCGGGTAGAAGACCTTGTGCCCCGTGTCGCCGCGGAACGAGTCGTAGCTTTCCTCGCCCGACTGCTCGGCAAACTCCTTCTCAAGGAAAGAGGCCGCGTTCTGCGACTCGTAGTAGAACGGGCTCTCGCCCAACTGCATCCGGGGCGCGTTCAGGGTCGCCTCGGGCAGGCGGTTGACGTTGTCGTAGAAATCATTCAACCGCTTGTTCAGTTCCAGCCCGGCGGTGAACTTGTCGGCGCGGTGCACGAGGGTGATGCGGTTCTCGGGCTGGACGTTATCCCGGTACTCCTCGTCGAAGAAGTCCTCGATGACGGCGGGGTCGCTGAGGTAATTCAGCTCGGTCGTGATGTAGTCGCGGTCGGTCAGCTCGTGAACATCCGAAAGGCGGATGCGGTAGCGGTCGCTGTCGATGAGCCCCTCGAGCGCCTTCTGCTCCTCGTCGTCCCGGTGCTCAAGCGGCGACTGATCGTTGGCGTAGTACGTTTTCAATGCGCCGCGGTACGACAGCCTCGGGTCGCCCCACGAGAAATCCTGGCCCACGCCGACGCCGCGCTCGGTACGGTAGTCAAGGTGCGTGGACGACGTGATGCCACAATCCATCTTGTAGTTGAACGCCGTCAGCAGGTAGCCACCCACTCGCGTCCCGTAGCCGGGCACGAAGTCGAAGTCGGCCTTTCCGCTGTCGATGTTCTTCTTCCACTTCGGGAGATACATGACCGGCACGCCGCCGACATAGAAAACGACGCCGCGGGCAATGATCGTCTTCTGGTCGATGACGCGCGCCTCGCGCGCCTTGATGTACACGTCCGGCCGGTCGCCCTCGCAGGTGGTGATCGTGGCGTTGTGCAGAACGTATTCGTTCGACGTCGGCCGCTTGGAGTCCTTGGCGCGGATGTAGAACGGCGGGATCGTCGAGTTGAACTGGCCGAAGTCTCCGGTGCGGGTCTTGAAGTTGTACGACATCTCGTCGCCCTTCCAGACGTTCCCCTCGCGGTTGAACTCGACGTTGCCGACGGCGTGGGCATCTTGGGTATCTGTGCGGACGGTCATGTAGTCGGCCTTGAGCACGTCCTTGCCGCGCGTCACGACGACATGGCCGCGGGCGGTCATGAGCTTCTGCTCGGCCTCGTATTCCATTTCGTCGGCCTGCACGTCGACGGGCATTTCGTCCGCGTCGGCAACCGCCGCCGGCTCGGAGGCCGGAGCGGGCCCGCCGGTCTGGGCGAACGAGGCCGGAAGCGTCATCGCCAGGAGGCAAATCACGAAGAACCCGATCGCCCTCGTATGATTCATAGCCAGCGCAGCTCCTTCTTCAGGTACGTAGTGAGCGCAAGCTATCACACGGGTATGGGTGCGCCAAGGACAATTTCCTTGCGAGGCGGGGCGGCGGACTACTTTCCGGCGCGCTTGATCACGATGATGCGCGAGTGTTTCGGAGCGGCCAGGTAAACGGCCGATTCGGGAGGGAGATCGATCTTGGCCGTCTTGGTCCTCACGTCCTCGGCCCCCGGCGCTTCGCCGATGACTCCCGCGGCGGGCGGCTGGGTCTTCGACGCGAAAATCTTGGGGGCGGAGGCCGGCTGCGGGCCGACCGCCTTCTTGATCGGATAGTGAATCTGAAGCGGCGCGGGGATCTTGAGCGACTTGCCGCACGCCGGACACTCGATATCCATGCCGGTCATGTCCTCGGGCGCGTCGAGGTTCTGCTTGCAGAAGGGGCAATCGAAGTTGATATCGGGCATAAACCGTTCCCCGGCTGCAATGTACCAAGAACCAGGGGCCCGTGTTAACACCTGATTGTCAGACCTTTGGGCCCGCCAGTTCCTGGTACGCGCTCCGGACCTTCTCCTTGAAGCCCTGCAGGCTGTACCGCGCTGCCACGCGGGCCCGGGCCTCGCGGCCCAGGGCGCCCGCCAGCAGGGGCTCCTTGATCGCCCGAAGGATGCCGGCGGCCACGTCGTCCGGCTGGGGCTGAACGAGGATGGCGCATTCGTCGTCGAGCACCTGCGTGTGCGTGGCCAGTTTCGTCGCGACGATCGGCTTCCCGCTCTGCATGTAGGTATAAATCTTCAGCGCGGTGTTGGTCCCGCGAATCCGCGGCGACACGAGCACGGAGGCCATCGACATGAACGCCGTCATCTCCTCCATCGGGCGCTTGCCCGTGAACAGGCATCCCTCCAAAAGATCCAGGCTGCCGGCGATCTGCTTCATCCGCGCGATCTGCTCCGGCTCCCCGCCGACCAGCACGGCGTGCACATCCGTGCGCGCCCGCCGGACAATGCTCATCGCCCTGATCAGGAGTTCCACGCCCTGATAATTCTCGAAGTTGCCCGTGTACAGCACGACCGGCGCGTCGCCGAGATTCATCTCCTGCCGCAGGCGGCGCGCACCCTCGGCATCCTCCTCGAACTTTTCCTGCAGCGGCGCGTCCTCGATCTGGACGATGCGCGTGCCGGGCGCGGCGGCCTCAACGTCCTGCGACAGCGACCGGCAGACCGTGAGAACGAATTCCGAGTTGCGCATCGCCGCGCGCTCCATGCGCTCGGCAAGCGGGATCAAAGGACGAAACAGAACGCTGCCGCTGTAACGGAGTTGGTCCGAGATGCTCGAGTCCATGTCGTAGATCAGCTTGCAGCCGAACCGCTTCTTGAACCAGCCCGCGAAGAACGCCGATTCCTCCACCGCGTGGACCACGTCGTAGCGGTTCTTCCGGCAGAGCGACCACGCCTTCCAGAACATCGCGAAATCCATCGGCAGCTTGCCGGGGGTAGCGCCCATGCCCACTTCGCCCACGCCGGGAATCCTCGCCAGACGGATCACCCGTACGCCCGGGATGCTCACATCCTCGCCCCACGGGTAGCAGAGGAGGTCCACCTGGTGCCCGCCCTCGCCCAACGCGGTGACCAAGTTGCGCACGTTGATCGGCGTGCCGCGGACGCGGAAAAACGGCTGGGGCGCTAGAACAAGGATTTTCATGACCGTGGTTTGGAAGTGGCAGAGTATCCGTGCGCAAAGGCCCGATCTCAAGCCTTTTTGGGCAGGAAAGCCCGTTCGGAAACCCACCCCGCCCTTCGGGCACCCCTCCGATGGAGGGGAGTTTCGAGAATCCCCTCCTACGGAGGGGACACAGGGGTGGGTTAATCGACTAATACTCCCGGTTTTTCAGGCTTTTTCCGCCCAGATAAATCGGCAGGAGCGTGGCCAGCAGGGTGATCAGGACGCCCCAGATCGACGCCGCGACCAGCCCCCGATGTAGTTCGAGTTCGCTGATGCGCCCCACGAACCGGAGGTGGAACAGGAACCCGAACGGGAAGACCGCGCCGCAGATGAACAGAAGGCTCAGCACGAGGTTCAGCGTGCCGCCGAAGCCTGAAACGATCACCGCCGGGTTCGGCTGCTTCAGATCCAGGTAGAGCGCGCCGAGCCCGGTCGACAGTCCCGAAATCCCGAACGACAACGCCACGGCCACGCCGAGCGCGACCACCTGAACCGGCGGCGGCACGACCAGCATCAGGGTGGACAGGTACATCAGGCCCACGCTGACCGCCATCATGCCTGCGACGGCCAGCGCGAATTTGGAGAGCAGGACGCGGCGCATGCTGACCGGCGACAGGCCGATGATCCAGAAGCCGTGGCCTTCCAGACTCAGTTGCGGATAGACGAACCGCGAGCCCAGCGAGCACATCACCGCCGAGACGCTGAACACGTTGAGGAACACGATCACGTTCCGCCACTCCGCCGGGAGCATGTGGTAATGAAGGTTGCGCAGGTTCAGGAAGTACACGCCCAGCAGCCCGAAGAAGATCAATCCCTGCGACCACTGGGCCGGATCGCGAAGGAACGTGCGGATGTCCTTCAGGATCAGCGCCCGTGTGTCCGCCCGGAGGAACGCCAGGCCCCGCTCGAGCGGCGCCAGCAGGGTCCCGCGGCGCTTCACGATCTCGCCCGAGTAGTTCACGCGCTGCCACGCCTTGTAGAGATGCGCCCGGCCGGCCATCTCGACGAGCATGCCCAGGAAGAGGACGTTGGAGAACAGGACGGTCCACAGCATCAGCCCCCTCACCCATTGCCCGCGCGCCAGCGCCATGATGCCCTCGGCGACCCACCAGCTCGGCAGAAGCGGGTTCGACGCCACGCGCAGGCCCGGGACCAGCCGCGCCAGGAAAAGCGTCGCGTCGTCATCCCCCACCCCGGCCGGGCGCGCCGTGCGAATCACCCAGACCGCGCACAGCGCGGCCAGCACGATCGCAAGAACAAGGAGCCGCTTGCCGCGCGGGAGCCAGCGCGCGCCGAGGAGACAGATCAGGCTGCCGACGCCGCTGAAGAAGAGCACCAGCGGAATGGAGAAGAAGAGCGTCACAAGCGTGAAGAAGACGGACAGCTTCTCGTGCCACGCGTACGCGCCGATGAACGGGATGATCGTGAAGAAGAACGCCCAGGAGGAGTAGACCGCGGACTGCAGGGACTTGTAGATGGCGATCTGCCCCATCTCCAGCGGCTTGAGGAACAGGAACGCCGTTTCGTCGGACCGGAAGAACGTCGTGTACGAAGTCAGGATGCCGGAAATCGCGAGCATCGCTCCGAGCGCGAGGAAGAAAAGCGCGAACAGCCGCGACACCAGCATGAGGCCGATGCCGCCCAGCGTGTCGAGAAACAGGAAGCCTTCCACGAACAGCATCCACAGCCCGACGAGGATCGAGGCCGCGAAGACGAGAATGAACCCGACCTTGAACGACGACTGCTCCTGCACGACGCGGCCGAGGTTCCGCGTCGCGCGCAGGTCTTTCTTCAGCAGTGCCAGGAATTCGCGCATGTCACGTCGCCAGGCTGAAGAACACGTCCTCCAATCGCCCGCCTTGGATGGAACACTGGGCCGCCAGCTGCTCGACCGTCCCGATGGCCACGAGGCTCCCGTTGACGATGATCCCGATGCGGTCCGCCATATCCTCGATCAGGGCCAGGATGTGCGTCGTCAGGAAGATCGTCATCCCCTCCCTCGCCTTGGCCTTCAGCAGGTCCTTGATCATCCGGATGCTGAACGGGTCGAGCCCGATGAACGGTTCGTCCACGAACAGGACGCGCGGCTTGTGGAGGAGCGTCACGGCGTAGATCACGCGCTGTCGCAGTCCGTGCGACAGGTCCTTGATCAGCACATGGCGGTGCTCGACGAGCCCGAACTTCTCGAACGTGGATTCCATCTCGCGCGTCACCTCGGCGCGCGGAACGCCGTACAGGTCGCCCGTGAACTCGAAGAACTCCGTGGGGGTCAGCCGGTCGTAGAGGAACGGGAAGTCCGGAATGTACCCCGTCATCCGCCGGACCGCGATCGGGTCCTCCGCGATGTCGACTCCCCCGATCCGCACGCGGCCGTGGGTGGGATGCAGGAGCCCGCACATCATCTTGATGGTCGTTGTCTTGCCCGCGCCGTTCGGCCCGAGGAAGCAGAACAGCTCGCCGCGGGGAATCGTCAGGCTCAGGTCGCGCACGGCGTGCACCGAACCGTAGTTTTTCGAAAGATGTTCAAGTTCGATCATAGGCACCTCGCTTCACGGGTACTCCTGCTGCACCACTTCCGCGTTCAACTGGCCGATCATCCCCAGCAGCTTCAGCTGGTCCGCCGTCTCGCCCTCCAGGATCGCCACGTGCGTCGCGTCCACCGCCTCCTGCCCGATGGTCGGGTCCAGCTCCCACCACCGCCCGACGAACACCGCGGGCCACGCGTG
>CAYQYB010000043.1:0-14692 GCA_964421535.1 uncultured Verrucomicrobiota bacterium | reverse complement strand
TTTCTTCCATCGCAAACCTCCCGGCCGCTAGTAGCCCAGCACGATCTCGGCCGGCAACTCATTCACCACCACGGCGTTCCCCGGTCGGAACGCCGCCGGCTGGCCGTTCACCGTTACCGAATGAAGCGGCAACGACAGCGGCGACTGTAACATAATTCCCGCCGGCGGGCGCACATCTCCCGCGATGCTCACCCGAACCTCGCTGCCCGACTTCCGCATGCGGAAGCTGACCCTGCCCCAATACGTCGGGGCATCCGTCACCCCGACTTCGCGCCCGCCGTCCAGCCAACTCTCGGGAATCCCGGCCGCGAGCACCAGCGCATGGGCTCCTTCGTGTTCATAGCAGAACATCGATCGCACGGTGTGGAGAAAACCGGCAGAGACCCACGTGTGGGGCATGTCGCCGATGAACCCGCCCTGCTCCGGCGGAAAATACACCGCCTCGGCCCACTGCTTCCATCCGGCCGGCCGGCGGCACGTCATCATGTATTCGAGCAGGCGAAGCGCCCGGTCCTTTTGATTCATATAAAGGAAAGCCTGGGCGGTGCGGATCTCGTAGGGGCTGAAGCTGCCGGTCCAGCCCGGCGTGGTCCGCTTGAGCAGTTCCTCGTAGTACCGGTCGAAGGTCCGCTTCAGCGCCGCCTCCGGGAGAAATGCCTGCTCGTGGCAGGCAACGATGGCGATGGCCGTGGACGTGGGATCGAAGTCGCCCAGTTCCGCGCATCCCGGAATGAAGTCGATCCCGTGGCGCTTCATCTCCTGGTCGATGGAAGACAGCATGGCCTCGCGCAGTTTTGCTCCTTCCGAAGCGGCCCACGCCGCGTCGTTCGTCTTCCCAAGCGCTTGAGCGATCGCGGCGCCATCCTTCCATCCCTTCAGCGCCCAGAAGTCGTCCCAGTAGGAGTGATTGCCGGGCTCGGGGTAATAGCCCTCATGACTGACCGATCTCGGCAGAATGCCGACGGCTCCCGTCGCGGACTCCTGCTCGCGGATCATTTGGAGATACGCCAGCGTGGCCCGAATCGCGGGCCACTGCGCCTCCACGTACGCCTTGTCCTTCGTAAAACGATAATACTCCGCGCACAGGTAAACGAACTCGCCCTGGCTGTCGTACTCCTTCACCGGGTTCACTTCGTTCCGCCCGATGATCACGATCGCGGGAACCCGGCCGTCGGGGTAGATGTACCGCGCGTACCAATCCAAGTACTCGCGCACCTCGTTCGTGTAACCCATCCTCAGCAGCGCACTGCACGACATCGCGCCGTCGCGAATCCACGCCGCCTCGTAGCCGCGCGAACCGGGCTGGACGGCCGGGCCGTCCCGGTTGACAAAGATGAACGCCAGGTTCGCCTTCAGCGTCTCGGCGTAATCTGCGTCAGGAATCGTGAAGTTCGGCGTGCTCAGCCGCGACTCCCACGAGCGGATGCACTCGTCGGACAAGGCCTTCATCGCGGCTGAATCCGCGGCGACCGTGGCGTCGGAATGGAGCGGAACAGCCACGTCGATCTCCCGTTCCTGGCCCGGGCCCAGATCGAGCTCGTACGCAACCGCCGCCGACGCCAGACCGTCCGGGTCCCGCAGGCTCTCCTGCTTCGGCAACTCCCCCTTCTCGATGTATCGAAGGATGCCGCCTTCGCGCGCCGTGGCCGCACCGGCCGACGAGGCCGGCGTGAGCAGAACGGTCGTGTACTCGTTCGCGCGCAGACTTCGTCCGTCGTACTCGATCTGACCGATTCTGGTGAAACCGCCCCATTGCCACGGCGGATTCACCTCAAACGGCTGCCAGGCGAGAAACAGCTTGCCGGACCACGGTTCGCCGCTCGTGTTTCGCACCGTGTAGGTCAGGTAGGTCGTCGTCTTCCCCGGCTCGCCGGCGCCAAAGGCCCGGATCGTCATCCTGAACTTCGGATGCGTCCACGTGACGGAGGGAATCGGCAACGATGCCGCATCAAGCTCCTGCGTCAGCGTCACATCCGCGCGGGTGATGAGCCGGCCGTCGAGATAGACAAAGGGGAAGATCGAGAAAGACTTGTACGGCTCCAGCGTGCCGTCCTGGCAGAAAAGGCTCTCTTTGAAATCGCCGTCCGCGCCCACCACCGTCCAGAAGCCCTGTTGGCCCGAGAGCCAATACGGAAACACACCCTCCGGCTCCAGCTTCTCCAGGAGTCGGTAGTAATCCCTTGAGTCTTTCTGCAAGAGCCACCGAAGCCCGTCCTGCAAGGCGGCTTCGCTCCGGGCAAGAACCGTTACGCCGGTCACCTGGATATCCTGCCGATGACCGAAGCGCAGGGCCGGCGCGGGAGCGATGCCCGCCTTTGTCCAAATGATCGGCTTGGAATTGCTCCACGCCGCGGGCACGTAGACTTGTCGGCTGGAATCGAGGAGAAAGATATCCGGCGCCTCCCCCTCCCCCCACGGCTCGGTCCGGGTCTTGGCCTCGACTTCCCACAGGGAGTTGCCGAAGCCGGTGGCCCGATGCAGGCATTCGATCCTGAGATATCTGGCGGTGACCGGGTCAAAATCGACGTCGTCTTTGCCGCCGTCGCCCTTGTCTGTCGTGAAGACGGGTGTCCAGCGAGTCCGGTCGCTGGAGACGGAAATGGTGTAGGCGTAGGCGTACGCATTCTCCCAGTAGAGGATGACGCCGACCAGGTCTTTGGGTTCGCCGTAATCGATCTCCAGCCACTGCGGATCGGAAAAGAGACTGCCCCAGCGCGTCGACCGATTCCCGTCTATCGCCAGCGAGGCGGACAACTCTTCGCTCTGCACGGACGAACACGTCGCGGTCCTGACACTCCCTCCCCCGTTCATTGTGTCGGAGGAGATCTGGGCGACCTCGGCAGTCGCTGCTGCGCCCGCAGGCTGCACATGCTCCTCCGGCTTGATCGCGCAGGACACAGTCAGAGCCACAAGAAAGGAAACGCAGACGAATCTGGACGCCCATCGCATCGGGCACAGTGTAAAGGGCCAAGGTCGGTACGCCAAGGGATGTTTCCTCATCGAGCTACATTCAACATCTCAAGCGCCTGCGCCACGACCCGCGCCGCCGGCAGGTTCCGCAGGCACGCGAGATCGCCTCTCGCGCAGCGGTCGGAGAAGCACGGCCTGCAGTCGAGGCCGTCCGCAACGACCACGCGATGCCGATCGCCGTACGGACCCGTTCGCTTCGGGTCCGTCGCGCCGAACACCGCGACGACGGGCGTGCCGACGGCGGCAGCCATGTGCATCGGGCCGGAGTCGACGGTGATCGCAAGATTCATTTCCTGGAGCAGGCTCCCGAGTTCGACCAGCGTCGTCTTGCCGCACAGGTTGACCACGCCATCCCCAATTCCTTCCGCAATTTCCGCGCACACGGAAACATCCTCAGGGGACCCCGCGAGAAAGATGGTTGCCCCCGCCCGCACCCGGAGATCGCGGCCCACCTCCACGAACCGCTCCGGCGGCCAGTTCTTCGTCAGCCAGCGCGAGCACGGCAGGAACGCGACGCGCGGCGACGGCTCCGACCGCGGCGTTTTCGGGAACACGACGGGGAATTCCGGTTTGCGGACCTCGCGGCCGAGATACCGGACCACGTCGAGCACCTCCTCCACGGCGTGGCGGTTCTTGTTCGTCTTGCCGGCAACGGCGTTGTAGAGGAGCCGCGAGCCCTCGCGCGCAAACGACGGCCCGATACGTTTCCCGCCGCGCGCCACGCGCGCGACCATCGCGCTTTTCAGCAGGCCCTGCAGGTCGAGGATCAAGTCGTACTTCTCGCGCTTCAGCTCGCGCACAAACGCCGACGCCTTGGACAGGAAGTCCCTGCGCGGGTACGCGATCACGCGATCCACGTCGGGGAAGCACTTCACGAGGTCTACGTAAGCCGAGTGCGTGACCCAGTCGATCGTCGCGTTCAGCTCCTGCTTGATGTTGCGGACCGCCGGCAGGGCGTGGAACAGGTCGCCCAGGGAGCTGAGCTTGATGATGAGAATTCGTGGAGAAAGCTGTGACATATTTCGATGTGCGCGATTCGTCCTCGTCCTCCTCCTCGTCCTCGTACTCGGTCGTTGGCTCATTTCGAGGACGAGAGCGAGGACGACGACGAGGACGATTCCCAGACTACTTACATCCGCTCTTCTCGAGCAGCTTGATCATGACCGCCTTCTGGACGTGGAGCCGGTTCTCGGCCTCGTCAAAGACGACCGACTGCGGGCCGTCGATCACGTCGGCGGTCTGCTCGTAGCCCCGGAGCGCGGGCAGGCAGTTCATGAAGATCGCGTCCTTCGCGGCCTGCTTCATCAGCTTCGCGTTCACCTGAAACGGCGTAAAGATCCGCACCCGCTCGTTCAGCTCGTGCGCCGGGATGTGATAGCTCATCCACGAATCGGTGTAGACCACGTCCGCGCCCTGCACGGCCTCGACCGGATCGTGCGTGATCTTCACTTCCGTGCCGGCCTTCTTGCTGACCCGGATCGCCTCGCTGAGGACTTTCTTGTTGGGCCCGAACTGGTCGCCCGCGGGACAACCGATCCGGATGTTCATCTCCATCTTCGTGCAGCCGTACAGCAGGGAGTGCGTGACGTTGTTGTTGCTGTCGCCGAGGTACGCGAGGGTCAGGCCTTTCAGCCGGCCCTTCTTCTCCCGGATCGTCATGAGGTCCGCGAGGACCTGGCACGGGTGCGAGAAATTCGTCAGCGCGTTGATCACCGGGACGGTGGCGTGCTTCGCCATCTCCTCGACCTTCGAATGCTCGAACAGCCGCGCCATGATCATGTCCACGTACCGGCTGACCGTTTTCACGGTGTCCTCGATGCTTTCCTTGCCGGCGCCGAGCGGCGACGTGCTGGTGTCGTAGAAGATCGCGTGCCCGCCCATCTGGCTCATGCCGGTCTCGAACGAGACCCGCGTCCGCAGGCTCGGCTTCTCGAAGATCATCATCAGGGTCTTCCGCCGCATGGCGTTGAGATAGTTCCCCGGATTCTTCTTCGCGTCGTCGCCGAGATTGAGGATCTCCTCGATGAAGGCCGACGGCCAGTCGCTGAGTGAAATCAAATGCAACATGTCACACCTCTCTTCGAAATGACTAATGACTAAGCACGAATGACTAATGAATGACGAATGCTTCAATGACTAAATCGCCCGGGGCATTTGTCATTAGACATTCATTAGTCATTCGGATTTCGTCATTCGTCATTAACTCTCCAGGTCCTGATAATATCGGTCCACTTCGCTTTCCCTGTCGAACACCGTCAGGATCAGCGCGGCGCGGATCCACATCCCGTTCCGCACCTGCCGCCAGTACACCGCGCGCGGGTCCGCGTCGACCGCGGGATCGATCTCCTTCCGCCGCGGCAGCGGGTGCATCAGCACGGCCGTCGGCTTCAGCAGGCGCAGGTGCTCCGCCGTGAAGCAGAACCGGCTGATGTCGATGGCCTGGCTCTCGTGCGCCTTGTCCCACTCGTCCTGGATGCGCGTCATGTAGATCGCGTCCACTTCCGGGATCAACTTGTCGAACTCGCAGCTGACCTCGAAATCCATCCCTGCTTTCCGCAGGAGGTCGAGAATGTCCGACCCGATCTGCAGCTGCTCCGGCGCGATGAAGTACTGCTTCACGCCCGGGTACAGCGTCAGCAGCCACGCGAGCGAGCGCACCGTGCGGCCGCGCGCGAGGTCGCCGACGAACGCGATCTTCTTGCCCTCGATCCCGCCGATCTTCTCGAAGCTGCGCTGGAGCGTGTAGATGTCCAGCAGCGCCTGCGTCGGGTGCTGGTCCTTGCCGGACCCGGCGTTGATCACCGGCACCGGCCGCTCCGTGTTCGACAGCATCCACGCGATCCGCTCGGCGAACCCGCCGACCGAATGCCGCATGATGATCAGGTCGAAGTACGAGCTGAACGTCCGCACGGAATCCTCCGGCGACTCGCCCTTCAGCTCGCTCGACGTCGCGGTGTCGCGCACCTCGGCCGGCTGGAGTCCGAGGATCTGGCACGCGGCGTAGAACGAGAGGAACGTGCGCGTCGAGGGCTGGGCGAAATACAGCATCGCCCGCTTCTCGGAAAGCAGGTCCTGGAGGAACAGCAGGCCGCCGCGCGTCTTCGCGATCCGCCGGATGCGGCCCGCGAGCTCGCACAGGCGGTCCAGCGTCGGCCGGTCGAACTGCTGCGCGACGAGCGCGTGATACGGCCGCCCGTTCTTCAGAAAATACGGCCCTTTTTCCTCGGGGCCGAGCTTCTGGAACGTGTCCCACGGAACGCTTTTCAGCGAATTGTCACGATACATGGCCACGGCAAGGCCCTCCTGAAAGTTGTTGAGGGAACTTACCGCAAACGGGCGCGCCAGTTCGAGAGCAAACTTCAGAACGCGAACTTGTTGAACTGGCGCCGGATGTCGTCCATCGACTCCAGGCCGTAGTGCTTCGAGAGGGCGAGCTTCACGTCCATGCCCTCCATCAGGTCGCCGACGAACGGCATGAAGGCCTGGGGCTGATGGTCGAGGAGAAGAAACGCGACGAAGTATTCCGAGGTGGCGTAGAACGCCTGCACGCGCGCGTCCTCCTGGGGGTAGAGCTGGATGTAGAGAAGCTCGTCGAGCGCGAAGGGCGTGGCCAGACGGCCGAACTGCGCACGCTTGCTTTTCTTGACGCCCTTGTACGCCGAGTAGGCGAACTGCCGGTAGTATTCGGCAAGTCCCTCGTTCAGCCACAGCGGACAGCGCTTCTCGAAGAAGCGGTTGATGACGAGATGAGTCGTCTCGTGCGCGAGCACGTCGCCGCTGGAAGACGTATTCTCCGCCTGCTGGAGGAACATGACGGTGCCCTCGACCCGCGAGAAAGTCCAGTCGGGCACGTCGCCTGCGGCCTGGACGAACTCCCGCCAGCGCTTCTCGGAGCGGAAGATGAAGATGTGCGAGCGGCCCTTCACGTTGTCCTGCGCGCCTTGAAGATCCTGCGCGATGTACGCGTAGAAGAACTCGGCCATGCGCGCGACTTTCCGGGCAAAGATGGCCTGCTCGTAGTGAATGACAAAATGCTCGGTCTGGGCGTGCTTCCACTCGACGTCGGGAAGCCCGAGGATCTGGCGGCCGCGCTCCGTGATGGCGTCCAAATCGAGGCGGGACTCGGAAACGTCTACCCACTGGCCGTTCTCGGAGGACGGGAACTGGGGGGCGGCAGCGGGCGCCGTGCCCGTCAGCGCTGTCTGCGCCATCCCGGCCACGGCGGATAAAACCCACGCGACAAAAATCGCTTTCCCTGACATTGCACAATTATCTTACGGAAAATTGAAACGGCTGTATATCGCGCCCCAACGCCCTACTCCGGCTTGAAAATGGCGTTGGCCGCCTCTTCGCCCGCGCGCGTTCCGATCCCGCCGGTGAATGCGCCGGTCGCCGCGCTGACGGTCGCGCCGACGATCGATTTCAGCCGGTTGACCCAGCTGTTCTTCCTCTGCTCCAACGCATCCTTCTCGGTGGCCGCGAGCTTGTCGGCGTGCCGCTTCATGGCCTCCGCTTCGGCCTGCGCCGCGGCGGTCTTCTTGGCGGCATACTCCTGCTCCGCCGCCTCGCGCTCGCCGGCAACCTGCTCCATGCCCGCCTGGGCCTCCTCAAGCTTCCTCTCGCTGCGCTTCTTGCGCATCTCGTCGAAGCTGTCCAGCGGGTTGGCAACGTCCTCTTCCCCGGCTGTGAACTCGCCCATGTCGGCCTCGGCGTCGGCCAGCGTGTCCGGCTTCTTCACGGCGGGCTTCTTCTGCTTCGTTGGCTTCGCGGCGGCCGCGGGCTGGTCGCGCGTCAGCCAGATGGACAGGTCGGGCGTGCCCGGCGTCTTCGCGCGCACGTCCGCCCACGTCTGGACCTCGCCCAGCCACTTCGAGCCTTCCGTCACATCCGGCTGCAGAAACGAGTCGATCGCGGATTTCCTCAACGAGGCATAGTCGGCGGAGGCGGGCGCGAAGCCGAACGCGGCGCTCATCCGCGCAAGGAATTCGGGATCGGCGGTCTTCTCGGCGGTCGTGTAGTCCGCGACGAACTGCTCGAACTTCGCGCGGGCATCATCCTGAAACCGCGCCGTCAGCATGGTTCGAACCGAGCGGGTTTTCGCCGCCGACCAGTCTGCGGCGGCCTTCTTGATCTGGTCCTGGTCCGCCTGCGGCGCCTCGGCGGCCACGGCATTGGCTTGCTCGGCCACCTGCCGGTAGAGCATGAACTTCAGGTAGCACTGGCCAAGAACCGCGTTATCGAGCGTTGCATCATCCACCGACGCGAACGCGGGAAGACCCAGAGACAACAGGATGGCGACGAGCGGAATTTTCCAGAAAGATGACATGATCGCTCCCCCTTACTTGGAAGCCACGGCGCGGATCTGTATCTTCGCCGACCCGACGTCCAGCACCTGGAACTTCAGGCCCGTCGGCGCGGCCAGTACGATTTTCTCGGAAAGCTGCTGCGTGGGCACCACCGATTCGACTTCGAACACGGCCATGCCCGCGGTGTAGCTGCGCTGGACAACGTTCGCAAGCACGTCCGTCATCCCGCGCAGGCACTCGCGGACGGCCTTGAGCTTCCACGCCTGGTCGATGCCGCCGATGGTCACACTGATCGAGTTGCCGCCCTCTGTGCCGCCGCCGGCCTCCCACTTCGCCAGCATCGCGGGAATCAGCTTCTCGAGCGCCGGCTTCCCGGCGCCTTTCAACGCCTGCGAGCTGCCGCCGACGTCCTCGAGGCCGACGATCGAAGCGGTTTCGGATGCCGAACCAAGCGTCTCCGAGTTGTCCGTCCGGATCGCGCGCAGGGTGACCACGGCCTGGTACGTCCGAAGATTGCTCTCGGCGATGCGGCGCGCGGACGGCTTGGCTACGGCCTCGCCCACGATGATGATCTCCGCGCCGTATTGCAGGCCCAGCGCGGCCGCGCCGCGGTTGTCGCCGACCGACTTCAGCATCTGCTGGTCCTTCTTGATGTTCGCGCGGACCATGTCCTGGTCGACGACCTGCAGATCGTTGTCGATCAGCATCTGCACGGCCATCGCTTCGATCTCGGAAGTCGCGATCGTGCCGAGGCTCTTCTCGTCGATCAGCAGCATGACGTGAGGAGCGGCAACGGCCTTCAGGGAAAGAATCGCGGCGGTTGCCGCCACGAGAAACGTCCGCAATGTGTGTCGCATATTCGTCTACCTCGCCGCTCGCAGTTTTTTGTACAGCCCCGCCATCATTTCGTGAACCACGCGGCGCGCGTGTTCGGGCAACGTCGCGCCACGGTCGTCCGAACGGTCCGCAAAGTCCACGCTCCAGATGATCTTGCCTGTCTTGCAGTCGATCAGGCGGGCGGAAATTCCGACCACGGGGATAGCCCTGCCGCGATGTGCGACGGTCTCGTATTCGGACACCGTGCCGATCATGACGCCATCCGCGCCCATCATTCCGCCCACCTCCGCGGCCTTCGTCGCGGAAAGGCCGGACAGCGAGAGCTCGGACTCGCTCAGCACGTTCGCCATCTGGCTCCGCTCAACCAGCTCGTAGTACTGCGAACGGAGAATTTCGGTCACAAACATGTCCGAAACCGACTGGCCGATGAGCTCGGTCGGACCCTTGAACGGCATGATGGCAATCTTGGAGATGTTCTTGCTGCCGGTGGGCGCGACATAGACGTTGGCGTCGGAATCGGTTTCGAGGAAGTACTTCTCGTCCGTTGACGCGCATCCTGCAAGAACAAGAATCGAAAGGATTGAACCCAGTGTCCGCAATGAGCCAAGCATACGCGTGCCCTCCTGATGGGAACGTTGATAGCAAAACAAACGGCGCAATACAACCACACCCGATGGACAAAACCCCATCCGTTACTTCGAGAATCCGGCGGGCAGAACGGGGTACGTGTTCCCAAAATCCTGTCCGGGACCGAACATCGGCTCGCCGGCCGCGTTGAGCTGGACCGGCGTCGGATTCCCCGGCGGTCCGAACAGCGGCCCGTATGTCGGACTCGGCACCGCAACCGGCGTCGGCGCGGGAGCGGGCGCCGCGGGCGGCTTTGCCCCGCCAGGATTCTGCTTCACCCACGACGAATTCGGACACCGCCAGACTCCGTCCGAGCACTGGATAAGAGGGATTTGGCAGTTGGGGCACATCCCGCCGCCGGACGGCGCCGGAGGAGGAGGCGGTGGCGGCGCAGGAGAGGATGGCGGCGGGGGCTGGCTGACGGGCTGTGCCGGAGGTACTCCGGGTTCCCCGCCCGTCGCGACGGCATCGCCCTGGCCCGCGTCGTCCCCATTCCCGTTTCCTTCGTCATCTCCGGATCCCGAACCGGACCCCCCCGTCGGACCAAAGACTTGCCCTGACACATGGTCCGCGCCCGACGCGCCCAGCGCAGTACCGAGCGCCTGGCCACCTTGTTCAAAGCCCGTCTGCACGGAATTCCCAATCACATTGCCCCAACTGTCCCGTCGGTCGCCGGCAGCAACTTCAGTCGCGGCTTCGTTGACGGTCTGCTGGGCTTCCGCACCGCCCTGGTTCCGGATGTTGTCCGCGTTGTTTGCCTCGACATCGCTGCGCGTCTCGGCGGTACGCCCGTCCGACGAGACCTTGATGATGTTCATCTCCGCGCTCCCGTCCGCGCTCAGACGGCTCTCCGTGGCTGCGGCAAACTGCTGGATGCCTCCTTCGGTATCCGGATCCACATCGCCGGAATCCGACCCATCGTCGTTCCCGCCATACTCGGGTTCATCGGAGGCCAGTTGCTCGCCATCGACGTCCGATTCTTCGTCGACATCCGATTCATCATCGCCGGCGGACTCGTCTCCCCTCCATACTTCATCAACGGCATCGGCTGAGCCGCTGCCGTCGTCGTCGAACACGGACGAACCTGCCGATTCGGCGGCGGACTCGGAACCGTCGTCCTGCCCCTCGGCATTCGCCTGCTCTTCCTCCCCGGCGCCGCCGGCGGCCGCCATCGCGTCCAACTGCTCGTTGTTCCCGTCGATCCGCTCTTGAAGCCCGCCCAGTTCTGCCCGCTCTCGATCCAGCTGTTCCTGAAGATCCCGGCGCTCTGAGCCGTCGCGGCTGTCCCTGATCCTCTGCTCAAGATCGTCGATGCGCCCCTGCGTCCGGTCCGCAAGGTTCTGCATGGCGTTGTTGTCGTTTTCCAACTGCTCCTGCGACCACGGCCCGATCTCGACCTGCTCGCCGGTGCCCGGCTCCGCGCCCATCGCCGTCAAGGCGGCGTTGTTCCCATCCATGCGTTCCTGGAGGTTGTTCAGCTCCGCGCGCTCCTTGTCGATCTGCTCCTGAAGATCCCTGCGCTCGGAGCCGTTGCGACTGTCCGCCATCTGCTGCTCGAGGTTGTTGATCCGGTTCTGAGCATCTTCCGCGAGGTTCTGCATGCTGGAGTTGTCGTTCTGCAGCTGCTCTGCGGTGTACGGCGACGGCGGCGGCTTGATGCCGTCTCCCGTTTCGGCACCCATCGCCGTCAGCTCGGCGTTGTTGCCGTCGATACGCTCCTGCAGGTTGTTGAGTTCCGCGCGTTCCTTGTCGATCTGCTCCTGAAGGTTCCGCCTCTCCGTGCTGTTGTGGCTGTCCGCCATCTGCTGCTGCAGGTTGTTGATCCGGTTCTGCGAATCCTCCGCCAGGTTCTGCATGTTGTAGTTGTCGTTCTGCAGTTGGCCCTCCGTCCAACCGCCCGGGGATCGTCGCTCTTCAGGCTCAGGCGGTATCTCTTCGGGTACCGCGCCAACCGGCGCGATCGTGGACGCCGTCGTCGCGGGCGATGCCGGCGCGGACGATTCCGCGGGCGCGGCGGGCTGCTGGAATTCGCCGCTGCTCAAGCTCCGGTCATACCCCTCCAGCCGCTGCTGCTCCTGGTCGCGGATCCACTGGGCCGACTCAATATCCTCTTTGCTGCCGCCGCTCTGCTGGAGCTGACGGATGTACTCGTCATGCTGGCGGACGCGGTCCGCGCTCTGGTTGCGGTCGGTCAGCAGATCGTCCTTCGTCGGCAGGACGGGGACCGAGGCCGGGGGCGCCGCCGGTGGCGGATACTTGTCGGACCATCTCTCGATCTCCGCCTGGGCCGCGGCGCGCTGCTCCGGCGTTCGCGCGTCACGAAGCTGTTCGAAGAGGCCGTTCAACTGCCTGCGGTCATCGCTTCCCTCGGGCGCGGAGTTGTACATCTGCCGGATGCGCCGCGAGTCGTCGCTCTCCGCGTTAAGCCCCTGCAGGGCGCCTCGCACGTATGGCTGAGGGTTGCTCGTGACCTCCCTGATGACCTGGTTCTCCGCCTCGTTCTTGATCCGCTGCCCGATCCCGCTGAGCGTATCCATGAGGCCGCCGCTGCCGGCCTGCTGCGGCGAACCGAGGGTGGTCTGGCCGGCGGAAGCCGTCGCGTTAACCAGTCTCTGCTCATCCGCGGGCGCGAGATCGAGATCCGCCTGCGCTCCGGCGTCCGGAACCGGCGTCGCGGTGCGCTCCGCGCGCGCGGGCTGGGTCGAATCGATCTTCCCGCCCCGCGCGGTGACGTTCTCGTCGATGTAGCCCGTAAAATCATCCCGGCGCGGCAGGCTGGCAATCTGCTGGTTGACGGATTGGGCTGAATCCTGCCCAAGCGTGCGCTGGACCATGCCGGACACCTTGTTCAGCTTGTCGTACTCGGCGTCCATCTGCGTGATGCGCTGCTGGATCTGCGCAGCGGTGTCGGGATCGTTCATGTCGCCGGTGAGGCTCAGCTGTTCGATCTCGCCCTGCAGCTTGCGGATCCGGGTCGAACTGCGATTGACATTTTCGTCCACGAACTGGTCCATCGCGCCGCGCTGGGCCGCGTAGTCGGCGCGCTCGTCCCACGTCGTCGTTTCCTCGACCGCGTTGGCGAGCGCTCCAAGCCCCGTGAACTTGCCGCCGACGTCCGTTGCGGCATTGTAAGTGCTGCGCGTGTAGTCGGGCTCCTCGCCGGCCGCCGCCGCGCGCGCTTCCTCCTCTGCGATGGCACGGTCAACCGGATCGTTGATCATTTCATGGGCCATCTTGTCAGCCATCCGCACGTACGTGCGGCCCAGCGCGGCGGCCTGCCCCTGCTGACCCTGCTGCACCCGGATCTGCTCTTCGGCCGAAATGTCGCGGCCCATCTGGTACATGCTCGGAATGCCGGCGCCTTCCACCAAGGCCTCGCCCGCATCGCCCACTGTGAAATCCCTGTTCTCGTCAATTACATCGCCGGCCTGTTTCGTGCCGGCCTCGCCGAGTTGGCCGGCGACGGCCATTCCTCCCACCGCTTCGTTCGCAACGTTCAGGATCTTGCGGATTCTTGGGCCTTCCGCCTTGGGGCCTGCGGCTTCCGTCGACCCGGCGCCTTCGCGAACCTTGGTGGTACTCCCCTCGCCCCTGTTCGGACCGCCGGGGCCTTCGGGATTGATCGTTGTCTGCGCCTGCCCGACTTTCGTCGGAGTTCCCTCGCCCGCACGCGCGCCGCCGGACCCTTCTCCGCCGATCACCGTGTCCGCCGCGGCACCCGCCCCGCCGCCGCGAGGCTTGCCGCCTCCCTTGAGCAGGTCCGCCAGCGTCGGATCGCCGGGAGCCGGCCCGCCCTGCAGATGCTTCACCCCCGGTTCCGCCAGGTCGGCCAGAGCGGGATCGCCGCGCACGTACTTCGTCGTCGGCGGTTCCGCGCGCCCCGGCATCTGCACCTGCGACGGATCGATCTGAGGAGCGAACTTGTTGATGTCCACCGCCTGAATTCTCTGCCCGCTTCCCGCGCTCGCCGACGCCTTGCTGCCCCCCTTGAGCAGGTCCGCCAACGTCGGATCGCCCGGAGCCGGCCCACCCTGCAGATGCTTCACCCCCGGTTCCGCCAGATCGGCCAGCGCTGGATCGCCGCGCACGTACTTCGTCGTCGGCGGTTCCGCGCGCCCCGGCATCTGCACCTGCGAGGGTTCGATCTGCGGCGCAAAATCCTGAAGGCTGGGCCGGTTTACTCCGCCGGCGGAAGAAACAGACGCCTCGCCCAGAGCCGTCTTCGTGCCCGACCGCACTTGCGGGCCCGAGCCGCCCGGTTCGATCGCGGTGTTGGCGGCTGGCCCTCCTGCGCGGGTCGTGGTTCCCTCGCCCAGATTCGGTCCGCTGCTTCCCGCGCTGAGTCTCGTCTCAGCAGGCTGAAGCTTTGTCGGTGCGCCTTCGCCGAGGTTCGGACCCGAACTGCCGGCGCTGAGTCTCGTGTCCGTTCCGCCCTTCACGGTCGTCGGCGTTCCCTCGCCCAAGTTCGGACCGCTGCTTCCGGCGCTGAGCCTCGTGTCGGCCGAATGAAGCTGCGTCGGAGCACCCTCGCCCATATTCGGACCCGTACTTCCGGAACTGAGCGTTGTGTCCGCTCCCTTCACGGTGGTCGGCGTGCCTTCGCCGAGATTGGGGCCCCGGCTTCCCGAACTCAGAACCGTTTTCTCGCCGGCCTGCACGCCTCCTGACCGGGCGGGCGGCTTGTAGTCGCCCCGCGCGAGCGCTGCGAGGTCCGCGTCCGGCGGCGGGGCCTGCACGTGTTTGACGCCGGGCTCGGCGAGATCGGCCAGCGCCGGATCGCCCGAGACGTAGCGCGTCGGCCGCTCAACGGGACCCGGCATTTGAACATCCACGGGGGCCGCCGGCTTCGAGGGCTGTGATGGAATGTTCCGGACAAGCTCCGCCAGTTCCGGATTCGGCGGCGGGGCCTGCACGTGCTTGACGCCAGGCTCGGCGAGATCGGCCAGTGCGGG
>CAYQYB010000042.1:0-14872 GCA_964421535.1 uncultured Verrucomicrobiota bacterium | reverse complement strand
CCCTCGCGAATGATGCCGAAGGGGTAGAACTTGGAGATCTCGAAGAAGTTGTCGCGGGTGATGCGCTTCCCGCAATCGGCCTCGACGATCTCACGGTACACGCTGAACGCGTTCCGCCAGTTCAACTCGATGATGGTGTTCTGCCGGCTCCGCGTCGCGACCACGGGACCCGCCAGATTCTCCCAGCCGTGATGCACGCCGAGGGAGCTGGCCAGGTTGATGAAGGCGATCACCGCCGCGTTCTGGAAGACTCCCTCCGCGGTGAACACGCAAGGCTTCTGCTTGAGGGAAAGGGAGCCGGCGCCTCCGCCGATGTAATGCGCCGCGTTGCCGAGGACGTTGAACATGTCGCGCAGCAGCGACGAGATGTTGGGGCAGAGGGCGTCCGCCAGCACGATGGCGGTGAAATGATTCCCCTTGTGGGTCGTGAGTTCCGGGCCGAACTCGGGAAGGTTGACCGGCTCCTGGTTGAGGTTCTTGATGACGTATGGGGCCTGAATCGCGGGCGCGCTGAAGAGGATCGCGCCCTCGTAGTGCGCCTCGCGCCCGTGGAGAATGCCGGGAAAGACGCCGCCCATGAAGCGGACACCCGCTTGGTTCAGCGCCGCGACGAGCCTGGGCAGGTCCGGGGCGTTCTTCTCGCCCAGGAAGATCAGGGCGACATCATCACGGCCCATGCCCAGATCTCCGACCGCGGCGACCACGGAATCAATGCTGGCTTTTGGCAGATACATGTGGTGATTTCCACCCTGCGACCGGATTCAGAATAACCCCCGCACGGTTGCCCTACAATAGCATAACGGTCACGGGCGTGCGACAGTTAACCTGCATTTTGCTGAGAGAACCGCCGGGCGGCGGCTTTAGTACTCGAAGTTGACGGGAACGGACTCGCGCGGACCGTACTCGACGCGGGCGGGTCCTCGGTTGGACGGGGTGTGGAATTCGGCGAGCATGGGCCGGCTGTACACCTCGATCGGAAGCGTCACCGGTGTGGGCGCGGGTGGCGGCGCCACGCGGGCGACGGGCTCGACAGGACGGACCGGCGCGAGCCGGGGCATGGAAACGAAGTTCATCACAATGAGCGCTGCGACAACGCCGGCCAGCGCATACCGGAACGCCGGCCGCGGGTAATCCGTCAGAAATTCCAAGAACGCAGCGAGCCGCGATTCGGGTTTCCGGTTCAGGTCTTCAAGCCGGCGGCGGATCGCCAGCGCGGAGCGCTCCTCGAATCCGGCGTCGGGCCGCTCGTATTTTTTCAGCGACATCAGCCGGCGCACGGACTCCATCTGCCGGCTGTACTGCCGGCAGCCGGCACACGCGTCGAGGTGTCCGGCAACGTCGGCGGGGAGGGACGAGTCCTCGAATTCAACCAGAAGTTCTCTGACGCGGTCGCATTTCATGGCGCAAACTCCGCAAGCTCGCCCTGGAGCTGTTGCCTTGCGTAGAACAGCCGTGATCTCACGGTGCCCTCCGAACATCCCGTCATCCGGGCGATCTCGTCGTGCGGCAGCCCCTGGATGTCATGGAGAACCACCACCGTTCTATGCTTCTCTGACAGGGTCAGGAGCGCTTTGTTCAATTTTTCCTGCAGCTCCGTGAGGGACGCATCCCGGACGGGCGATTCCCGGGCCGAAAGCTCCACGTAGGCGGGGTCCCGCTCGACGCCTTCGTCCACGTCGTTCAGGCTTACGGCCTGCTTTTTCTTGCGCCTCTTGAGGAAGTTGATGGTCCGGTTGATGGCGATCCGGTAGATCCATGTATAGAAGGACGAGGTGCCCCGGAAGCTCTTCAGGGACGAGAAGGCCTTGACGAAGACATCCTGGACCATGTCCTCCGCATCCTCCTTGTTGCCCGTCATGTTGTAGGCAAGGCTGTAGATGCGGGTCTGGTAGCGGCGGACAAGCTGGTCGTACGCCGCCAGGTCTCCCCGGCTTGCCTGCGCAACAAGGGTCCGGTCGTCGATCGCATCCGGCTCGCCGGCGGGTGTTGTTTCGGGAGTCATTCGATCGCGTATCCTAACCGGCTTGCCGTGTCAGCGCAACCGCGCTTGCAGGGGGCGGTCAGGCGTAAAAACGAAATTGCCCTGCGCCGTGAAGGCGCAGGGCAATGCGTAACAACTTCAAGAGCTCGGCTTATTCGGCGGCAACGGGGCCGTTCACCTTGTCGGCCTCGATCGCCTTCTCAACCGTGGCGAGGAACAACTCCAGGCCCGTGGAAGGGATGATGATGGTGTCTCTGCGACCGCCCACCTCTTCGGTGATCTTCAGGAAGCGCCCGCGCGGGTTCTCCTTGAGGTCGAAGAAGAATTGTTTCCGCTCGATCTGAATCCTCTCGCTCAGCAGTTGATTGTCCACGACCCGTTCTCCCATTTGCATAGATGCCATCCTCGTTTGAAATTGACGTCGCGCCGGTTCCCTTTTTCCCGACTGCGGAGCGCCATACAATATCCGAAAGCCTCCACCTGTCAATACGTACACTGAACATACGCATGCACAGAATATTTGTTTAGGGAAAATACCTTCTTTTGTTCGAAAATCCACTCAATTTGTAGGCTTTCTCTGACAAGCGGCTATACAAGGCTTTATAACAGGTGTAACGTTTTACTTGGATATGCTAAAAAGGTCGGAGAGGGCTACATGAACAGGATTCAATCGTCGGATTCTCGATGTGTGTTCGGGTTTGCATGGAGACTGGCGGCCGGCGTCCTGATCGCGCTTACGATCACGCAGATCGCGCAGGGCGCCAACGTCTACGTCTCGCGGTTCTGGCACAATCACCAGCCCATCTACTGGCCCGAGTGGAACGGCAACGGTTCGCAGACGGAGCGCGTTCAGTACGCCTGGGATTCGATCTGGCTGAAAGAGAACTCCGACCAGATGTACGGCACGGGCGTGCAGCATCCCGACAACAACCTGCGCGACATCTTCGGCCTGGATGACCGGCGCGCCGCGTATCAAGGCCGCCCGCGCGATTCGCTGGCCGCGATCGGGCAAGCGGGCGGATTCGCGATGAGCTACTCCGGCTCGCTCATCGACAATGTCCGCAATCTCGGCGGCAACGGCCAGCTCAGCTACAGCGGCACATGGTATGACGGAAACCGCGAAGCGAGCGGCTGGACCACTCCGTCCGGAAGCCGGCGCCTCGATCTCGTCGGGTTCACGTATCATCACTCGCTCGGCGCGGTCCTCCCGAAGTCCGTTCTGCGAAAGGAAATCCAGGCGTTCAAGCAGGCGTGGTGGAAGGCTTGGAACAAGAACTCGAACCTGAGCGATCACTCGAAGGGTTTCTTCCCGACGGAGATGGCGTTCTCGCCCACGATGGTGGACGTGCTGGCGGACGAGGGCTACGAGTGGGTGATCGTGGCGAGCCACCACCTGAGCCGAACGTGCCCGACGTACAACGACCACGCGAACCCGACCGGCAGCTACAACATCTACTCCAGCCCGCCAAACCGCGCGGACCAGATCGGCCCGTCGCCCACGACCGGCTGGTGGTACAGCGAGCCGAACCCCGGCAACGCGGCGTGGAATGTCTCGCCCTACGCCTACCAGTTGCAGAAGGTGAAGTACGTCAACCCCTCGAACGGCGCGGAGAAGACGATGATCGTGGTGCCGTCGGATGACGTTCTCAGCTACCGCTTCGGCTACGCGAACGAGGGCATCGGCAAGATCCAGACGTACATCGCGCCGTTCGCGACCGACCCGTCCCGGCCCGTCATGGTCATGCCGTCCAGCGACGGAGACAACGCGTGGGGCGGCGGCTACTCGTCGTGGATGGAGGCGACGCCGCAGTATTTCAACGACAGCGCGAACGCGGGCTACCAGATTTCCGCGGTGCAGGATTTCGTCAACGCGCACGGTGCGGCCGCGCCGGTCGCGCACGTGGAGGACGGCGCGTGGATTTTCCCGGAGACGGACTACGGCTCGCCGTATTTCCTGAAGTGGGTCGAGCCGCCGCTGAACCCGACGAATCTCGCGGCGTGCTACCCGGGCACGAAGGTCGATCTCGAGACGCCGGGCTTCGCGCTTAAGTTCTGGAGCTGGGCACCTGTGATGGCCGGCGCGAACTGGTGCGAGACGGCGGAGCAGATCTGGACCGGCGAGGGCGGAAGCGTGCAGGCGTGGAAGATCCAGTGCCCGTACGACTGGGACGGCAGCTACACGAGCCCCAACATCGTCGAGCGCGCGTGGCACGTCTACCTCGCGGGCCTCGATTCCGGCTTCAACTACTACGGCGGCCTCGGCAACGACGACGAGGTCAAGCCGTCGCTGGCGAACAGCCGGGCGATCGGCCTTCTGCGGACGTACGTGACGAACCGCCTGGCCAGCGATCTCACGCCCCCGACCGTCTTCAAGCCCCAGCGTTTCCCGTGGAACCCCGGCGCGTACACCTTCGGCTGGTTCAACAGCCTCTCCGGCGGCACGAACGCGGCGTACCTCAAGAAAATGCCGTCCGAGTTCTACGTCTGGACGCACGCCTACGACGTGTCCGGCATCACGAACCTGGTCCTGAAGGTGCGCAAGGACAACGACGGCGTGAACAGCCTCGCCAACAACCAGAACGAAATGTACGCCGACGGCTCGGATGTCGGCTCGTGGACTTCGATCGCGATGACCAAGCGCGTCCTGCCGAAGACGCGGAGCGAGCTGAACGCCGCCGCCAACAACAGCCAGATCGACTACTTCATCACGCCCGCCGAGGTCGCGGATTATTACTTCGCGAAGATCACGGACGCGGCGGTGCCGAGTTTCCGCGGCAAGCTGCTGGACTACTACATCGAGGCGCACGACGGGCGCGGCAACGTGAGCCGGTCGGACATCCAGCACGTGTACGTGGAGAACGACGGCGGCTCGAGCGGGCCGGTTCCGTCGGCGGTCAGCTTCTCGAGCGACCCGCGCGACTGCGCGCCTCTGACGGTGACGTACATGGCGAACGGCGGCGTGCTGAGCAACAGCATCCCGGTCAAGATGTGGATCCGCTTCGCCACCAACGGCGCGTTCAGCTCGTACGTCATGACCAACGTCGGCGGAAGCGTGACGTCCGTGTACGCGGTCGGCGCTCCTCCGGACAACGCGCCCGTCGCGACCGTCTATTTCCAGAACAACGCGGAGACGCTGACCGACAACAACAGCGGCGCGAACTGGTCGACCAGCCTCCGCGACTGCGACGCGCCGACCGGGTCCAGCGCGGTCGTCTTCTCGAACGCGCCCGCCTGCGACCCCGTGAACTTCACGTATTTCCAAAACGGCGGCGTGCTCCAGAGCGCCACGCAGATCTTCGCCCACGTCGGCTACGGCGGCTGGGCGCAGGTGTTCCCGTCGCAGGCGATGACGAAGGTCGCCGCGAACGTGTGGCGGCTTTCCGTGACGCCGCCGCAGAACGTCAGCCAGCTGGATGTCGTGTTCCACAACGGCGCCGGCACGTGGGACAACAACAGCGGCACGGACTGGCACTTCGCCCTGAACGCGTGCATCCCGACTCCGCCGCCGAGCGGCATCGCGATCACGAACCCGGCGGGCAATGCCTCGGTCGGCTACGACGTCACGGTGTATTCGCTCCAGGGCACGGCCACCGATGTCTCCGGCATGATGTCGTGGACCAACAGCCTGAGCGGCGCCAGCGGCATTCTTTCGGTCGCTCCGTCATGGAACATCGCCAATGTGCCCCTGGACGTCGGCGCCAACGTCATTACTGTCGTCGGCACGAACAACGGTGCTGCGACGGTCACGAACGCGGCGGACTCCGGCGCGAGCGCGGCTTACGCCGATGGGTGGGGCGAATCGGACAACGGCGGAAGCGGGTTCGGCGCGTGGCACTTCTTCACCAGCTCGGGCAACGGCGACCAGAACGGCCGCTTCATGGCTTCCGGTGCTGCGGTGAACATCGGCACGCCCGCGTGGGGCCTGTACGCGAACAGCGGCAACGAGTCGCGGATCAACCGCTTGCTGACCAATGCGCTCGCCGTCGGGCAGACGTTCATGGTCAGCATGGACAACGGCTTCATCAACACCGGCAGCGGCGTGGGCGTCGCCCTCCAGAACGCGCAGAGCAACACGCTGTGGGAGTTTTTCTTCAACGGCGGCGACAACTTCTACAACATCAGCGGCGGCTCGACGGACATCGGCTGGACGAGCGGCGGCCTCGACATCGAATTCACGCTGATCGGCCCGACGAACTACCGCACGAGGATCACGCCGCTCGGCGGGTCGACCCGGACGAACACCGGAAACCTCGCCTCCGCCGCGAACATGTCGATCGCGATGGTCAAGGCCTGGAACTGGAACGCCGGCTCGGGCTCCGACTACGACGTATTCTTCAACAACCTGAAGATCGTCACCGCGAACGCCGGCTCGGGGTCGTCAACCAGCGCGACCGTCACCATCACGCGGCAGACGGGGATCACGGACCAGGACGGCGACGGCATCCCGGATTCGTGGGAGCAGAAGTACTTCAACAATCCCACGGGCGCAACGGCCGGTGTGGACACGGATTTCGACGGCGTGAACAACTGGGAGGAATTCGTGGCCGACACGAACCCGACGAACACGGGATCGGTATACCCGAACGAGATCCAGGAATGGACGCCCGGCGCGTCCGTCATGATGCTCCAGGCGGGATCGCCGACGACCAACAGCCGCATCTACGACGTGTGGGTGACCACCAACCTGGTGAACCCGTCGTGGTTGCCGCGTGCGCTGAACGTGCAGGGCGCGCTGAACGGCGGACCGGTGACGCTGGTGGTCACGAACGTCGGCGAGGCGGGCTACTACCGCACGGGCGTGAGGCTGCCGTAAAGAAGGGGTCCAAAGTCGAAGGTCTAAAGTCCAAAGATGGGAGAGGCAACTTTGGACCTTGGACTTTGGACTTCTTAACTACACGTCGGCGCAGTCTTCGGGGTATTTAGAACATCCAGAACATCACAATCGGAGAGACCCTCATGCGCTCGGTAAAACGTTTCGTCGTGCTCGCGGCCGCGTCGCTTGCATGCGGCGCCGCATTCGCCACCGTGCCTTTCCACGTCACGTATCTCTGGCACATGCACCAGCCGATCTACTACCCGTACGAGTCGCCGGGGACGATCGACGCGAACGGCCGGTTCAACTTCAGCGTGCAGGGCGTGTGGGACGGCGACCGGGTCGGCGCGTACACGGCGTGGCCGAAGGACGCCGTACAGTCGGCGGCCAACAAGGGCATCGGCCACGGCGGCGCGCAGATGAGCTACTCCGGCTCGCTCGCCGAGAACAACAACAACCTCTGGGGCTACTGCACGGGCGCGACGTGGGACGACGCCATCGACTACGCGCGCAACACGCTGCGGACGACGATGAACAACCCGCGGCTCGACCCGGTCGGCATCGCGTACCATCACAGCCTGATGCCGCTGACGTGCAAGGAATCCATGAAGATGCAGATCCGCCTGCACAAGGAGCAGTACAAGCAGCTGTGGGACACGACCGGCTACTCGAAGGGCTTCTGGCCGCCCGAGTGCGCGTTCGCGGAGTGGATGATCCCGGCGCTGGCCGAGGAGGGCCTCGAGTGGGTCATCGTCGACAACGGCCACCTGTTCCGCGCCGTGCCGGACTTCCCGTGGTCGGACGCGAGCTCGTGCCGCGTGAACCCGGCGGACATGCAGAACCCGTCCTCGACCGAACTCGGGAGCACGTGGGTCCAGCTGCAGAACATCTGGGCGCCCACGAAGGTCCTCGCTCCGTGGTCGTACCAGCCGCATTACATCCAGTACGTCAACCCGTACAACTCCGCGACGCAGAAGATCGTCGCCGTGCCGGCCGGCCGGTACGAGGGCAACGAGAACGGCCGCGGCGGCTACGGCTCGTTCAAGCCGGAGAACGTCTGGGGCGCCCACACCGCCGTGAACACGGACTCCTCGCACCCGATGATGATCCTGTGCCACAGCGACGGCGACAACTACGGCATGAAGAACTCGGACGCCTGGCACGGGCAGAACGACAACTTCCTCGACATGTGCAACAACAACGGCGATTTCGATTTCACGAGCGTCCAGGACTACCTGGACCAGTGGCCGCCGAATCCGAACGAGGTGATCCACGTCGAGCCCGGCTCGTGGATCGGCATCGACGGCGGCACGCCGTACTTCGAGAAGTGGTTGTCTTCGACGTACGTGAACGGAGAGAATCCGGACCGGTGGTCGTGGTCCGTCCTCGTTGCCGCGCAGAACCGCGTGATCCTCGCCGACTCCCTCGAGAACAGCTACCTCGGCCTCAGCCCGAACATGGACAACGTGGAGTGGGGGATCGGCGACGACACCGCGCGCGCGTGGCACTGGTACCTGAACGGCGAGACGTCCTGCTACTGGTACTGGGACCTTGACCGCGCGAACCCGTGGGACGGCAACGTGACGCGGGCCTGCAACCGCGCCGTGGAGGAAGCCGACAAAGTCATCAATCGTCACGCCGGTTCCGACGCGAAAGGCCCGAGCCTGTTCCCGCCGCAGCGCGACCCGTACAACCCGGGCGGGCGGATGTGGAACGAGGCGACGGTGGCATCCTCCGACTTCGACGTGTGGAGCTACGTCTATGACGTCAGCGGGCTGAGCGACGTGCGGCTTTACTACCGCACGGACAACGACGGCGTGAACCCGATCCTCGAGTCCGACAACGAAGTGTTCGCCCACAACGCGGCGAAGGTCGGCGCGTGGGCGACGATGTCGATGACCAACTCGTGGGATCCGCAGATCAAGGGCCCGGACAACATCGTGCCGAACCCGACGTACCGCGCGCAGAAATACACCGGCCGCATCACGGGCCAGAGCCAGGTCCTGATCGACTACTTCGTCGAAGCCGTGGACACGAAGGGCAACACGAACCGCAGCGACATCTTCCACGTCTACGTGGGCCAGTACAATTCGAGCAACGTGGTGCCCGTGACGTTCTCGCCTTCCGTGCCCGACAGCTGCGCGGGCTCGAAGCTGACGATCACGTACAACGCGTCGGGCCGGAGCCTGAGCAACGCGAGCCCGGTCACGCTCATGATCTACTACAGCAACGACGCGGCGACGAACGAGTACACGATGAGCGGCTCTGCGGGCGCGTTGTGGTATTACACCAGCAGCATTCCCTCGGGCGCGACATCGGCGAAGGTGATGTTCCGCAACGGCGCGACCTACGACAACAACAGCGGCAACGGCTGGACGAAATCCATCTCCGCGTGCTACATCGCGCCCGTCGTGAGCTTCAGCCCGTCAGCGCCGAACGGCTGCGACCCGGTGAAGATCTCGTACGTGCCGAACAGCGGCGTGCTGTCCAACGCGAACCCGGTCCGCGTCCACGTCGGCTACAACGGCTGGCAGGGCGTGGTGTCGCCCGACCCCGTCATGACAAACAACGGCGGGACGTGGGAGTACTGGTACTACCCGCCCGGCGGATGCCAGATCATCAACGCGTGCTTCAACAACGGCGGCGCCGTGTGGGAGAACAACAACGGCGCGAACTACAGCGTGACGGTAACCAATTGCGTCAGCACCAATCAGACGGTGGAGTTCTCGCCGGCCATGCCGCGGGACTGCGACGCCGTGACGATCACGTTCGACGCCACGGGCACGCCGTTTCAGGGCAGCAACCGCGTTTTTGTGACCGCCACGTTCGATTCGTGGGCGCACTACGCGCACTACGAAATGGGGTACCAGGGCGGGAAGTGGGTGTACTACACGGGCATTCCGGCGGGGACGCTCAACCTGACGATCAACTTCCGCGGCGTGAGCAACGATTCGACGTACGTCTACGACAACTCCGGCCAGAACTGGTCCGTGGCGGTTTCCGCGTGCAGCACGACGACGCTCTCGGGCATCCGGTTCGCGCCCGGCTCGCCGGTGATCAGCGCCGGCGGGACCCCGAACAATGCCGGCGACAACTTCGACTTCAACACGAACGGCGGCGCGGCGACGGTCCGCGGCGACAGCGGCTACGGCAGCTTCGGCGAGATTTATGCCAACTACGACGCGACGAACTTCTACATCGGCGGCGTGGGCGTGGATCTCCCGCGCAACAGCAACGACGCGCTGATCGTGTTCGTGTCGTTCAACACGCTGTCCGACAATTCGTCAACGCTGTGGAACATGAACAACCAGGACCCGCTCGGGCTTGACGCCCTCCACAACGTCGCGTTCAACCCTCCGGCTGACCTTGCGATCCTGCTCGGCGACGTGTACGGCGACGGCACGTCCACGAACTTCAACATGTACAGGACGAACGGATTCCAGTTCGGCCAGGGCGTGTTCTACCTGAACTCGAACGGCAGCAACTTCTGGCCGATGATGAACGCCCGGCTGTCGCAGTTCGACGGCTCGGGCACGACCGCGTGCAGCGGCACATGGGACAGCGGGAGCCGGCACATGACGCGGTGGGAGTGCGCCATCCCGTGGTCCAGCCTGAACGCGTCCAACGGCGTGGACTCGATCACGAACTGCAGCCTGTCCGGGCTGATCGTCAGCTCCTCCGTGAACACGAACAACGTGGACCGCTACATCTCGGGCAAGTACGTCGGCCTGCCCACGACGTCGGGCGCCGAGGACGAGTACGGCAGTTTCGGCTACAACTTTGTCAGCCTGAACGGCCTGCCGGTGGAGCGGCCGGAGACGTATCTCTACGAGGTGCCCGTCAGCTGGATCCGGGGCACGTTCGGCGACAGCTACACGATGACGGAGACCAGCGATTTCGACGACGACCTGGTGCCGGACCGCGAGGAGTATTTTGCCGGAACCGATCCGCGCGACTACGTGTCGTGTCTGGAGGTGTACTGCGAATCCACGGGCGGCGCGCCGGGGTTCGTGCTGCGGTGGTCCAGCGTGCTGGGGCGGAAGTACACCTTGTACCGCGGCACGAATCTCGTCACGCAGGCCTTCAGCGAGATCACGAACAACGTGAGCGCCACACCGCCGGAGAACGTCTATACCGACTCGGTGACCGGCGTCGAAGCTCGATTCTACCGCGTGAAGACCGGGCTGTAGAACGACATTCGCGCATACTCAAGTGTGACACGAACGAAGACGGCCGTCTCTTTTCGTGTCACATTTCACTCAGCGCTGCAGAACACCGGAAAGGCTCAATGAACGTTGATCCGCGAGACGCGGATCAGACCTTCAGACCGCGGGCCGCTCATGTGGACGGTGATGCTGACCGCGCCCTTCTGGAAACGCGAGAGGCCGCATGAACCCAGGAAGCTGCCGTCCGGCTGGCGCGCGAACTGCACATTCTCGCGGATCATCCGTCGCCCGGCGCGCTGGGACACAAAGACGCGCGCAGTCGAGCTTGGTTGTGCGCTGTCCATGTCGACGTCCTTCAGCCGGATATAGAGAATCTCGCTGCTCAAGAACTCCGTCACGTCCTGGTCGCCGTCCGGGTCGTTGGAGAATCCAATCTCGGTGATCAAGGCGTCCGAGGGCACACGCGGTCTGGTCGCCTCATAGAGAGCCGCCACATCCGCGTCGGACATGATGCGACTGTAGATCCTGACCTCATCGATCAACCCCTTGAAATTCCAGTGCGAAAGGCCGTTCGGCTGTCTCGCGCCGATGGTCAAGGGAGTCGAGGCTTCGATCGAAGCATACGGCCCCGCGCGCGTGTCGATGTCCTCCAGCAGTCCATCCACGTACATGCTGACCCGCAAGAGACTCGGGTACGCTTCATACGTGGTGCAAACAAAGTGCCACTGATCGTCGCCGATGACGGATGTGCCGTCCGCGGTCGCCATTTCGGGCCACGTTCCGATGATCTGGCTCAGGGGCTTGTTGTAGAAATGCTCGATGAGGATCCAGCCGCGGTAGGGAGACGCCTCCTGTTGCTTGCTGACAATGGTCGGCTGGGTTCCCGGCCCATAGGGCGACGACCCCACAGGCTTGGCCTTGACCCACGCGCAGACCGTCAACTGGGTCGTGGCGCCGGTCAGGTCAAAGATGTCGCCCGCTTCAATCCAATTCGTTCCGTTGAATTCATACGCTCCGCCCGACACGCCCGCGCCCGTGTACTGGGCGCCCTTGACCAGCGCCGTGTGCCCGTTGCCGCTCTGGTCGAAGACCGTGGAACCTGTGTTGGTGTTGAACGAGGAGTACAGCGCCAGTCCGGCGCTCAGCGCGCCGAATACGGGACCGGTCAAGGTGAGAAGCAACGCGAGAAGAAATCCCAAGCTGCGAGAATTCATGGCACCCCCTTGGACGACAGAAGAATCAAAATCAAGGCCTACCCGTTCAAAACAGCGAAGTAAAGTTTCCAATGTTTGGAAAAAACGCGGCAAAATTATCCAAGCATTGGAAAAAACGCTCAAACAGGCGTATTCTGGGCGGCAAACGAAAGGATTCAAACATGTCGGAAGACGTCAAGTTGTTCTACGAGAAGTACAAAAAGGATTTCGGAAAGATGCGGCAGGCGATGCCGGATACGGTCGGCGGATTCCAGGCGCTGTTCGACGCGACGATGAAGGACGGCGCGCTGTCTCTGAAGACCAAGGAGCTGATCGCGCTCGCGATCGGCGTCGCCGTCCGCTGCGAGCCGTGCATCAGCCTCCACGTGAAGAAGTGCCTCGCGGCCGGCGCGACGAGGGAGGAAATCCTCGAAGCCGTTTCCGTCTGCGCGATGATGCAGGGCGGGCCGTCGTTCACGTACCTGCCCAAGGTGTTCGACGCGCTGGAAGCGAACGGGAAGTAGAAGAAGTCCAAGGTCTAAAGTCCAAAGTCGGCGGAAGTCAGCGCCTCACTTTGGACTTTCGACTTTGGACTACTTCATCATCAGCAGGCTCAGGGCCATGCACAGCATACCGGCGACCAGCCCGAACAGGCTGTCGTGTCCCTTGCCGTAGGCGCGGCTCGTCGGCAGAAGCTCATCCAGGCTGATGTAGACCATGATGCCGGCGACGCCGCTGAAGAGGATTCCCATGACCTGCGGAGGGATGCCGCCGTTGTTTCCGCCGAGGAAGACAAGGATCAGCACGTAGCCGATGGCGGCCCCGACGGGCTCGGCAATGCCGCTCAACAGGGAGTAGAGGAACGCCTTCCTGCGGTCGCCGGTGGCGTAGAAGATAGGCACGGAAACGCTGATGCCCTCAGGGATATTGTGCAGGGCGATGGCGATCGCGATGGCGATGCCGAGGCCCGGGTCGCGCAGGGCGGCGAGGAACGTGGCCATACCCTCCGGGAAGTTGTGGATGCCGATCGCCAGGGCGGTGAACAGTCCCATCCGCATGAGCTTGTGGTGGTCCGGCCTGTGATCGTGCGACCCTTCCGCTTCGGCCGCGGTGAAGACCGGGCGCGGGGCGTTCGGATTGTGCAGGGGCAGGGTTTCCGTCTCGGAATGCGTCTCGTGCGGGTTCTCGGCGGACGGGATCAGGTTGTCGATGAGGCCGATCAGCAGGATGCCGCCGAAAAAAGACGCCGCGTTGATCCAGTGCGCCCAGTATTCCCCGTAGCGCACCGCCAGCGAATCGACGCCCTTGAAGAAGATCTCCACGAAGGACACGTAGAGCATTACGCCGCCGGAGAAGCCCGTGGCCACGGACAGGAATCGGTAGTTGGTTCGCTTCGCCGTGAACGCGATGATACTGCCGATGCCGGTGGCCATTCCGGCAAACAGGGTCAGCCCGAGGGCAATCCACACATCGCTCATCGTTTGCGCCTTTGTCTGATGAAATCGCGGAAGGCACTATACAAGAGGAGCAGGCTCTGCGCCAGCGCGGGGAATCCCGTCCTACCGCGTCCGCAGGAACTCCAGCACTTCCTCGGGATGCGCCTCGGCATCCTTCACGGCGGTCCAGTGCTTGAGCACCTTCCCGACCGGCCCGATGACGACGGTGGACCGGATGGTGCCGGTGGCGGGCTTGCCGTACATGATCTTCTTTCCGAACGCGCCGTACTTCTTCATCACCGCGGCGTCGGGATCGGTCAGGAGGACGAAGGGCAGCTTGAATGCCGCGATGAATTTTCCGTGCGAGACAAAGCTGTCCCGGCTGACGCCGAGCACCACCGCGTCGAGCTCTTCGAAATCCGTGATCCGATCGCGGAACGAGCAGGCCTCCTTGATGCAGCCGGGCGTGTTGTCCTTCGGGTAGAAGTAGAGAACGACTGTCTTCCCCTTGTAGTCCTTGAGCGAATGAGTCTCGCCGTTGGACCCATACAGCGCAAATTCCGGAGCCTTTGTTCCTTCCAGAGACTTCATCGGACCTCCCGGCAGGCAATATAAGCCTGTCCGGGCAGAATGCAAATGAGCGGTCAGTGATATGCCATGTTCTTCCGCTTCGTGCCGAGAAGACGAAGGACGTTGGCGGTGATTTCCTCGATGGTCATTCCCGTGATGTCGAGAATCGGGTAGCCGCGCCGGGTGTATTCCTGCTCCGCGTTCATGACCTCGCGGATCACGGCGCGCTGATCGGTGTAATTCAGGTTGTGGATGCCGTTTTCCCGGGTGGGCGGGTGATAGCCCTTCAGCCGCTTCACCCGGATGTCGCGGAGCAGCTTCGGCTGGATCGTGAAGGCGACGATCTTTTTCTTCACGGCGTCGAGCTGCTTCGGGAAACCGGTTTCGGGAGCGATCGACACGTTGGCGACCTTGTAGCCCAGCGAGCCCATGTACATCGACGTCGGGCTCTTGCTGAGCCGGCTGAGCCCCACGATCACGATGTCCGCATGCTCGAGGGTGTCGAGGTGGAGGCTGTCGTCGTGCTGGGCCGTGAACTTCATGGCTTCCAGCCGTTCGATGTACTCGGTGTCCGCCTGGTGCAGGCGGCCGATCTTGTTCACGGGCAGGACGCCGGTGTGGTCGGAGATGAACTGCACGAGCGCGCCGGTGAGATCGTGGTGCGGAATTTTGCGGGTCACGCACGCGACGTTAATGGCCTGCTTGGCCTCGGG
>CAYQYB010000041.1:0-14945 GCA_964421535.1 uncultured Verrucomicrobiota bacterium | reverse complement strand
CCTGACGCACATTCCGACCGGCATCGTCGTCGCCTGTCAGGCCGAGCGCTCCCAGCACAGCAACCGCAACCGCGCGATGAAGATGCTGCTGGCCAAGCTGAACGAATTGGAAATGGACAACAAGCGGAAGGAGATGGAAAAGTTCTACGGCGAGAAGGGCGAGATCGCGTGGGGCCGGCAGATCCGCTCGTATGTGCTTCAGCCGTACACGATGGTCAAGGACCACCGGACCGAGGTCGAAACAGGGAATACCCAGGCCGTGCTCGATGGCGAAATCGACATGTTTATCGAGGCGTATTTGAAGCAGAATCCAAGCCCGCATGAACATTCTTGAAGAGATTGTCGCGAACAAGCGCGATGAAGTGGCCGCCTTCAAGGCGGATCGCCCGACGAGCGAACTGGAGTCGGCGGCCCGGCAGCGCGACCGCGCGCCGGATTTCGTCGAGCGCCTTCGCGAAGCGCCGATCGGCCTGATCGCCGAGGTGAAGCGGCGTTCGCCCTCGGCCGGCGCGATTCGCGATCCGTTCGATCCCCGGGCGATTGCGGTGGCGTACGACAAGGCTGGGGCCCAGGCGCTTTCCGTGCTGATGGACCGAAAGTACTTCGGGGGCGGCGAGGCCGACTTCCGCGCCGTCCGCGCCATGGTGGATCTGCCGCTCCTGTACAAGGAGTTCGTGGTCGATCCATGGCAAATCTGGCATGCCGCATCGCTTGGGGCGTCCGCCGTGCTGCTGATCGCGGCGGTGCTGGACGATGCTCAGCTGAAGGATTTTGCCGCGTTGTGCCGGGAGGCCCGTGTCGAACCGCTGGTCGAAGTGCACGACGAGGGCGAGATGAACCGAGTGGCGGTCCTGCCGGTCCGCTGTATCGGCATCAACAACCGCGACCTGAAGACATTCAAGACGTCGCTCGAAACGACGCTTCGGCTGAAGCCGCTCGCTCCGGAAGGATGCACGCTCGTCAGCGAAAGCGGGATTCGCTCCCCGGTCGACGTGGCCCGGCTGAAAGACGCCGGGATTCACGCCGTGCTTGTCGGCGAGCATCTCCTGAGGCAAGCTGATCCTGGTGAAGCGGTGAAGGAACTTATGACTCTATGAAAATCTTCGTGAAGATTTGCGGGCTGTGCACACCGGAGGATGTCGAGTCCGTTGTGGAGTTGAAACCTGACGCGATCGGATTCGTTTTTTGGCAGAAGTCCCGTCGCGCGGTCAAGGCGGAGGACGTGGGGGAGTGGACGAAGGGCTTGCCGTCATCGATCCAGAAAGTGGGCGTATTCGTGGATTCGCAGCTGGCGGAAGTCGCCCGTGCGATCAAGCGCGCGAAGCTGGACATTGTCCAGATGCACGGGCACGAGCCGCCGGAGATCTGCGAACTGATGCCCTGTAAGGTGTGGAAGGCCCTGAGCATCGAGCGCAAGCTGCCGGACCCGCCGGAGGCGTACCACGTTGACGCGTTTGTGCTGGATAGCTACAGTGCGGAATCCCCCGGCGGCACCGGCATTGTCGGCGATTGGGATCGTTCGCGCGAGTTCGTCAAAACGAGCGATACCCCGGTTGTCCTGGCCGGCGGCCTGACTCCGGAAAACGTTCGGGAGGCGGTCCGCAAGGTCAAGCCGTGGGCCGTCGACGTAAGTTCGGGCGTGGAGGTTCGTCCGGGCAAGAAAGACATCGAGAAAGTGCGCGAGTTCATCAAGCAATGTCGAAAAAGATAGGCAAATGAAACCCACCCCCCGCTTCGCGGACCCCTCCGGAGGAGGGGGCGCGAAATAGATCCCCTCCTTGGGAGGGGTGGCCGCAGGCCGGGGTGGGTTCAGCCGGAGAGTGTGACCGATGGGAAGCCGTTTCAAGAATACCGATCCCGATCCGCTCGGCCATTTCGGCCCGTACGGGGGCATCTTCGTTCCCGAAACCCTGATGGAGCCGCTGCGCGAACTGGCGCGGGAATACGGGCGCGCGAAGCGCGATCCGAAATTCAACCGAGAGCTGGATTACTATCTGCGCGAGTACGTGGGCCGGCCGAGTCCGCTCTACTTCGCGGAACAGATGTCGAAGAAGATCGGCGGCTGCCGGATCTACCTCAAGCGCGAGGATTTGAACCACACCGGCGCGCACAAGATCAACAACAGCCTCGCGCAGGTCCTGCTCGCGCGCCGCATGGGGAAGAAGCGCGTGATCGCCGAAACCGGCGCCGGCCAGCACGGCGTCGCCACCGCGACCGTTGCTGCGATGTTCGGCCTCGAGTGCGTGGTCTACATGGGCAAGGTGGACATGGAGCGGCAGGCGCTGAACGTGTTCAGGATGCGGAGCCTGGGCGCGGAGGTGATCCCCGTGACCGCGGGCCAGCAGACCTTGAAGGAAGCGATCAGCGAGGCGATGCGCGACTGGGTGACGAACGTTCGCACGACACACTACGTTTTGGGCACGGCCTACGGCGCGCATCCGTACCCCGTCATGGTCAGGAATTTTCAAAGCGTCATCGGCCGCGAGGCGCGGCGGCAGATCCTCAAACACGAGGGGCGGTTGCCTTCCGTGCTGGTCGCGTGCGTCGGCGGCGGCAGCAACGCCATCGGGCTGTTTCATCCTTTCCTGAAGGACCGCGGCGTGAAGATGATCGGCGTCGAGGCCGGCGGCCTCGGTATCCGCACCGGCATGCACGCGGCCCGGTTCGCGGACGGCCGCGTCGGCGTGCTGCAGGGCACGCGGACGTTCGTCCTGCAGGACAGCGACGGGCAGATCCGGCTGACGCATTCCGTCAGCGCGGGTCTGGATTACGCGGCGGTCGGCCCGGAGCACGCGCTCCTGCGCGACATGGGGCGGGTTGAGTACTCGCACGTGACGGACAGCGAGGCCGTGCACGCCTTCAACGCGCTCGGGCGCTGGGAGGGGATCCTGCCGGCGCTGGAGTCGGCGCACGCGGTCGCGTACGTGATCAAGCACGCGAAGCGTTGGAAGAAGAACGATCTGATCATCATCAATGTGTCGGGCCGCGGCGACAAGGACGTCCAGCAAGTCGCGGAGTGGGAGAGGAAGAACGCGAAGCTGAAGGCCAAATGGAAGTTTTAACGCTATGAGCTTACTCAGCATGACCGGGCATGGGCGGGGGATGGCCTCCGCGAACGGCGTCAAAGTCGAGGTCGAACTCAGCTCCGTCAACCGGAAGCAGATGGACGTTTCGGTTTCCCTTCCTCGGTCGCTGGCGGCTCTGGAGCCTCTCGTTTACGAGGAGATTCACAAGTCGCTTTCCCGCGGGAGGGTCACCGGCGAAGTGGTCATCCGTCTTTCCACGCAGGCGCGGCAGAAGGCCGTGTGCGTCGACGACGCGCTGGCGGAAACCTACCTGGCCGAGCTCCGCAAGGCCGCAAAGCGGCTGAGGCTGAAGGATGATTTCAGCGGCAGTCTTCTCCTGGATCTGCCGGACGTGGTCAGATACGAACAGCCGACCGATGCGGCCGAGAAGGCATGGCCGATCGTCGGAAAGGCGCTGAAGGCCGCCTTGAAGGCTCTGATCCAGATGCGCACGCGCGAGGGCGCGGCCCTGCAGAGGGATCTGGAGCAGCGTCTCGGCAAGATCGGTGCCGCCTTGGAGCGCATCAAGAAACAGGCGCCGGCCGTAACGGCGCACTACCGCGAGAAACTCCAGGCGCGGCTGAAGACCGCCGGCTTCACGATGGAAAGCTCGGATGAGCGCATGCTCCGCGAACTGGCGCTGTTTGCCGACCGCTCGGACATCACCGAGGAAGTCACTCGCTTTGAAAGCCACATCAAGCAGGCGCGGCAGCTGATGCAGTCGGCGGAGCCGGTGGGGCGTTCGCTTGATTTCCTCGCGCAGGAAATGTTCCGCGAGGTGAACACGATGGGATCGAAGGCCAACGACGGCGGAATACTCAAGGATGTGGTCGCGCTCAAGGCGGAGTTGGAACGCATCCGGGAACAGGTGCAGAACATCGAATGATCAAGCCAACGTGGAAGCCGATGATCTTCATAGTCTCCGCGCCATCGGGCGCGGGGAAGACGACTCTTTGCGACAAGCTGCAGGCGGAATTCAAGTCCCTGCACTACGCCATCACCGCGACGACCCGCCCGGCGCGCGAGGGCGAGATCGAGGGCAAGAGCTATTACTTCATGAAGCCGGATGAGTTCGAGAGGAAGCTCAAGGAGGGCGAGTTTTTTGAGACGGCGATCGTTCACGGTTATCGCTACGGCTCGCCCAAGACGCCTGTGATCAAGGCCTTGCAGGCGGGCAAGGACGTGCTGATGAACCTCGACGTGCAGGGCGCGGCGACGATCCGCAAGTGCGTCAACCAAGTGCCGCCTGGCGACCCTCTGCACCGCGAATTGATCGATATTTTTGTCGTGCCGCCGTCGCTGGAGATCCTCAAGAACCGCCTCGTCAAGCGCGGCAAGGACACGGACGAGACCATCGCGCGCCGGCTGAAGCAGGCCGAGGAGGAGATCTCGCACTGGCAGGAGTACAAGTACGCCGTGGTCAACGACAGCCTGGCGGAGGCGTACGACAACATGCGCGCGATCATTCTCGCGGAGAGGCATAAGATCCGAAATCGGGCGGACGACAAGTAGGTGACCATGAAAACACCAAAACGCATCGTTCTCGGCGTCTCGGGCTCCATCGCGGCCTACAAGGCCGCGGAGCTCGTTCGGCTCATGACGGGGAAGGGATGGGACGTGTGGGTCATGATGACCGAGGCGGCCACCAAGTACGTCGGGCCGCTCACGTTCCTCGCGCTGACGCGGCACCCCGTGCCGGTCGGCCGTGCGGAGGCCACACCCGCGGAGGCGTTCCAGCATCTGGATCTTTCCTCGGCCGATGCGATCGTGATTGCGCCGTGCACGGCCAACGTGATCGCCAAGATGGCGCACGGGCTTGCCGACGATATCGTTTCCGCCACCGTGCTCGCCAGTACGTCGCCGATCATCGTTGCGCCCGCCCGGAACGAGCAGATGTGGCTGAATCCTGCGACGCAGGACACCGTAAAGACCGCGCAGAAGCGCGGGATCACGGTTCTCGACACCGAGAAAGGCGAACTCGCCTGCGGGGTCGTGGGGGCGGGAAGGCTTTGCGGTTTGGAGAAGATCGTCAGGGCGGTGGAGAAGGTGCTCTGAGTCCAAAGTCCAAGGTCTAAAGTCCAAAGTGGAAGAAGGACGGCCTTGGACGTTGGACTTGAGACTTTAGACTATGAAGATCCTCGTCACAGCCGGTCCAACGCGGGAACCCATGGATCCCGTGCGCTTTCTCAGCAACCGGTCTTCCGGGAAGATGGGCTACGCCGTGGCCGCTGTCGCCAAACAGCGCGGGCATGAGGTGATCCTGGTTTCCGGCCCGGTCGCCCTTGAGCCTCCCGATGTCCATGTGATCCAGGTCGTGACCGCCGAGCAGATGTACGAAGCGGTCGACAAGAACGTCGAGTGGTGTGATGCGCTGGTGATGGCCGCGGCAGTCGCCGACTGGCGGCCGGCCGTGATCAGCAACCGCAAGATCAAGAAGGCCGACGCGGCGCCTGTCATCTACCTGGAGCGAACGCCGGACATCCTGAAACGGGTTTCCGTGAAGAAGGATAAGCGGATATTCGTCGGCTTTGCCGCCGAAACCGAGAACCTGGAGGACGAGGCGCGGCGAAAGCTCCAGGAGAAGAATCTTGATTTGATCGTCGCCAACGACGTGTCAGCCACCGACGCCGGTTTTGAGGTGGATGACAACCGGGTTGTTCTTCTGCCGAAGGCCGGGGGACCCGAACCCCTGCCGCTGATGTCCAAACAGCAGGTGGCTGAGAGGATCATCGCCTGGATCGAAAGCCGCTGATCGAGAAGATCCGCTCGCAGAGCGGATGCCACACTTGACAACCCTACCTGTTGTGCGCTAATCCTGCGCACGTACAACCTGTAGAACGCGGCTGGGAGGTACATCTATGCGCTGTCCAAAATGTGGCCACCTCGACGACAAAGTGATCGACAGCCGCTCCGTGCGCAACGGCGATGTGATCCGCCGCCGCCGGAATTGCCTCAAGTGCAGCCACCGATTCACGACCTACGAGGAAGTTGTAAAGGCCACGTTGCGAGTGATTAAGCGCGACGGACGGCACGAAGAATTCGACCGCAGGAAGCTGATCAACGGCGTCACGCGCGCGTGCGAAAAGAGGCCCATCAGCTCCCAGCAGATCGAGGCGCTCGTCGACAGCATCATCAGCGAACTGGAGAGCGAGTACGAGCGCGAGGTTTCGAGCACGGCCATCGGCAAGAAGATGATGGACCGGCTCGAGAAACTTGATGAAGTGGCCTATGTCCGGTTCGCCTCCGTCTATCGCCGGTTCCGCGACGTGAACCAGTTCCTCAGCGAAGTGGAAGGGCTGATCGGGCGCCAATGATATGGTCTGAACAGGTTCTCGCCGACGATTCCCGCGAGGCGCTCTGCCGTCATCTCGTGACCCAGATTTCGTCCGCCTGCGGCGACGCCGTCCCGGAGCATGTTGAGGACGTCGCGGCGGCCGTTGCGGCGTACGCCACGAAGCATCAGGATCAGTTCTCCGTTTCATCGGAATACATCACCTTCCTTGTTTCGCGCGCGTTGCATGCTCTCGGGGAGCTTTCGGCGGCGGAGTCGATCGGTTTTCAGCGGACATCGCATGCGGTTGAAGCGGCCGCGCAGTTCCGCGATGTGCCGCCGGCGCTGTGGAGCGTGTTCGCGTCGCGGCTGGTGCGTCCGACCCGCTGGCTGATGGACGGCGGCAAAGTGATCTGGGTTCTGGACCTGTCCCGCTTCCGGTCCGATGCCGATTTGTGCCTGGAGCTCGCGTTCCACCAGGCCATCCGATCCATTCTTCGCGCCGTTGCCGAGATTTGGGACCACACAGGCGGGCGCGGCATTCTTGGCCTGCGTGGTGTCAGCAAGTGCGGCCGATCGGTTTCGGATGTCCAGACTCTTTGCGGCGATCTGCTTCGGAAGATCGGCTCCGAGCGCGGATGGGTCGCGAGCCCGCAGGTGTTGAGCCTGGATGTGACGACTTGATGCCGGTGAGTTTTCCGTTTTCGGCATGATCCACTGAGTAGGGCCTTTAACAAGCAATAGGGGGGCGCATGTCTCGACGAACCGTTTCTTCCATCGCAATGCTATTCGCTTTGCTCCTGACCGCCGCGCCGGCTTGGGCAGTGACGCACTACGTCAACTCCAGCAACAGCGCGCCGGCCTCGCCGTATACAAACTGGGTCGATGCGGCGACGAACATCCAGCAGGCCGTTGACGCGTCGGTCGATGGAGACACCGTGTTTGTGACCGACGGGACGTATTTTGTCTCCGCGCAGATCGTTGTGACAGGCGCCCTCGTGGTGAAAAGCGTAAATGGTCGCGACGCGACGATCGTGGATGGACAGACGTCAAACAGATGCTTCTTCATTTCGCATTCCAACGCGGTGTTGGATGGGTTCACCCTGACGCGCGGGTACACGACAGGGGGTGGGGGCGGCGCCTGTATCCCGGCAGGGCAAATCCTGGGTTGCCGCGTGTTCTCAAACTCCTGCAGCGCGGCGCCCGCCATCGGCGGCGGTTTGTTGGTTGGCGGCGGAGTGCTGATCTCCAACTGCGCCATTTTGGCGAATCAATCCCAGGGATACGGCTTTGGTTTGTCCACGTATCAGCATGCGTACGGAGGTGGTGTGTACAGCACCGGGGCGTGCATCATTGCGGATTGTGTCATCGACGGGAACTTGGTTCAGGGCGGACCCGAACAATACATGCAAAGACACGCAGGATCTGGTCGCGGGGGTGGTGTCTACTGCGGGGCCGGGAGCGTGATTGTTGGATGTACGATTCAAAGCAATACGGCCAAGGGCGGCGACATCGATATCTACATTGGAGCCGAGCAAGGGAAGGGGGGCGGCATCGGCGCGTCCGGGCCTGTCAGTATCCATGACTGCATAATCAGAGAGAATCTTGCCCGCGGTGGTTTGGCGTCCGTGAAAGGTACGGGCGGTTCGGGGTATGGGGGCGGGCTTGACCTTGTGCTGGGAGGTGCTCTGAGGAACTGCTTGATTCAAAACAACGGTGTTGTTTCGGGGTGGGGCGAAAAGGGTGCTGGGAACAGCCTGGGGGCGGGTTGCTTTCTTTCGGGGACGACGACGGTTGAGAGCTGCACGATCGTGGGGAATGGGAACGTGCCGGCCTTGCCGTATCAGGGTGGAGGCGTGTACGCGGAGAGCACGGTTACTTTTACGAATTCGATTCTCTACGACAATAAGGCGGCTGCGGATTACAACTACGGCGGCAGCCCAAGCCTGTACTCTTTTGGCTACAGCTGCGTTGTCCCTCCTCCACCTTCCGGCGGCCAGGGCAACATCTATGGCAATCCGTTTCTGGAGGACGCGCAGTATGACGGACACTTGACCACGAACTCGCTCTGTATCAACTCCGGTACAAATCTTGACTGGATGGCCGGCGCATTCGATCTGGACGGCAATCCCCGGATCAGGGGCGGACACGTGGATATGGGTGTTTTTGAAACAGATTCAACCAATCCGCCGCCCGTGTTCTCCAATCAGGTTCACTACGTGAACTCGTCGAACGCGACGCCGGCGTCGCCGTATGCAACGTGGGACACCGCGGCGACGAACATCACCCAAGCCGTGAATGTGCTGATGGACGGCGACACGATCATCGTGACCAATGGAACGTACCCGGTTCAGTCGCAAATCGAGTTGTTTGTTGGCGTATGGCTGAAAAGCGTCAATGGCCCGGCGGTCACGATCATCGACGGACAGAACTCCAATCGGTGCGTCTACATGGTGCACAGCAATGCTGTTATGGATGGCTTCACGGTAACGCGGGGCTATTCGACTGTAGGAGGAGGCGGTGTCTACTGTGCGGCGGGCAAGATTCGGAACTGCGAAATCGTTTCCAACAGCGCGGTGGCGCCGAGTGGCAAGGGCGGAGGGATTATGACAGGGCCCAATGTCGAGATGTCGAACTGCTTTGTGCGGGGCAACGTCGCCTCCAGGGGCGCCGAAAGCGACTCGACGGCAAGGGGGGGCGGAATCTACTGCGGCACGAATTGCCTCATCGTGGGGTGCATGGTGGAGCAGAACGTGGTGCAGGGCGGCGCGTACGCTACGCTGGCAGGTGCGGGGTTCGGCGGCGGGATATTCTCTGAGGGCGGCTTGCTTGTAGTTTGTTCGAGTGTGTTCAGCAACCAGGCGAGAGGTGGACAGGGAACGGGCATGCAACCAGGCAGCGCGTTGGGTGGTGGTGTGTACGGGAGCGGACGGCTGGCTTTGTGGCGCTGCGTGATCGAGGGGAACACGGCTCTTGCGGGTGGTGGCACGGGCATAGCAGGAGGCTCAGCGGCGGGAGGCGGTGTGAATTGTCAGTCCGCCGGGATCACAAACTGCCTTCTGATCGGAAACAAGGCGACGGGACAGGGCGTTGTTTTCGAAGAGATTCCGCACGGAGCTCCCGGATATGGCGGCGGGCTCTTCTGTCAGAACTACGCCCGTGTGGAGAATTGCACCATCGCTGGGAATACAGCGACTTTCATGTCCCGCGGCGGCGGAGTCTACGGTTCAACAGGCGCGATTGTCACGGTCGTGAACTCGATTGTCCAATCGAACGCGGCTGAAGCGGGGACGAACTATTACGGGGTGATCACGCCCATATTCACCAACTCATGCACATCGCCTCTTCCCTCAGGGCCTGGCAATATTGACGCCGACCCCCTGTTCAAGGACATGCCCGCCGGTGATTTCCATCTTGGGAGCAGTTCCTTGTGCGTCAATGTGGGCACGAATCAGACGTGGATGAACAACTCTGAGGATCTTGATGGTAATCCAAGGATCTTCGGATGTGCCGTGGATATGGGCGCGTACGAGTACTTCATGCCGGCCGGTATTCCGGCGGAGTGGCTGGCGCGATACGGCCTGCCCACGAATGGCAGCATGGACTGCTGGGACAACGATTCGGACGGAAGGCTCAATTGGGAGGAACACGGGGCCGATACCGATCCGACCAATGGGGCGTCGTATTTCCCCACGGTGACGAATGTTGTGGGTATCGACGTTCTGACCATTGCGATTTCACCCTCGTCCACGGGGCGGCTGTATGATGTGTTTTGGAAGACGAATCTGCTGTCGGACGAGGAAGCTTGGACGTCGACGGGCCAGACGCAGCCGGGCACGGGCAGCAATGTCACGTTTGTTGTCACGAATGCCGATCCGGCCTGCTATTTCCGGACGGGTGTACGCGCACCGTGACCTGTCGGGTGCTATGGCTATCATCAGTCGTTGACATTCCTGCGAATTCTGGTAATCGTATCGCCCTCTTTACGGAAGGGAGTTCGGTACTATGTCACTGCATTCGAGTCTGAAATCGGCGAGCAAGATCACGGCGAAGCGGAACGTCCTGAAGCGTTTCGAGCGCATCGACGCGCTTAAGAAGCAGGGGAAGTGGAAAGCCGGCGACCGTGCCTACGGCCTGCCGAAGACCAAGTCCTCCTAATAGACGGACCATCTGATATGCGAACGGCGTGTGAGAAATCTCACACGCCGTTTTTGTTTAAACAAAAGATAACGAAGAAAACAAAGAGAGGGGGTTCTTTGTTCCCTTCGTTATCTTCTGTTTTCGCTCCTCGCTTCAACCGTAATGGTTCGTCAGGAAGTGATCCTTCAGATACTGCATCGCCGACTCCAGGTCCGGCAGGATCTTCGTGCAGTACCGAACCATCCACGGGGAGCAGTCCTTGAAGCTGAACGGCGAGAACGCGACGACGAACTTGCCCAGGTTCTGCGACGCGCAGAAGACTTCCATCGCCGTGCCGATCGACGGCTTGTTGTAGTTCACGAGAAGGATGTCGGCATCGCGGACGTCCTGCAGGTCGAACTCGACGATCTCGTTTGCGCTGTCGACCTCCCGGTCCTTGAAGTTCCGGCGCATCGGGTCGAGCAAGAGGAAGTCCTTCCCGAGCACTTTTTTCGCCTCCTCGCGCCACGCGCGCGCGGCGCCCTCGTGTTCGTCCATGATCGGGCCGCTGAGGTATACCTTTTTCCGGGGTGCGCTTTCTTTGCTCATGATTGAGACGGGTTCTTGGTTGTTGGTTCCTGGTTCCTTGTTGCTGTGTTCATTACTGTTTCCCACGGTGCCGTTCAACATAATAGGTTGCGTGGGAGGCGGCATGACTATATATGTTTCAGGACTTTTCGCTCTCTCAGTCAACAAAGAACAAACAACCAAGAACAGAGAACTTGAACATGCGCTGGTCGAAACAACTGATTCCCACTCTTCGCGAGGTCCCGCAGGAAGCGGAGATCCCGAGCCATCAACTGATGCTCCGCGCGGGCTTGATCCGCAAGCTCAGCGCGGGCCTCTACAGCTTCCTGCCCCTCGGATTCCGCTCCCTCAAGAAGGTCGAACGGATCGTGCGGGAGGAGATGGACCGGGCGGGCGCGCTCGAGATCCTGATGCCGGCCCTGCACCCGCAGGAAATATGGGAGAATACGGGGCGTTTCGAGGTCCTGAAGGACGTGATGTTCAAGATCAAGGATCGGCAGGAGCGGAAGCTGGTCCTCGGGCCGACGCACGAGGAGATCGTGACTGACCTCGTCTCGCACGAGATCAACTCGTACCGCCAGCTCCCGGTCAATCTCTACCAGATCCAGACCAAGTTCCGCGATGAAATCCGCCCGCGCTTCGGCCTGATGCGCGCGAAGGAATTCATCATGAAGGACGCGTACAGCTTCGACGTGGACTGGGACGGCGCGGAGAAGAGCTATCAGGCGATGTACGAAGCCTACAAGCGCATCTTCAAGAGGTGCGGTTTGCGGACGAAGATCGTCGAGGCGGACACCGGCGCGATGGGCGGGAAATCGTCGCACGAGTTCATGGTGCTGGCGGATTCCGGCGAGGACGGGCTGGTCGAGTGCGGCCAGTGCTCGTACGCCGCGAACCTCGAGCGCGCGGAAAGCGTCATGCGCGCCGCCGTGGCCTTCGACGGGGCGGAGAAAATGCCGGAGGTCGTCGCGACCCCGAACCGCCGGACCGTGCAGGAAGTCTCGAACTTCTTCAAGTCGTCGCCCGCGCGCCTGATCAAGACCTTGATCTACATCGCCGACGACAAGCCCGTGGCCGTTCTGGTCCCGGGCGACCGCGAGGTGAACGAGATCAAGCTGAACCGCGCGCTAGGCGCGAAGGCCCTCATGCTCGCCGACAACCCGACGATTGCCAAAGTCACTGGCGCACCGGTCGGGTTCGCCGGGCCGGTCGGGCTGTCGTTGCCGATATATGCGGATCACAAGCTTAAGGGCTACAAGGGCGCGATCACGGGCGCTAACCAGGCGGACGCGCACTTGGTCAATGTGGATCTCGAGCGCGACGCCAAGGTGCTTCAGTTTGTCGACGTCACGTCCGCGAAGGGTGGCGACGGCTGTCCGCGCTGCGAAGCGGGGACGTTGATCGAGAAGCGGGGCATCGAGGTCGGCCATGTGTTCAAGCTCGGGACAAAGTACAGCGAGAAGCTGAACGCGCTGTACAAGGATGCCGAGGGCAAGGAGCATCCGGCGATCATGGGTTGCTACGGCATTGGCGTTACGCGAACCCTCCAGGCGGTCATCGAACAGTGCTTCGACGCCGACGGGATCATCTGGCCGGTAACGATCGCTCCGTACGCCGTCGAGGTCCTGGTGATCAACGCCCAGCATGCGGAAAGCTCGAAGGTGTCTGAGGAGATCGTGACGGCGTTGAAGGCGAGCGGCGTGGACATGCTGTACGACGACCGCGACGAGCGGCCCGGGGTGAAGTTCAAGGACGCCGACCTGCTGGGCATTCCGATTCGCGTGAACGTGGGCGAGAAGTCGCTCGCAAAGGGCGTTGTCGAAATCAAGATCCGGAAGACGAAGGAAGTCCGCACGGTGCCCGTGGCCGAGGCGGTAAATAAAATCCTGTCCACCATCCGCGAACTGACCGACGAGATCAACGGGTGACGATATGGCACGAAAACCGCATATTGAAGGCACAAAATCGTTTCTGATGTGGGCCATTATCCTGCTGGTCATCGGCCTTTGGGCGGTCAAAGACGGGTGGTTTCCCTCGGATTCCGTGCTGTTGAAGCACCCGCTGGACAAGGACACGAACTTCTACCTGTTCAACAAGAGCCTGGCGTTTCTTTCCCTGATCGGTTCGGCGATTTGCGGATACATACACATGGTGGTAAAGTAGCGGGTCAGTGGGGTTTTCATTTCCCCTTGACCAATGGCGGGAGAATCCTAATATCGCATTATAAAGCAGTTACTGCGACGGATTGGATACGGAAAGGCGGAGACCCATGACTGAGCCCGGGGTGTCAGGAGGAGGAACAGGTACCATGACAAAGCGAGATCTGGTGGTTCGGATTGCCGACGAAACCGGCCTGATTCAGCAGGATGTCTACGCCGTCATCCAGAAGACGTTGGACTACATCGTCGAGAACCTGGCCAAGGGCGAGAACGTCGAGTTCAGAAATTTCGGGGTGTTTGAAGTTCGCGAACGCAAGCAGCGCATCGGCCGGAATCCGAACAAGCCCACGCAGGTCGTGACCATTCCCGCCCGCAAGGTCGTGAAATTCAAGCCCGGCAAAGTAATGAAGAAGATCATCACCGGCGTGTGATGGTTTGGTGCGAGTCCTGTCATGACCTCTCCAGCCTCCCAGCCCGTTCAGGGCATGTCCGATCTTGGTCCTCCTGAAATCGTCGCTTGGCAGAAGATCGAAGAAAAAGCGCGCGAGATCCTGTCGCTGTATCATTTTTCCGAAGTCCGCACGCCGGTCCTTGAGCACACGAGCGTCTTCACGCGGTCGCTCGGCGACACGACGGATGTCGTGCAGAAGGAGATGTACACTTTCCAGGACCGCGGCGGCCGTAGCCTGACCCTGCGCCCCGAGGGGACCGCCGGCGTCATGCGCTACGTGGCGGGTCAGGGAGCGGAGGCGCTCGACGCCCGGCTTTACTACATGGGGCCGATGTTCCGCTGCGAGCGGCCGCAGGCCGGACGAAAGCGTCAGTTTCACCAGCTCGGGGTCGAGGCCCTTGGCGCTCCCGTCGCCGCGGCGGATGTCGAGGTCATCGCGCTGCAGCATCACATCTTTTCCGCCTGGGGCCTTCGCGACTGCCGCGTGGAGGTCAACACGCGCGGGATGCCCGAGGACCGCAAGGCGGTCGCCGACGGACTTCTCGCCGCGCTGAAGCCTCACGCCGACAAGCTGTGCGAAGATTGCCGCCGCCGGCTCGAGACCAACGTGCTGAGAGTGCTGGACTGCAAGAACCCGGACTGTGGAAGGGTGGTGGATCAATTGCCGCCCGTTACATCGTTCATGTCGGAGGTTTCGCGGAAGTACCTGGACGAAGTCATGCGGTTCCTGGGCATGCTGAACATTCCGGCGAAGCTCAACCCGCGGCTTGTCCGCGGTTTGGACTACTACGTCCACACCGTCTGGGAAGTCCGCCATCCCGGCCTCGGGGCGCAGGATGCGATTTCCGGCGGCGGCCGCTACCGGATCGACATCGGCGACAAGGCGATCGAGGGCGTGGGTTTCGCGGTCGGCCTGGAGCGTGTTCTGGCGGCGCTTGCGCACGACAAGCCCGAGGGTCTCGGCGCGGCCTCGAAGCCGGTGGCCTGGATCATCTCGATGGGGGCGAAGGCGCTGGAGGAGAATCTTGTTCTTGCGCAGACACTGCGCCTGCGTGGTATACAGTGCGGGCTCGATCTCGGCGGGCGGAGCATGAAGGCGCAGATGCGCGAGGCGAACCGCGCGGAAGCCGCCTACGCGATCATCCGCGGCGACCGCGAAATCGAGACGGGATTGCTGGTGTTGAAGAGGATGGCGGACGGTTCCCAGGAAGAGCTGGAACTGCCGGCCCTGATCGAAAAGCTTATCGGCGCGAGCCGTGGAGAGGTCTTGAAGCCATGATGCGGACACATAC
>CAYQYB010000040.1:0-15030 GCA_964421535.1 uncultured Verrucomicrobiota bacterium | reverse complement strand
GCGGCCGACATGCGGGACCTCAAGAACGCGTCCGCCAAGGCCGGCGGCAACTGGAGCCCGCGGTATCTGATCCGGATTCTGTGATTTTTCCAAACATTGGAAAAATCCGGAGCAGAATTTCCAAGGATTGGAGAATCATCCCCCGCACGTGTTTCGAACCACCAGCCGCGTTTCCAGTTGGATATGTTCGGCGGGCTGATCCGGCGCTTCCAATTGCTTCAGGAACAGCTGCACCGCCCCTTCGCCCAGCGCCGACATGGGCGTTTCGATGGTTGTGAGGCCGACGTGATCGGCGCACTCGATTCCGTCGAAGCCGACAATCGCGACTTGCTCCGGCACGTTGATGCCTTCGCTCCGCAGGTCCTTCAGGATCGCGAGCGCCATCGCGTCGTTCAGCGCGAAGATCGCGCGCGGGAGCCCGTGCTTCGCGCGGTACGTTTTCAGCGCCTCGACCGCGTCCTTCGGCGCGTAGTGGCCGTCGATGTAGCGGCACGAAGCGCCGTGCCCTTTCTCCTTGAGCGCCAGCTCGCAGCCTTCGAGCCGCAGCTGGGCGTCCTGCGCGCCGGCGGGCCCGCGAACCACGACCAGGTCTTTGTATCCAAGCGAGAGCAGGTGCTTCATGGCTGTGTGTGCGCCCTGGCGGTTCTGCACGTTGATGGAGGCGATCTGAGGGTCCTGCGAGTCGCGCTGGATCATGACGATGGGGCGGCGATACTGCTTCAGCTCGTCGATCAGCGGCTGGTTGATCGCCGGGTCGAGAATGAGCATGCCGTCGATGCGCATCTCGTCGAACATCGCGGTGCACGTCTGGCCGGGTTCCGTTTCAAAATGGGTGAACGCGCAGAGAATATGATAGCGGTTGTCGCGCGCCGCCTTGTCGATTCCCGCCATGACCTGCGCGAAAAAGCCGGACGACATCTGGTGGAAGATCACGCCGATCGTGTCGGTCTTGCTCCGCGAGAGATTTCTGGCCGCGGCGTTCGGGGTGTAACCGAGCTTCTTGATGACGCTCATCACGCGCTCTCGCGTCCGCTGATGCACGAGCGGGCTGCCGTTGATCACGCGCGAGACGGTCGCTTCCGATACGAGCGCATCCCTGCACACGTCTTTGAGGGTGGGTCTCATGTTACAGCCAAATCCCCTTTCTGAAATCGGTTACATATATGGAAATCTCATGCCTCTTGCCAAGCACAAAGTCGGTGGCCGTGTCCGGGGTAGCCGCCGGCGCAAGCCGGTGGCTATCATTTTTCGCCACGCCCTTGCGGGCGCGGCTACGCTTCTTCCGCAGCCGCCGGTGCGGTTGGTTTACGCCCTTGACCCTCCCTCCCGCCATTGTCAGACTGTCGCCGTTTGTCCAAGGGTGACTCATGAGGAAATACTTCGCAGCCGGTTTTGTTTTGCTTCTCGGCGGGTTGGCTGCCATGGCGCAGGGGCCTGCTGCCACAAACGAATTCGATCTCAACGCCGTGAGCCGGAAGTACGCGGACACGTGGCGGCAGATTGAAAGCCGTCGCGAGGAGCGTTCGTCCGCGCTGAAGACGCAGTACCTGGCGGCGCTCGACGGGCTATACCAGCAGGCCATCGCGAAGGGGGACCTCGACGGCGTCATCGCGGTGAAGGCCGAGAAGGATCGGATCCTGCGGGATGTTCAGCCGACGGGCGCCGAGCGGACGGCGATGCCCGAGGCGCTGAAGAAGCCGCGCGCCGCATACGATCAAAACTCCGCGCGCGTTCTGAAAGAGCAGGGAGAGCAGCTTCGACAGCTTCACGAGAAGTACAGGAAGGTGCTCGAGCTGCAGGAAAAGAAGCTGACGCTCCAGGAGCGCGTGGACGACGCGCTCGCGGTCCGTGCCGAGAAGGAACGGATCATGGACGACCTGCCCGCGTGGGCGAGCGAGCCGCCCGCGGCCGAAGCCTCTGCCGCCCCGGCCGCGCCCTCTCCGGCTCCTGCGTCGCCCTCGCCCGCCGCAACGACCGCCGCGGCGCCGGCGTCCGCCTACACGTTCTACAAGCCGGGCACCGAGCCCCCGGTGGCGCAGAAGGACATGCAGAAGATGCAGACGTTCAGCGCGTCTCAGCAGAGCCGGGCTGCGGGGATGGCGTACAACCTTGAAATCGCGGTGGTCACTTCGAAGGGCAAACTGCAGACCAGCAAGCAGACCAATACGGGCTGGTACACGAAGGCCGAATCCGGAACGATTTTTCACAAGCCGCGCATCTGGATCACCGGGCGGAACAAGAGCATCGACGCGGGGTCGAAACTGGTCATCGAGTACTTCAGCAACAACATCCAGACCTCGGGCCGGCAGAAGGACTGTGTTGAGATCATCGTGTTGCCGGCGATCGCGCAGGGAAAGACGGTCGTCGTCGACGGCAAGGGGATCGGGCTGTACAAATACGAGTACGAGCAGAACTGGGGCGGCGGGGTCTCGAAATCGAAAAGCGGCCGCGAGTTCGACGGCTTGGTGGTCAGCATCTACGGAGCGGACGGCGCGGCGCTGTTCCAGCAGATGACGAGCCAGGCGCTGGACAAGGAAGTTTCCGCAACCCTCCCGACGGAGAAAGTCTGCCCTCTGGACCCGCAGCCGCCGCCGGGCGCTCCGCGCGTGATGTAAGTTTCGGTGAAAGAACGAACTGATGAAAGCCATGACATTTTCGATTGTGGCGCTTTGCCTTCTGGTTGGAACGGTTCATGCGCAGGACCGGGACGTCCTTTACCAGCTCTCCTCGATGGCGGCGCTGAAGGCCGGCGCATATGACGGCATCAAGACGTATGCCGACGTGACGCGGCACGGCGATTTCGGGATCGGCACGTTCGAGGGGATCAACGGCGAGATGATCGAGCTCGACGGAACGGTGTACCAGGTGAAGACGGACGGGAAGGTTTACACGCCCGACCTCTCCACGCAATCCTGCTATGCCACCGTCACGTTCTTCGACAACGACCAGGCCGTTGAACTGGAACAGCCGATGAGCTACGACGAGATCAAAGCCCGGCTCGATGCGATTCTGCCCACGAACATCCCCTGCGCGATCCGCATCGACGGAATCTTCGAAACCGTGAAGACGCGCAGCGTGCCCGCCCAGAAGAAGCCGTACCCGCCCCTGGACGATGTCGTGAAGCAGCAGGTCGTTTTCGAGCTGACCAATGTCACAGGCACCGCCGTGGGCTTCCGCTTCCCGTCGTTCATGGACGGCGTCCAGGCGCCCGGCTACCACCTGCATTTCCTGGCGCAGGGCGGAGACGCCGGCGGCCACCTGCTGGACTGCCGGATATGGCGCGGCACCGTGAAGATCGACTTCACGCGCGAGTTCCTGATGGAGCTGCCCTAGCCCGCTCTTCGGCGACCGCCAACTTGGAACTTGGAACCTGAAACCCGGAACTCTACTCTGTACCCCATGCGGACGCGGGACACTTTTGATGTGATGTGCAGCACGGCGGCGGTTGTCGCCGACGCCATTGCCATCTACTCAGGCTTCCTGCTGGCGTACTGGATCCGGTTCTACTCCGGGCTTATTCCGGTGCAAAAAGGGTACCCGCCCCCCGAGATGTATTTTCTCGGTTCCGCCGTCGCGGTTCTGCTGTTTCTTTTTATTTTCCGCTCGCTCGGCCTCTACGTGCGCCCGCAGACGGGCGCGTTCGGGGACAAGTTCCCGCGGCTGGTCCGCGCGTGCGGCTGGGGTTTCCTGATCACCGTCGCCGCGACCTCTCTCATACGGACACAGCACGAGTTCGCCCGGTGGATGCTGATCATCTCGCTGGTGACGGTGCCGCTGTTCGTGCTGATCACCCGCTTCATCCTCTTCCGGCTCGAGCTCCACTACGCGAGACATCGCGAAGTCGTCAACCGCGTCATTATCCTCGGCACGGATTCCGTCGCGGCGCGCATCAAGCTCGCTCTGAAGCAGGAGCCGCGCCTGCGCTCGCGCGTGATCGCCTTCCTGAAGACGAACGACGACGCCCCGGATCCCGTGATCCCGGCGGAGCTGATCAAGGGCAAGCTCGACGACCTGGAGAACTTTGTGGCCGGCGGCGAGGTAGACCAGGTGATCCTTGCCGATCCCACGCTGCCGCACGAGCGGACGGCGGAGATCATCCTCTGCTGCGAGCGCGGCCTCGTGTCGTTCATGCTCGTGCCGGACCTGTACAGCGTGCTAACCACCAAGGTGCACGTGGAGAGCGTGGGCGACATTCCGCTCATCGGGTTCAGCAAGTGGCCGCTGGACTACTTCTGGAACCGCGTGATCAAGCGCGCCGAGGACATCGTCGGCTCGGTCGTCGGCCTGCTGCTTTCATCGCCGGTCATCTTCGTGGCGGTGCCGGTCATCAAGCTGACGTCGCCGGGCCCCGCGTTCTACCGGCAGGAGCGGTGCGGCGAGGGCGGCTCGCAGTTCTTCATCCACAAGCTGCGGACGATGAAGGAGTCAGCCGAGGCGGAGTCCGGTCCGGTGTGGGCCACCGAGCAGGACCCGCGGCGCACAAAGATCGGCGCGTTCCTGAGGCGGCACAATCTCGACGAGCTTCCGCAGTTCTGGAACGTCCTCGTCGGCGATATGAGCCTCGTCGGGCCTCGCCCCGAGCGCCCCCATTTCGTCGAGCAGTTCAAGGAAGACATCACCCGCTACATGTGGCGGCACGTTTCCAAGCCCGGCATGACGGGCTGGGCGCAGGTCAACGGCCTGCGCGGCAACACGGACATCCGCGAGCGCATCAAGTACGACCTGTACTACCTCGAGAACTGGTCGCTGGCCTTCGATTTCAAGATCCTGGTGAAGACGCTGTTCGCGCGGAAGAATGCGTATTGATTAGTTTCAGGTTCCATGTTGCAGATTGCCGGGATTGAGAACTTGGAACTTGAAACCTGGAACTTGGAACTAAACGATGCACTACCGCCCACTCGGCAAAACCGATCTGAAAGTCTCCCCCCTCTGCATGGGCACGATGACATTCGGCCGCGAGGCGGACCGGGAGACGTCGGCGGCGATGTTCCATCGCTGCCGCGAGGCGGGGATCAACTTCTTCGATTGCGCGGACATCTACGCGCAGGGCGAGTCCGAGAAGATCCTCGGTGAACTCATCCGCGACTGCCGCAGCGAGGTCGTCATCACCAGCAAGGTGTACTACGCGGTCGGGAAGAAGCTGCAGGCGGTCGGCCTGTCGCGCAGCTACATCATGTCCGCGATCGAGGCCAGCCTGAAGCGGCTGGGGACGGACCGGATCGACATCTACTTCGTTCATCACTTCGACGAGAACACGCCGCTCGAGGAAACGCTCGGCGCGCTGGACGAACTGGTCCGGCAGGGAAAGATCCGCTTCGCCGGCGCGAGCAACTTCGCGGCCTGGCAGATCGAAAAGGCGCTCGGCATTTCCGCGGCGCAGGCGTGGGCCCGCTTCGAATGCATCCAGCCGATGTACAACCTCGTGAAGCGCCAGGCCGAGGTGGAGATTTTCCCCATGGCGCAGGCGGAGAACCTCGGCGTCGTCACGTACAGCCCGCTGGGAGGCGGCCTGCTGACGGGCAAGTACGGCGACGACCGACCGCGCGCGAGCGGCCGCCTTTCGACCGACGACATCTACCAGCGCCGCTACGGGGATCGCTGGATGCACGAATCGGTGCGGGCGTTTGCCCGCGTCGCGAAAGAACGCGGAGTTGATCCCGTGTCGCTGGCGGTCGCGTGGGCCGCCCACCACCCCGCCGTCACCGCGCCGATCATCGGCGCGCGAGACCTGGAACAGCTGGAGGCTTCCCTGGGCGCCCTGAAGGTGAAGATGACCGCCGAGCTGTATCGCGAGATTTCCGCGCTCACCCCGAGGCCCGCCCCGGCGACGGATAGGTCGGAGGAAGTTTCAAGTTAGAAGTTCCACGTTCCAGGTTGTCCGGTAGAAACTTGGAACTTGGAACCCTCAACTTGAAACTTACTGCGGCAACTGCACTTCGATCATGTAGAACCGGTTCGTGATCAGGCCCGGGTCCGGGTCGGTCAGGCTGCCGTCGTCCAGCCACTGGTAAATCCCGCCCGTGCCGGCGATCGCGTTCACCGTGGCCTGCGTCCACGATTGCGCCATCAGCGGCAGGTTGTCGTAGTGGACGAAGTAGTTCCTCTGCGTCTTGGTCGGGAACCGCACGACGATGCCGGCATTGGACCAACTGCCGGCGGTCAGGTGCAGGTAGTCCTCGTCGTCCAGCGGGCTGGTGCCGGAAATGTACTCCTTCCTGTTCGACATGCCGTCGAAGTCCGCGTCCTGGTCCGCGCCGCCGAGGGCGTTCGTCCCCAGGCCGTATTCGTCGGAGTAGATGTTCGGCATGCCGTCGGCGTTCCAGTCCGAGGGCATGGCCTGGAATCCGAGCGAGAACGCGAAGCTGTTCGTGCCGACCATTTCGACCTGGTGGGTCTGCGCCTGGTTGCGCATGTTGATGGTGTTGAAGCTCACGCTCTTGGTCGGGTCGTCGTCGTACGCGCTGGTGTTGAAGCCCGCGTTGTGCCCGGCGTCGGCGTAGCCGATCGTCGCGAGGACCGTCGTCTCGTAGTTTGTGTTGGCGAGCGCCATGATGCCGGCGCTGTGCGACTCGGACCCGAGCGTCTGCTGGCCGCGCAGCAGGAGGTCGTACAGGTTCGGCGAGAAGCCGTGGCGGACGTAGAGCGGCTGGCCAACCATCGTGCCGGACATCTGGTACTGCACCTCGAACTTCCAGCCCTTCGGCGCGAGCGTGACGGTCTTCTGCACGGCGGTATCGGAGGACGTCAGGCGCCAGCCGTTGGTCCAATTCAAGGCCGTGAACAGGCCGTTGATGTACTGGTTGCCGTTCGCGGACGCCCACCAGTCCTTCATGCAGGACGTCCGGTGCGCCACCACGGTGCCGTTGCTCTCGACGTTGTACGTGCCCTCGTCCTCCGTCGCCGACCCGGAGTAGCTCATCAGGTTGCCCGCGGCCTCGAGCACGCGGTTGTTCAGGATGTCGCGGACCCAGACGCCGACCAGCCGCCCGCCGATCCGCTCGAACACGCCGAACAGGCGGTCGTTGAACAGGAGGTACTCGTCCTCGCCGTCCTGGTCGATGTCCTCCGAGGCGGTCTGCGCGTTGGTGATCGAGCCGGCGACCGCCGCCCAGTCGTCCACGCGCTCCACGACGGACGCGAGCCGCGTCTGCGCCTGCGCGAACTTCGAGAAGTCGGCCAGCTTCTCGCGCTGGGAGTCGGGATAGATGTACTCGCCCGTGCTGAACCGCTCGGTGCTCGTCACGTTCGTCTGCGTGTGGAAGGCGGTCTCGAAAACGGAGGCGTGCAGGATTCCGCGCGCGAGCTTCCCGAGGTTCGTGTCGGCGACGGACGTGACCTGGACCCATGCGTCGGTCAGGATGCCGTCGAAATACATCATGCCGTACTGCTTCGGCAGCTGAACCCCGGAGCGGATGAAGAACCGGTTCGTCAGCAGGCCTTCCTCGTAGGAAGAGCCCACGTACCAGTTGTCGTAGTCGTTCTCCGAGGCGTGGTGCAGCCAGTCGTATGCCATGTTGGTCCGGGTGGACGAACCGCGGTCGAACACATACCAGGCGTCACCGATCCCGTCCCAGGTCTTGTCGATCTTGCCGGCGGCGACGTCCTCGAGCGACACGACCTCGATCCACGGATGGTTGGCCAGCCAGATCAGGTTCCTGTCATACGCATTGGCGTTGGCCAGAGTTCCAAAGTCTTCCCAGTTGCTGAGCATGGTGACGACCTGGTCCTGCGTGCCGCTGCGCGCCTTGCGGTTGAGCAGGCTGCGGAGGGCGGTCGGCAGACCGCCGTCCGTGTTCGAGAAACGATAGCTCGACGCGCCGTCGTTCATCACGAAGCACTTCACGCCGTTGAACTGGTTGATGCGGTACCCGTCGTCGCCGAGAGCGGTGGTCCGGCCCATCCAGTGCCACATGTGGGTGGACTGGTCGATCAGGGTGTACTCGTAGCCCATGTCCAGGATCTTGTCCAACACGTCGGCGTTCAGCACGCGCTCGGGCGTCCAGAAGACGGTGTTGGTCTTCGGCGCAAAGCCGTAGATCTGCTGGAGGAACTCGTTTGCCAGCGACACGTTGTCTTCGTTGAACTCCTTCGTGAAGTACCGGAGGATGTGGTCCGAGAACGTGCTGCCGAGCAGGGCGACGACGTTCGTGCGGTACAGGGCCGCGATCCAGTCGTTGAACGCCGGCCCGCTCGCGTAGTAGTTCGTGCGCCAGGATTCCGGCGCCGCCGGGTCGGTCTTTGCCCATTCCAGCGCTGACGCGAGCGTCGGCGTGATGTGCAGGTTCACCGGCGCGCGATACAGCTCGTGAACGCCGAGCGGGCGGTTGTAGCCGGCGCCCGCGCCGTCGTTGACGAGGCCCTGGATCGTGCTGCCGGGCTGGATGGCCTGGTTGCCGTGCACGACCATCGCGACCTTCGCGTGCCCCGCCCGGTCGCTTCCGCTGAACCAGTAGCTGAGCACGTTCTTGATGCTCGCCTGCGACATCCAGTAGTCCTCCGCCACCTCGTCGTCGTAGATCGTGTCGCGCACGTCGTTGCGCCCGCCGATGTCGCCCGCGCCGGGCTTGCCGCCGTCGCACGAGTTGCAGGTGCCGTCCTTCGTCGTGAAGACCTGGAAGTGCAGGGTGCTCATGTTGCCGAGCCAGCCGGTCAGCGCGCTGCGGCTGATGGAGAACTCGCACGAGTCCAGCGTGGCGTTGAAGTAAGCGTCCAGGAAAGCGCCCGGAACCGTCGTGCTGGGGCTCGAATACACCTGCCCCACGCCCGACTGGTAGACCGCGACCACGGCCTCCCACCGGTTGCTCGTCTGCAGGTCCACCTCGTCCGGAAGGTCCGTGTTTCCGTTCGCCGGGTTGCCCGTGTCGATGACGACGTAGATGTCGAGATTGCCTTCCTCGGCGTTCGCGGCGAGATCCTGGAAGTCCACGCGGAAGTAGAACTTGCCGTCGCCGCCGCTCCCGACATCGCCGCCGTCGTGGGCGTAGAATGCCACGATGTCGCGCGAGGAATCATAGCCGTCCCAGGCGAGGTAGAGGTCGCCCTGCTGGTTGTTGCCGCCGTCGCCCTCGTACGCGTCGAGCACGAGGCAGTCGTCCGCGGTCCACTCGGTGAACTCCTGGTAATTGGTTCCGGTTCCCGTCAGCACACCCAGCCCGTTGCCGGCTCCGACCGTGATCGAGCCTTCGGGCGGTTCGGCGCCCGTGTCGAACTGTCGCGGGTTGGTCCCGTTCTGGAACTCGAGCAGGTTGCTGTAGGGATTGGTGACGCCGCCTTGGACGATCAGGTCGCCGTCGGGGTTGCCGCTGGCGCCGTTCGTGGAATTGCCGTCGCCGGCGGCCGAAGTCCGCAGGCTGTTCGTGCCGCTGTCCAGCGGGTCGAGTCCGTACCGCGCCTCCCACCCGTCGGGCAGGCCGTCGTCGTCCGTGTCGGGGTCCAGCGGATTCGATTCGCTCCACGCCTCGCCTGCGTCGTACACGCGGTTGGAGTTCGTGTCGCCCTCGATGCGGCCGTTGAAGTTCGTGTCCTCGCCGTAGCCGTCGCTCGCGCCGTCCACATCCGTGTCGGAACTGTTCGGATCGGTTTCGGTCCACGAGCCGCCGAACACCTTGGTCGGCCAGCTGCCGCGGTCGCCCTTCCCTTGCGATGGATACAGTGCACTGCCGTCGCCGTCCACCCAGCCGTTGCGGTTGGCGTCCTCGACGCCGTCCGGAATGCCGTCGTAGTCGCTGTCCGGGTTGTTGGGATCGGTGGTCCCGCCGGCGATCAGCTTGGTGCGCGAGTCGTAGAACACGTAGTTCGGCACGTCGGAGTTGTCGGTCGTATTGTAGAACGGCGGGTCCAGGTCGCTCAGGAAGTTCCTCCACCCGTCCCCGTTCGTGTCCAGGTTCGTGTCGGTCTGGCCCGCTTCGATCGGCGTCCGCAGGCCGCTCTCCAGCCCGTCCGGCAGGCCGTCCCCGTCGGTGTCAGGCCTCACCGGGTCGGTCTTGCCGTAGATGTTCCAGATGTGCACATCGCCGTTGCCCCACGTCTCGGGATTGGTGCCGGGCAGGTTCGTGGGCGAAGACTCGTTCAGGTCGAGCAGGCCGTCCTCGTCGTCGTCCGAGTCGTTCGTGTTGACGTTGACGTACTCGCGGAAGATCACGGTCACGTTGCGCGTGGCGCTCGCCTCGACGGTGTTCGTGCTGCCGTTGGTGTCCACGTTCGCGACGAACGTGAAGTAGCCCTCCGCCATGTTCGTCCACAGGAAGTTCCAGTACTGCTTGCTGCCCGAGACGGACGGGTTCGCGATCACGCGGTACGCGGTCAGGCCGGCCGCGGTCGTGCCCGGGTACGTCGTGGTCAGGGTCAGGACGTTGCTGGCGACCACCTGCGAGACGATCAGGTAGTTCGTGTCGATCCTGATCAGGTTCCCGGCGCCGAGCTGCGCGTCGAACGCGGTACCGGATCCGGTAACCACGTTCGAGCCGAAGACCACGGAGACGGTGCCCGTGAGCAGGTTCGAGATGGACGGGACCGGCACCGTGTAGCCGACGGAGTTAGTGAACGACAGCCAGAGGTTCCTCGCCGAGAGATCGGTCTCCACGCGGACGCTGTACTGCCGCTGCGTGGAGCTGGGACTCGCGACGTCCGGCAGCACGATCACGTACGGCTGGCCGTCGGAGTCCACCTCCGGCGGGTCGACGATCTGGACGAGGATGCTCGCCGCGCTGGGCTGGGCCTTGACGTACCGGCTGGCCTCGCGCGTCACGCCGCCGCTCGTTTCGAGGCTGAACGTGATCTGGTGCAGGAAGTTCGTGTCGCCGTTGTAGAGGTCGGGCACGCTGAACTCGATCTTGCCGAGGCCGCCTTCCCAGTTCCTCGTGATGACATAGCCGCTGCGGCTCTGGGCGGAGCCGTTGATCGTGATCAGGAACTTGTTCGCCATCGTGGCATCGTCGTAGCCGTCGACGAGCGACGAGCTGAACTTCACGCGGACCGTCCAGCCGGACGCGACCATCGTGCCGTCCGCGGTGGGCCAGTCGTACTGGAAGACGGTGGTCGGGGCGCGGCACGTCACGGTGCGCTGAAGCGTCGTGAAATGCTCCGTCGCGTCCGATCCGTCCAGGTTGGTCGACGAGCTGAGCTCGAGCAGCTTAACGTAGATCGTTGCCGTACCGCTCGTCGGGATGTTGAAGAACGAGAAGCGCCATTCCTTCGGGTAGACGCTGGAGATGCCGAGGGTGGGCGTGACCTCGTAGGCCTTGACCCACGCGGTCTGCCCCAGCAGGTTCGTCCCGTTGCCGTACTGGTTCGACGTGGCCGCATCGTCATTCGCGTAATCCGCATCCGCAACGTTGTACCAGACTTCCTTCACGGTCGGATCGGTTCGCACGACCGCGCCGTACTCGCTCTGGTAGAGCGTGTCGCTCTCGGACGGATACTTCACCTCGCCCGTCGGCGTGCTGGCGTCGAAGTAGAACGGCTGGACGAACGTGTTGTAGATCGACGCCTTGCCCGAGCGGTCGAGGAACGCGCGCGCGCTGATCACGTGGTAGCCTTCGACGAGGCCGGTCGCCGTGTTCGGGTTCCAGTCGTTGTGCGGGTAGTACGTGACCGTCCGCGCGTTCACGAGGTCGGTCGTCCACACGCCCATCATCGTCATCTTGCGCGAGACGTTCGCGCCGGTGTCAGGCTTGACGCAATCCCACCCGAACCCGTCGGAGCCTTGCAGCCGGAAGCCGCCGATCTTGTAGCGGAAAACCGTGCCGCTGCTCATCGCGGGGATCGTTCCGTAGTACCAGTCGGGATAGTTGGTGACGTCGTCCGGCGAGCCGTTCGCGTACCAGTTCAGGGCGACGACCTTCGTGTTGGTCGTGACGCCGTCGCCGCCGGCGCCCTCGGGCCACGTCTGGCCGTCGGTCGTGTAGTAGAGGTACATCCGGTTGATGAACGTCAGCTTGTAGCCGACCTTGACGCGCACGGTGATGTTCGAGTTGACCGCGCTCTGCGGCGCGGGCGAGAACTGCGCGGCGGCCCACTCGTCGTTGGCCTCGGGGTCGTGGTAGATCCACTTGGCGGTGTACGTGCCGGCGTAGGTGTTGTTGCTCTGGCCCTGGTTGACCGTGAGGCCGGTGGAGCCGATCGTTGCGACGTAGGTTTCCGAGCCGGCCGAACCCACCATGTTCCGGTGCGTATCCTTCGCCGCGAACAACTCGTCGTGCTGCCGGTGCTGGAATCCCGCTTGCTCGTATCCTAGGAACACATCGAACGAGCCTTCGTTTCCGGGCGGGTGGTCGCGCAGGTCGCCGGAGGAGTGCTTGTTGGTGTTGAGGTTGATGCCGCCGTCGAGCTTCATCAGCACGTTGATCGCGGAGCCGTCCACGCGCGCGACGAAGCGAAGGTTCGTGGCGATGGTCACACGCGGAATGCTGTACGTGTACGAGAAGTCGGTCGCGTTCGCATCGGCGACGCCGTACGGGTTGAACGCAGCGTCGCCGTCGGGTCCGTCCTTCCGGATTACGGAGACCGAGGGCACGGGCTGGTTGTTCTGGAGGATCGTGACCGGCCTGCCGCCGGCGTTCTTCCACAGGTCCGACTCCTCCGGGCTGCGCGGCGCGAACGCGAAGTAGCCGCCGGGCGGGATGACGACGGAACCGATCGCCGACGCGTACGTGTAGAACCCGCCGCCGTAGGTGGAGTAGTTGTAGAGATATTCGTCGTCGACCATCGGCGTGTGGCCGAAGGTCGTGGTGAAGGAGCGCGACTGGCCGGAGGAGTAGTTGTCGTTGATCATCATCAGGAGGACGGTGCCGTCGGCGTCGCTCATGCTCATGTTCTCGCGCTTGTCGCGCCGCTCGTAGATCGCAACGTCCGCGTCGCCCCACTTGCCGACGTTCGTGGCGCGGGCGAACTGGTTGTGGATGTAGACGAGGTTGCGGATCCGCTGGTCGCCCCACTGGCCGAGGTACGCGGTGTTCGCGTGCCGCGGGAACGCGCCGCCGCTCTGCCCGAGCGTCTCGGCGTGCCGGTTGCCGTCGGTGTAGATCACCGGGAGGCCGGCGCGGGTCAGATTCATCGCGTTGTGCAGCTGCTCGTTGTAGGCCACGTTATCGTCGTGGCTCTTCGCGTAATACACGCCGAGAGCCTGCCCCATCTGCTTGCCCGAGATGTAGTCGGCCCTGTCCAGGTCCGCCAGGCTGCCCCACGAATTGCCGAAGTTGTCGTTGAACGTCTGGTGCGTGCGCGCGTCGAGCAGGCGCATGCCGGCGGCCCAGTACTCGTCGTACGGCGGCGGCTCGCCCATGTGCTCGCCGAACATCATCAGGTCGTTGCGGCCGTAGGACTTCTCCGTGTCGAACACGGTGTCGCGGTAGTTGTCGGAGTCGTTGAACCCGCGCACTTTGTCGAACTCCCACTGGGCGTGGCCGCAGTAGCCGTTCGAGTTGGAATCCTTGTTCACGTCGTACTGCTCGCCGAAGAAATACGACGGCACGTGTTTCACCGCGTCCAGCCGGAGGCCGTCCACCCGGGTCGTGTAGACCAGCCAGCGCACGGACCGCATCAGGTAGCCGCCGACGTCCTCCTTGTAGTAGTCCGGGTTCTGCGCGATCGTGTTCGTGGTGATGTTGGTCGTACCGAACCCCACCCACCCCAGCGTCGGATGGTAGTCGTAGTACTCGGGGTTGTTCGGGTGGCGGACGAACGAGATCTTCGGGTGCGTGCTTCCCTCCGACGGCCCGAAGTTTCCGTTCGGGGTTTCGTGCGCGATGTCGATCAGGTCGGACAGGTTCTGGTACTGCACCTGCCACGTGTTGCCCCAGTTCTCCGTGTTGTTCCACTTGCGGTAGAAACCTTCCTCGGTGACGCGGAGATGGAAATCCTCGGGGAGCATGCCGGGATAGATGTCGATCGGCGTGTCGGCGTTGTAGCCCGGGATGTCGAACGCGCGGTGGTTCATGATGTTGTCGAAGTACACGCGCATGCCGAACCGGTGCGCGGTCTGAATCAGGCGGAGAAGCTGCTCCTCGGTGCCGTAGCGCGTCTTGACCGTACTGCGCTGGTCCTTGCCGCCCAGGTCGAACGGGTCCCAGAGGTCATAGCCCACCGACGCGCCGCCGCTACACTTCTGCGGCGGAGGCAGCCAGAGCGCGGTGTAGCCGACCTCGGCGAGCTCGGGAATCTCGTCGGAAATTTCGTCCCAGGAGTTGTTGAAGAACTGGAGGATCACTTCCGATTGGACAGGGCCTGCGATCAGCAACAGGGAGAACAGCAGGGCGGCGAGATTCGTCGATATGTGTCCGCTTTTCACAAGATCATTCCTCCGGCTGCGGGCGGTAAGTACGGCACACGCGATAAATCTACACCGTGCCGCAGGCTCGGTCAAACGCTTTACCTTGAATAATTCCTATCTATTAAATACCCTTTTTGCCAATGTCCGTTAAACGATGTCCGGAGGCTGTTCACCCTTGTCCGTAACCTCAGAAGCCGTTAATTTGCAAAGATATAGGCGCTGATTGGAAACCCACCCCGCCCGTTGGGCACCCCTCCGTAGGAGGGGAATAAAAACCGTCCCCTCCCCGGGAGGGGTGGCGAAGCCGGGGTGGGTAGGTGTTGTCCGGAGACGAGCGCCTGTACTCTGGAGGCCGCATGAAGAACGTATTCGTCATCAAGCATCCCCTCGTCCAGCACCACTTGGTCAGCCTGCGCGATCGGCGTGTACATTCGGGCGGCTTTCGCCGAATGGTCCAGCGGCTGTCGATCCTCCTGACGTACGAGGCGGCGAAGGACCTGAAGACCCAGCCGACCCGTGTACGCACGCCGCTCGGAACCGCGGACGGCAAGACCCTCAAGCACCGCATCGGCCTCATCCCGATCCTGCGCGCGGGCCTTGGAATGGTCGATCCGGTCCTCAACCTGATCTCCGGTGCGGAGGTCTGGCACCTGGGTTTCTATCGCGACGAAAAAACCCTCCGGCCGGTGGAGTACTACAAGAAGCTTCCGAAACGCGACGCGGTGGACGTAGCCCTGATCCTCGACCCGATGCTGGCCACC